>CAXBLH010000007.1:0-30840 GCA_963976315.1 uncultured Dyadobacter sp.
TTAACCGCCTTTCTCCTTTCCAAAAGTTCTCTCCACGTGGTTAGTACAATGTTGTTTTTCTTTAAGTAGGCTTTTAGGTCGGGGTCCAGCATGGATAGTAAATCGGCGTAACGAGAGCCGCCGGAACCGCTGATGTACTTAAACTCCTCGGTGATGTCGCTACTGTGAACGATGAGCATCGCAACCCCAGGTTTCATTTTGTCCAGAGCCGTTATCCATTGTTGTGCTTTGTATTTCCCCCATTGTTTCGAAGTAACGTTGTCGCCTTCTGGCTTCCAGTCACCACTGATAGTATGCAAATCATCCAGTACTGGAAGGCCAGCATTCCAAATTTTTTCACCGACAGCCTTGGTTTGTTTCAGCATAGGCGGAACGGGGAGTTTCATACCTTCCTTGTATTTTCCCGAAGCCTTTAGGTTTTTGACCATTGGGTTTTGCATAGATTCTAAAAGTAAAGTGTTATCCCCACCAGGGAACATCACCGGTATTCCATATTCAATACCTACTTTCACATACCTTTCCAAGAAAGAATTATCGGCGAAAAGCGTTCCCATGTGAGAATCGAGGTGGGTAGGTTTTAAACCCATTTTCAAAGCGCGTTCTATCTGCGCACGTATTTCAGTTTCGATGATATCCGGACTGGCATTTTTCACGACTTGTTCTACTGTATGCCACATACAGCCTTCGTCATCCACTAGTCCGGCAGAATGGCTGATACCATTTAACGGGGGCCAGCGATAGTCTTTCCATTCCGAGGTAAGGGTAAGGTGTAGCCCTGCGTCCACGCTTGGGTTTTGCTTTACATATTTTCCGAAACTAGCTGCCCACGAGCATGGCATCATAATACTAGCGGAGGTAGCCACTCCTTCTTCCATAGAACGTATAGCGCCACGGTTGGAAGAGTATGACATACCAGCATCATCCACGTGGAATATAACCACTTTTGTTCCCTTAGGCCAGCCTAGCTTTTCGGCGTAAGTTTTTTCGTTTTGTGCTATCGTTGTAGTTGTTATAAGCATAGACAATGATAACAGCCATGATAGGTATTTGATCTTTGGCATAGGATTACTTTTTATTATTATTCAATCATTTTTAAATAACGCCCCATCCAATAGGGAAGCAACCAGAACACAGGTTCCCTTTCTACATAAATATTGCCGCCAGTAAGAGTCCAAGGGTTTTTGTCCCATCGTACCGTAAGGCGTATACTTGCAGGGGGTAATTGTACCAGTTGTTGTTCATCCATGGATGGAAATCTTACTGTTTGTACATCTTCTCTTTTACTATGGTCAATAGGCCAATCCACCAAATCCAATGGGGTATCCGTCAGAAAATCGATGGAAGGGTCAAGTTCTTCCTGCTTATTTAAGGTATAATTGTAAATAAAATTTATGAGCGGATTGTGGTCAACTCTGCGTTTTTCGTACCATTTTTCCAAATGGTTTTTATAGAAGTCCAGCAGCTTAGGATCCGTTTCTCCTTTTATCAACATAGGATACAAATAGGCTTGCAGTACCACATCAAAATAGATAAACCAAGCAGGGTTTTGAAGGGTAACCTTGCTCATATTGTCCAAATATCCTTCTGTTTCAATTAGCTTATGGTATTCCTTTTCGTACTTTTCATTTTTGGTGGTATGGTAAGCCAGTTTCAAGAACGCCAGCATTTCCATGGAGTTTTGGTTACGGTCTGGAAACCATTCTGGGTTACGATTCAAGTCATTAGGAGACCAAACAGACCAACGGGTAGGCTTCCCGTCTATGTCCACCAAATTAAAATTATTACGGATCAAATGGTCTACAATTTTACCAATATGCTTGCCAATGATTTTCTTCTCAGCCTCATCGGCCACCAAGGTATAGTAGAAATAATAACCAAACATATGGCCGCACATTTCGTCGCTACTGGTATCGCCTTTCCAAAGCCATTTGCCATCCTTTGATAAATGCCATCGTTTTTCAACGGGCTTGAAACGGGGCTCCTTTACTTGTTCTTCTGCAATTTGTTGTGGGGTATAAGTCAGGTTACCATCATGCATCTCAGTCCAGTCGGAAGGTATTATAGCTCTTGCAAAAAATCCATCGGTTTCGGTAATATCAGCCAATAGTTTCAGGAATTGAAATGCTTTTTTTGCATTGGCTTTTGCTTCAGGACTTTTGGTGGTAGCATACCGGAAACTTTCCATGGCCAAGTAATTGCCCGTAAACTCACCATCATTATCGTCATCCTCTGGTTGCCAGCTGGCAGTATCCCCCGGTATTTTCAGTTGAGCTACGCCAGCAGTCCACGGTGCGCGGATATGGCGCTTCATGAGTGCATCGTAGAAAAAGTCTTGTTTTTGAGCCAAGTTCATGGTTCTTTTCCGAATGGCACTCACTCCTTTCGGAGTTGCAATCCAGGCAGTCCCTTCTGCGTCAAAAGCAATATCCTGTACCTTGTCATCCAGTAACCACCGGCGTGAAAAACGTAAGGAATGGTTACCATTTTGATCATACCGCACCACGCCTGTTTCTGTTCCTACCCACATGGTACTATCAGGTGCTAATCTTATTTTGGAGACAAACACCGATGGTAATCCATTCTTGGCTGTTAACGTTTTAAGTTTTTCGGTCTCGTTTCTTATCGTAACTCCTCCGAGTCCACCAGCCCACAGCTTTCCATCAGTATGATAGGCCAACCCTCTCACGTAACCACTAAGTAGTTCTTTTTCGTTAAAATAATGAATAAGATCATTTTCCGTCCAATGGTATAAGCCTACATCAGAAGCAATCCAAAGTCCCGAGTTTCCGTCGGAAATAAGGTCTCGTACCGATCTGGGTAAATTGGCATTCGATTTTTTAAAGGTATTGCCCTTTTTTATCCATAGCCCATTAGGCCCCATGGCGGATACGGTATTTTGCTCAATTACTAACTGCGAAATAGGCCCTTGAACCTCGGGCACCTTTGTAAGCGTATTGTTTGAAAAAACATAAAGCCCATTCCACGCTCCTAAGTACAGGTCTCCTTTTGGACTCACCTTAATCGCATAAGCAGGGCCGGCGGAGTCTGTCTCTAAGAACTGCCATTCTGCTGCATTATTTTCTTTTTGGAAAAACCCAGCTCCAGTGGCAATCCAAATTTTACCTTGCGCATCCGTAGTAATCCCACGGACATCATTGGCTGCCGTGGATGTTCCTACAGGATATGCTTCATGATATTCCTGTTGGAAAGGTATATCCTTATGGACGTTGCTCTGGTTTTTATCTTTGCAACCGAGTATAAACAAAGCCTGAAATGCCAATACCATCAACACACTGAAAGGCTTCCTCATGCGTTCACTAGATTTTTATCTTCTTGGAACAACAAGCTGAGTAATTGTTTGTGCTGAGAGAAGTCAGGGATCAAAATGTGTGCGCCTGCTTTTACAAGCCTAGGTCTTTTATCTGGATTATGACCATATCTCTGTACTTCATTGCTGGTAATTCCCACGGAGATACCACCTGCTCGGCGGCCTTCGCGGATTTCGTCAGGGCCGTCACCGAATACTACCAATTCATTTCCGTTTAGATGATTGTCTTTTATAATTTTTTCAATAATCATTTTTTTAGAAAACTTGGTATATTCTTTCAACGCACCATAAATTCCGCCGTCGAATAAATCGGCATAGCCTAGTGTTTCCGCTTCGAGACGAACGTCATCGACATCAGTTCCGCTGGCCAAATAAAGTTTTACTCCTCTATTTTTGAGTTCTTGTAAAAAAGTAACTGCTCCTTTCATAGTATAGTCTTCTTGTCCAAGTTCTTTTGAAAGGAGCTTGGCCATTCTCACATTTACCATTTCCAGCAAGCCGTCATTGTATATTTCCTTGTATTGGAATTTGTCTAATATTTTTTCCTCAGGAACAAATCCGAAATCACGCACCAAATTCACTAGGCCTTCCATTTGATAGATAGTCTGGATTCCGGTCGTTTTTTGAATAAAGTCTAGCGAAGTTTCTCTTACCTTATTATAGGTTTCGTTGTCGGCAGTTTCATAATGATCTCCCAAGATGGATTTGATCATGATGGGTTCCATAATTTCCTCCCAGCCTTGGCGTAGCGAGCTGATGGTGCCGTCATGATCAAAAACAGCATGTTTGATTTGACCCATCCTATCTAATGCCGATGGTTCACATACTTCAAATTCGGTGCCGTCCAGATAGGAGGCATTTCTTTCGCTAACGGCCAAATCAGGATTGTATATATAGTTTGGAGCTGGACTAATCGCCAAAATCTCCTCGCCATTGGCAGTGCCTGTTGTATATAATTTCTGAACGGTAACAGCCGCCGCAAAATTGGCGAAAATTGCTGCATCTTTTACGGTCAAACCCGCTGCTAAGCATAGTGCTAATGCGCTGATAGTCGTGTCGCCTGCACCCACGGTGTCCAGTTTGCCTTGTAGCTGCATACCTGGGATATAGTGGCTACCTTGGGGGTCGAATGATAAAATTCCGCGCTCACCACAGGTTACAAAAATAGGTTTCTGTGTTTCGTTGAAAAGCTTTTTACCATAAGTGTTTATTTTTTCTAAGGGCACATTTTCATTATGAATGACAGGGTTTCCAGCGAGGGCTGAAATTTCACGGTCATTTGTTTTGCGATAAGTATTCAAAATCTTATCATTAAAATGTCTCGAATCCAGTAGCACTATGGCCTGAGGATATTTTAGAAAGAGCGTATTAACTGCTTCAATAAACTGTGGATTGTTAATGCTCCCTGTTACCTGCTGGTTAAAGATCAGAACATCGTAGTTTATCAGTGCATCCTCGATGGCCGCTAATAACTTTTGGTCGGTATTTTCACTCCTTATATTATAGGCTCCAAAATCTACGCGCGGTTGTTCAATTTCATTGATATGTCTTTTGAGATAGGTATAGGTTTCAAATTGTTCCTCCTGGGTAAGCAAGCTGGAGGTATCTGTACCTAATTTTTTAAGCTGGTCGGTTAGTTCTCGACCATAAATGTCATTCCCTACGGTGCCAATGGCTTTGATAGAAGCAGGTTTTAATGCAGCCAAATTAGCCACAACATTCCCGGCACCACCTGGGCTATAATAATGCTTACCAACAATTTCGGTATATAATCCTGTTTCTATAGAGATTTCGGAGGCACGGTTATCCATTATCCAATAAGCGTCGAGGCAGAAATCTCCATATACTGCAATTCTTACTTTTGAGATATTTTCAAGAATGTTACTGATGTCCATTGCCTCCATAAATATTGTTTTCTATTGTGAATGAAATTATTTCCTTTGAGTTGTCTTCCTTCCGTTTTAGGGCTGTAATTTTTCAATATATACGGCTGATACCAAAAGGTAGGCTATTGGTAAGAGGCAAATTGTAGAAATGAAAATAGAGAAAGAAGTTTTCGAAAAGTAGGTGTTATGCTCACAGAAAATTCACGTTGAGCGGTCTTTTGTGATGTCTTTGCAATTTAATTATGAACAAAATGTTAAATTCACTGTATGTGCGCAAAATGAGGAATATTTTACGCAACTTGCGACCAAAGTTACCATACCGGCTTGTATATTTATGATTATAAAGTATTTGGCACCGCACAGAATAAAAAGTTACGGAAGAATTAAGTCATAATATATTTTTCGTTTAATTGTCCGTTTAACAATTTTTAATTTCAACAAATTGTATTTTTTAAAAATTTTAGTAAGTAAAAAATGCATTCTGGGAAATTAATTAATTGTATAATAAAAAGATAAAGTTGGATCTTATTAGATCTGTTCATAAAGTAAATTATTCCTATAAAATCTGAATTAAACTCTACTATCGTGATTTGTCCTGACGAAAATACCTTAAGAAAAGTTACACTAGGAGATCAAGAAGCTTTTTCTCAACTTTATAACTTTTATAAGACTCCTGCTCTGAGATTTTCGATTTCCTTGTTAAAGGATGAGGAGGAGGCAGAGAATTTAACGCAAGAATTGTTTCTAAAGATTTGGATAAGGCGTGAACAAATTCGGCCGGAGCAAAACTTTACCTCTTTCTTGTTTACTTGCCTACGTAATATGGCCTTCGACTATTTCAAGAAAATGGAAAAGAACCAGCAGATGCGCTTGAACTATCTGGATATGATGGATGTGCAGACTGATGAGGAGAAGGAGGAAAATGAGCGGAGAATTACAACGGTTCAAAATGCGGTGGAAACCCTTTCAACGAAGCGTAAGCTGATATTGAAACTGAATATAGAAGAGGGGAAGTCCTATCAAGAGATAGCTGAATTTCTAACAATTTCGAAAAATACGGTAAAAAATCAGTTGGTGAAGGCGAAGCAACTGCTACGAGAAAAGGTAGATTTTGCGGTAAGTTAATATTCGTAGGCCTGCCCCTGTGAGGGACTATACTAAATTCAGTAAAAAGGGAGCATTTTGCTCCCTTTTTGCATTCGAAGTTTATTTCAAATCTTCCAGTTTGTCGAGATCCAATTCGGAAATTACCGCTTTCATTTGGTCGGCAGATACATTGGAAGCATTTACATTGACAATAAAGCGTCGGGCAACCATAACATTCAATTCCCCACTTTTTCTTTCGTTATCATATTGTTCATAAGCCTTATGACCATTGATTTTAGTGGTCTTTTCATAGCCAGTAGCTGTTTCTTTGTCGATATCAGCCATAGTCCAGGCGGCCAAGGCCATTGTGGCTACACCTGCAATACCGCCGGTATCCATTAGCTCAACCCGTATAGTAGCATTATCGTCCTTATTTTCATATTCAGCCTTCGCATTTGAAATGGTAAAGCCCATCGCTCCCGATTTTTCACCACTTGATTCGGTACGTTCCATGCCAAGCATTTTTTCGGGAAGTAAAGCCTTTAATTCTCGAAAGTCTACTGGATCGACAGGTTCTTTGTTTGCATTTTCCTTTGCTTCCTCTGCAAACTGCTGTAGTGCCTCCATCGCATTTTCCGGCTCTTCTTTTTCTTCCTTGTTTCCGCCACAGCTGTTGAGTGCTAAAAGCGCAGCTATACCAAGGGGTAATAGGAATATTTTTTTCATCGGATAATTATTTAGAAATTAGAAAGTTATCCGAATATAAATAATAATCCCTATGACTAACCGATTTAATGAGTAATCGTATGATATGGATGATTAAGCGGCTGAACCCAAAGGTTTATTTCGAGAGTTTAGGATGAAATAGAGGCCTAGTAATACCGCAGGAATACTCAGCATTTGTCCCATATTCAATAAATAATTGGCTTCAAAGGCTTCCTGGTTTTCTTTAAGGAACTCGTATAAAAACCGAAGTGTAAAGATCCAGACAAAGAATATTCCTACCAATAAACCGCGTGGGGTAGCTGCTTTGTATTTATTCCACAGGAATAGCAAAATCCAGAATAGCACAAAGCATGTAATGGATTCGTACAATTGGGCAGCATGACGAGGTATTTGTTGAAACTCTGTGTTTTGCATAAATATAACTCCCCAAGGTTTTAAGGTGGGCTTACCTACGATTTCGGAATTCATGAGATTGCCAAAACGGATGAATGCGCCCGCTAAAGCAACAAGGATCACCATTCTGTCGGCCACCCAAAGAAAGGTTTGACCCGTCGCTTTTCTGGATCTGGAGTAAAGATACAGTCCGGTAATAATACCAATAATAGCACCATGACTTGCCAAGCCGGCGTAAGGTGGGAGGATTACCTCCAAAGGGTTTTTAAATAAAATTTCGGGTTGGTAAAAAAGGTAATGGCCGATACGTGCACCGGCTACCGTTGCTATTACCATGTATAAAGTTAAGGAATCAATATCTTCCAGTGGTTTGCCTTCTTTTTTAAAGACATGGATCATGATTTGCTGGCCTATCAAAAAGCCCGCTGCAAATAGTAAACCGTACCAACGAATAGGAAAGGGGCCAATTCCAAAAAATTCAGGTATTGTAAAAATTTCGGGATTTACATCCCAAAGTATGTAGGAAATCATGCGTTAAAAATGTTTATTGTCGAACTCAAAGATACTACTTTACATAAGAAGCAAAATGAAATTTTTACTAATAACAATCGTCAAAATTTACCAAGGAGTACTGTCTCCCTATTTGCCCAATTCTTGTCGCTATACGCCCACTTGTTCCCAGTATATGATAGAAGCTGTGCAAAAGCACGGCTTTCTGAAGGGGGGATGGTTGGGGTTAAAGCGCTTTTCGCGTTGCCATCCTTGGGGCGGCCATGGTACAGATCCTGTCCCATGAGGTTGCTGGAAATGCCTATTTGACCACAACAATCATTCTATTTTTCAGCCTATCGCTACTTTACTTAATATAGATTCAATGATGGAAATTGTCTTAACGCCATCCGCTTCTGCTTCATAATTAAGCAAAATACGGTGGTTCATTATATCTGGTGCCAATTCTTTGATATCCTCTGGTAATACGTAATCTCTTCCTTCTAAATAGGCTAAAGCCTTTGCTGCCCGATTCAAATAAATGGTTGCTCGGGGCGAAACGCCAAATTGTATATAACGAGCTTCTTCTTTTAAATTATATTCTAATGGTTTTCTGGTTGCAAATACCAGTTCAATAATGTAGCGTTCCAAGGTGTCGGAAATATTAACATTATTAACTTTTTCCCGTATTGCAAAAATATCTTCTTTGTTAAGAATCGGCTGTATCTGATACTCATAGGTAATATCAGACATGCGACGCATCACTTCCAGTTCTTCCTGTTTGTTTAAGTAATCCACATAGACCTTCATCATGAAACGGTCTATTTGCGCTTCTGGAAGTGGGTAAGTTCCTTCTTGTTCTACGGGGTTTTGGGTTGCCAAAACAATAAAAGGTCTGTCCAGTTGGTAAGTCTCATCGCCGATGGTTACCTGCTTTTCCTGCATGGCCTCCAGCAATGCCGACTGTACTTTGGCGGGCGACCGGTTTACTTCATCTGCCAGAATAATATTCGAAAATATGGGCCCTTTTTTAACTTCATAGTCTCCAATTTTGGGCTTATAAATCATCGTACCGATGAGGTCTGCTGGAAGCAAGTCAGGTGTAAACTGAATTCTTCGGAAGTCAAGATGCAAAACCTTAGCAAGGGAATTGATGGTTAATGTTTTGGCCAAGCCGGGTACACCTTCTAATAGCACGTGTCCACCCGTAAATAGGCCAATAAGTAATCGGTTCAACAGTTTGTCCTGTCCAACAACGACCTTGCCCATTTCATCTAAAACATCCTTTATTTTTTCTAAATACATAAATATCGATTTTTCATTTAGCGTATCCACTAAATGCTATGGGGCACTTCTAATATTTGGAATCTGTAATACTACTTGTCCCAGATGGCCCTAACAAAACGGTCTTTACCATGGATATCACGTAATATTTCCACATTTACGTATTCACGTTCGTCAAAAACTTTTTTGGTTTCTGCACCAAAATGCTCGTTTATTTCAACATAACATTTACCACTTGTTTTTAGGTGGTGTTTGCCAAAATCAGCGATTGCCTTATAAAAAAGTAAAGGATCGTTATCTTCCACAAAAAGCGCCTCATGGGGCTCAAAACGCAGCACGTTTGGACGCATATTTTCCTGTTCTGCATAAGTAACATAAGGAGGATTGCTCACCAAACAGTCAAACTTTTGTGCATTTCCAGGCAGTGGAAAAGTTACATTCAGCATATCTTGTTTTGCAAATTCTACGTCAGCAATTAGCTGTCGGGCATTTTCACGTGCCACAGTGAGTGCCTCATCCGAAACATCCCAAGCATGGACAGAAACATGAGGTAAAAACCTTGCAAGCACAATAGCAATACAGCCACTGCCGGTACCAATGTCCAAAATGTCAATATTACTATCTGGTTCCGCGTAGTCACGTGTTACCATTCTTACCAATTCTTCTGTTTCTGGACGCGGAATAAGCACTGAAGAGGAAACTCTGAATTCCAGTCCACAAAACTCTGTAGAGCCTATAATATGCTGCACAGGTTCGTTGTCGTTCAAACGTTTAATAATGCCGTCCCAGTCTGGCTGAACGGTACCTTCCGGCACAGGCCTGTCAACCAAAACGTCAATATTTCTTATTCTTAAGAAATGCTCCATGAGCATAAAAGTGATCGCTTGGGTTTCCTTTTCCGGATATACGGTTATTTGTTTTGATATATACTGATATAACTGACGTGCCGATGTCATATAGATGTTGTTTTATTCTGATCTCGGAAAGTTAACAAATTATAAGAACTCCCGAAAGTTGAGTTTTAAGGAAGGTTGTTATTTTTGTGAAATGGAGAACGAAAAAGTTTGGATGCAACGTGCCTTACAGCTGGCCGCAATGGGGATGGGTAACGTAAGCCCCAACCCAATGGTAGGATGTGTTATAGTACATGAAGATCGGATTATTGGAGAAGGTTGGCACCGTCAATATGGGGAGCCGCATGCTGAGGTTAATGCGATAAAGGATGTATTTAAAAGGCAGAATGATAGCCTTTTAGCCTCTGCCACCGCTTATGTTACGTTGGAGCCCTGTTCTCATTTTGGCAAGACACCACCCTGTGCCGATTTACTTATAACGCACCAAATAAAACGCGTTGTTATTGCGAATTTGGACCCCAATCCGATCGTTTGCGGGAAGGGAATGAACCGTCTATTGGAGGCTGGAATTAAGGTGGACTATGGTTTGATGGCTTCCGAAGGGGAAGAATTAAATAAAAGATTTTTTACGGTGATGCGCAAAAAACGACCTTATGTCATATTAAAATGGGCAGAAACCGCCGACGGCTTCCTAGGAGACCTTTCTGGAACTCAGGTAAGGATTAGTGGCTTACAGTCGGGTAGGATGGTGCACCAATGGCGTTCGCAGGAAGATGCAATCCTCGTTGGAAAGAATACGGTAATGAATGATAACCCCTCCTTAAATGTCAGAAATTGGACTGGAAATAATCCTGTGAGAGTGGTGATGGATCGGAATTTAAAATTACCAGACAACTTCCGGGTTTTTGATAAGTCGCAGGCCACCATGATCGTTAATTGCCATCAGGAAACGGCGATACCCACCTGGCCCAGCCGATACGTTGAAGAACATCTTGTTCAGTACCTACAAATAGGAAGTGGAGCTAATGAACTTTCGGAAATGCTCAGCAAGCTATTGGATCATAAAATCAATTCCATTTTGGTGGAAGGCGGGGCAGCGGTACTCCATGCTTTTTTGGAAGCAGGAATTTGGGATGAAGTACGAAAATGCCAAGGAGAAAAGGTGCTGGGACACGGTATTCCCGCGCCCCAGATAAAAGGGATTTTGACAAATTTTGAGAAAATAGGTAGGGATTTATGGACTTATTATAAGCCTTAAATACTCCACAGGTTATCTTCCGTAACCCAGATATCCCAAGATTTTTCGGCTTGTAATTGTAGCATCTTTAATCCATTTTGGGTCGCAGCGCCTTTTGCAGCTCCTTTTTTTAAGAATTCTGTTTCTCCCGGGTTATAAACCAAATCATATAAATAGTGGCTTTTGGTTAAATATTGGTAAGGGATTTCCGGAGATTCCTCTATTTTAGGATACATACCCAATGGCGTGGTATTGATGATCAGACGATGACTTTCTAGGACGGATTCGTCAATTTGATCATAGGAAATGGCGTTTTTATCCCTTTGTCTTGAAACCACCAAATACTCCAATTGCAGGTCTTCTAAGGCTACTTTCACGGCTTTTGCAGCCCCGCCATTGCCCAAAACCAGCGCTTTAATGTTTTTGCAGCTCTCTCCTTTCTTATCAAACCATTCTTCCAACGATTGTTTGAATCCATAATAGTCGGAGTTAAAACCTTTTGTGGATCCATCTGGATATATTTTTATGGTATTGACAGCACCAATTCGTGCCGCGGATGCACTATCCAAATCATCCAAATAGGGGATGACATTTTTTTTGTGCGGAATAGTAACATTCAACCCTTTTAATTCAGGGCCTTTTTCTTTCAATAGCTTTGGAAGCTCCTCTAAGTCCTGCATTTCATACAAATCATAGGCACTTTCAGTGATATTTTCTCTTTGGAATTTGTCAAAAAAATATTTCTTCGAAAAGGAATGAGATAGTGGAAAGCCAATGAGGCCGTAAAGTTTCATATATGATTTTTTTTAGAATTAACTGTCAAATAATGGAAAATCGTGTCTCCAAAAATACATGTACATTGTTCGAAATACAATTTAGTGTGTTAATATATTTAAGAAGGAGTAAGTCGAGAAACCCGATTTTCACCTGAAAAGTTTAATAATTTGACCCTTGAAAACCAATTCATAGTTTTACCGTGATTAATTTAAAAGTGATTATATTTAGTACTTACGTTACCGGGCATCAGTGAGGTTGGGCTATTCCAGAACTATTGTATTAAATTAATATATGAGAAACATACTTCTACTTTTATTTTTCGTATTAATCTGTTGGAAAGCAGTAGCTCAAAAGCACTCCGTAGAACCTATTTACCTCCGTTCTGGTACCCTTTTGCCCAACCCAAATGTTACGAGTAAATCCATAAAAGAATTGAACCAAAGGTTAAAGTTTTTTTCAGAAGCTAGGAATGTTCTTATTCAGTTTGATCAAATACCTCAAGAGGAGACCAGAGAATTATTGTTGCGAGAAGGAATTGAGCTGTTGGAATACTTACCAGAAAATGCCTATACAGCCACGGTTAAAAAGGAGCTTAGCACGGGTGTTTTGTTAAAGTCAAATGTGCGCACAATCATCGAACTACTTCCAGAATATAAACTTAAAAAGGGGCTGCTAACTCAGAATTTTCCGTTTCACGCTGTAAAACTTCCTGGGACGGTTGACCTATTGGTGAGTTATGGTGACAATGAAACGTTAAATACAATTACGGAAGTACTCACACAGCTCGGTTTTGAAATACTGAATACCAACCGCAGTGCGTCGCACTTAATCACCCTTAGAGCCCAACAAACAGAATTACTTACTTTGGCAGGATTACCCTTTGTGAGATTTGTACAAGCTATTCCGGGTGAGGATGTTCCCATTAATGATAACAGTAGGGTCGTAAGCCGTGCGAATGTTTTGAACTCAACCTCTGGGTTCGGCCGAAATTTGTCAGGAAATGGAATTGTTGTGGGGGTAGGTGATAATGCCAGTCCGACCCAGCATATAGACTTTAATGAACGGGTGATCAACCATGTGGGTATCTCGGGTGGCTCCCACGGGGTACATGTAATGGGTACTTTGGCGGGGGCAGGAATCATGAATGAGCTGTACAGAGGCTTTGCACCAAAAGCTACCTTGGTAACGCAATATTTTTCCAAAATTCTATCTTATGCCCCCAGTTTTGTATCTGAATATGGTATGTCAATTACCAATAATAGCTATGGAAACGATGTTATTAACTGTGATACTTTTGGCGAATATGATTTGATATCCTACTTTTTAGATCATCAGGCTTTTTCCATGCCCTATTTGCAACACGTTTTTGCTGCTGGAAACAGTGGTTTACAGGTATGTGCGCCAATTCCTGCTGGCTTTGGAAATATTTTGGGTGGATACCAAACGGCAAAAAATACAATTACCGTTGGAAATATTTCGGGTAGCTATCTGTTAAATTCCAGTTCTAGCCGTGGGCCTGTGAATGACGGACGTATTAAACCTGAAATCGTATCCCAAGGGACTAGTATTCGATCCACCTTGCCGGGTAATAGCTATGGCCCTTCTTCGGGTACCAGTATGGCTACTCCTGGCGTTTCGGGTGGGCTGGCTCTGTTATCAGAACGATACAAAGCCATTCATTCCACACTACCCAAAAATGGTTTTTTAAAAGCAATACTTTGCAATGGTGCTACCGACCTTGGGAATGTAGGTCCCGACTACCAGTTTGGTTTCGGGGTGATGAATTTGCTGCGGTCATTGGCGATGTTGGAAAGCAATAGCGTGGTGCATGATTCCGTTTCAAATGGTAACTTCAAATCTTTTTCGATCAATGTACCAGCCAACACTGCGCAATTAAAAGTGATGCTGTATTGGAACGATCCTGCAGGTAATCCTTTATCATCAAAAGCATTGGTTAATAATTTGGATTTGACGGTTACTGATCCTAACAGTGCTATCGTATTGCCACTAATTTTGAATAGTGATGCTAGTCATGTCAACGATGTTGCTCAGCAGGGAGTTGACAATCTGAATAACATGGAGCAGGTGGCTATTACCAATCCCACGACTGGAAACTATAGCATTAAGGTGAATGGTACTGCTATTGGTCAAAATCCTTTGCAGGCTTATTTTGTGGCGTATGATATCATACCCAATTTTACCTCCATTACATTTCCAGTAGGGACCGAACATTTAGTGCCAGATAATACTATCGCTATAACTTGGGATTCTTTTGGAAATACCTCAAATTCTTTTCAGGTGGAATTTAGTAGTGATAACGGAAGTAGCTGGCAACTGATTACTGATAACTTGCCGGGAAACACAAGGAGACTTCAATGGACTGTACCCCAGATACCTTCCGAGCAATATAAAGTGCGGGTGATTCAAAACGGAACAGGCGTGATAAGTACAAGTGAATCATTTACGGTTTTAGGAGTGCCTCTCGTTACTGTTTCTCCAAATCAAACGGAGAGTTATTTTGGGATTGAATGGTCCGCTGTGCCTTCGGCTACTGACTATGAGGTGATGCTTTTGCAGGGGAATGAAATGGTATCCAAGGGGTTTACCTCTGATACTCATTACTTGTTTTCAGGACTTTTAAGTGATTCCACCTATTATGCCTCCGTTCGCGCCAGAATAAATAGTAATATAGGCCAAAGGGCTTTGGCCGTAAGCAGGGTGCCAGCTGATAACATTGGAGCGAGCGTGGCCCTGCCCCATGACCTCATGGTTTCAGATATTTTACTACCCTCCAGTTCGGGAAGAAAATGGACTACTACTGAGCTTGGAAGTACCCAAGAGATAAAAGTCGAACTAAAAAACCTAGATGCGAATTCCTCAGACCCATTATTTACTATCGACTTTTTGGTTAATAGTACTCCTGTTTTTTCGGAGAACGTAAACCATGCCATTGCAGGTGGAGGTACTTATGTCTACACATTTCCTAGTTCCTATGATTTTTCGGCTGTGGGTGAGTATAGGGTAGAAGTAGCTATTTCTCATAGTAATGATCCTGTAACGGAGAATAATTCGCTTATCAAAAATTTTAAACAGCTAGAGAATCCAAGTTTGTCGTTGCCCTTTTTTGATGGCTTTGAATCGCTTGTGTCTCAAACTGCATTTACAGGTCAAATTGGACTTGCTGGCGGAGATAAGTATGATTTTGAATCTAGTCATGCAAAAGGTCGGCTTCGTAGTTATATTTTCAGTGGTATCGCCGCTACTGGGAGTAAAGCATTAACCTTGGACACCCAAGAATACGTATCCACTGGGGTAGAGAATTATTTGATTGGTACCTATAATTTTTCAAGCTATAATATTGCTGATACGGATCTACGACTGGATTTTAAATATAAAAATCATGGCGTGGAACCCCATTCAAATAATAGGGTTTGGATCAGAGGCGATGATGCTGCTGTCTGGCTGGAGGTTTATAATTTATACGAAAATCAAAATTCCAATGTGGATGGGTACAAAGCTGTAAAAGGAATTGAAATTAGTAGAATATTAAGTCAAAACGGGCAGTCATTAACGCCCTCTTTTCAGGTACGTTGGGGGCATTGGGGGAAAAATATTACTGCTGATATCAACAGTGCCGATGGCTATAGCTTTGATGATATTAGTTTTTACATTGCGATTAACGACTTACAAATGATAGCATTAAATAATCCAGTGAGTGGTAGCTGTTCGTACGGTGCCAACGATGCTATTCGTGTCAAAATAAGAAATAGTTCAACCACCCTACTTACGAATATTCCTGTAAAGTATGTGGTTGATGGACAGCCAGCAATAAGCGAAAATATAGCATCTATTGATGGACGCACGGAACTGGATTATACTTTCAGTGCGCTTGCTGACTTGTCCGCTCCCGGCTATCACACGGTATCAGTGAGTGTTGAGTACCCATCGGATAGCTATGTTGAAAATAACGCTGAAAGTATCACATTTTACAATGCTCCTTTGGTGACTTCTTTTCCTTACTTAGAAAACTTTGAGACCAATGATGGCTACTTTCATGCGGAGGGAAGGAATAACAGTTGGGGGTATGGTGCTCCAATCTCTAGTAAAATAAATACTGCGGCAAGCGGTAGCAAAGCTTGGAAAACTAATTTGGAAGGAAATCATAATAATAATGAATTGTCGTATTTGTATTCTCCCTGTTTTGCGGTGACAGGTATGACCGCACCTACGTTAAGCTTTAATATAGCCATGGAGCTAGAAGTATGCGATCCAGATCCTTGTGATTTCGCTTATGTAGAATATTCTGCGGATGGGGGGAGTTGGAAACGTTTAGGAGCTAAAAACGAAGGAACTAACTGGTATAACGAAGATTATAGCGGGAATAATGTATGGTCGGAATACGATTACTGGCGCTGGCACGTGGCTACTATTCCTTTACCAACAGGTGCTTCAACAATTCAGTTAAGGTTTGTAATGAATTCGGATCCTTTTACGAATAAGGAGGGTTTTGCCATTGACGATATTCATATTTACGATCATGTAAAGGGAATTTATGCAGGTAACACCATGCCATCTCCTACCAGCCAAGTGGTGCCTTCTACGAGTTACTGGACTGATATTACCACCGAGGGGAAACTGATTGCTTCTATTAATTCGGGTTCCCAAAATCTAGGTTCTACAGATGCACAAGTGTTTATCAATACTGGTGGAATTAGGAATAGTAATTCGTCTTATTATGCTGATAGGAACATTACTATTAAACCTCAACCGACTTCGTTAAGCGATTCGGTTTCTGTAAGACTTTATATCAAGGACGCAGAGGTGGAACAATTAATCGCAACTACTGGCTGCGGTAGTTGTGGAAGTATACCTTCTTTTAAAAGTTTAGGTGTTTCCAAATATTCAGACTCCGACCGTAGCCTAGAAGATGCGTCTGTTGCAAATAATAGTGGCGGAAATTGGAGATTTGTGGATAATGTAGTTCGAGTACCATTTGATATTGGATATTATTTTGAATTTAAGGTTAAAAGTTTTTCAGAGTTTTGGTTTAGTAAATCCGCACTAGGCAACAATACTCCGTTACCGGTCCAACTGGTTTACTTTGAAGCCTCGAAAATGGAAGAGGTAGAAGAGCGAATTAAATTGGTTTGGAAAACGACGGCTGTAACTAATTTTGATCATTTTGAATTAGAAGTGGCGGTGGGCGACGAGCAGTTCCGAAAAGGAGAGTTTGTGAAAATTGCAACTATACCTCAAACAGACTCCTTGCCGTCGAGTAAATATCAGTTCCTTTATACGCCTATTCTGGCCCAAGGTGCTTTTTATTTTAGACTCAAGATGATTGATAGCGATGGTACTTGGGCCTATTCAGGATACCGTTCCGTGGTTTATCCTGATTCGAAAAGATGGATCGTTTTTCCTAATCCTGCCATCAATTATTTTGAAGTTCAATATCTTTTAAATGATAATAACGCCATCACTTTTAGGCTTTTAGATTTGTTGGGGCGAGAAATATTACAAAAAAATGCCATTGGAAATGGTAATCCACAGTCCTACCGCTTTGACCTTAAAAAGGAAGTTATACCTGCTGGTTTGTATTTGTTAGAAGCGAAAACAAAAACAAGAACAGAAGTTTTTAAAGTAATTAAAAACTAGCCCCTAACCTTAACATGACTTTTTTTGTATTGCAATCGGCGGTCGGGTTTCGGCTTTTGGATAACAAAAGTCTACCTACAGAACCAGACGTGCTAAGGTCCCTTGCAGGCCTTAAATCTTCTTCCTTATCTTTTGAGAATTTCCAAAAAGGATTTTTCGTTGGGTATTGCCGTTTTATCTCCACATTTTAGTTTTAATAGGCGTAATATTGTATTACACGTGGATATGAATCGTTTTTAGTTTTAAAGTTCTCTCATGAAAATGAAATATTTTTATCAATTTTTGATTTGTCTGTTACCTTCCCTTTTTTTATTGAATAGTACTGTTGCCCAAACAGTCCCCATGATTTTAGATACTGATATTGGACCCGATTATGATGATGTGGGCGCAATGGCGGTCTTTCATGCCATGGCCGATAAGGGCGAATTGAAACCATTGGCAGTCATTGCTAGTAATAAAAATGAGCTGGTAGTGCCTTCCATCGACGTGATCAATACTTATTTTGGCCGGCCCGAGCTGCCTACTGGAGCTCCTAAGGGTGAAGCCGCCAATATGGGGGCTAATCAAGGATGGCCCCAATTATTACTGGATAAGTACCCACACAAAATACAGAAAACCTCCGACGCTCCCGATGCTGTTGTTACTTATCGACAGGTTTTGTCCAAACAAGCGGACCAAAGTGTTACCATAGTAACGATTGGTTTTTTAACCAACTTGGCTGATTTGATGGAGTCGCAACCCGATAAAATCTCGGATTTAAATGGAATGGATTTGATTCGTAAAAAGGTGAAACAGCTCGTATCTATGGCTGGCAAATTTCCGGCGGGTAGGGAATTTAATGTGATGATCGACTCGCTGGCTTCCAAACAAGTTTTTGACAACTGGCCAACTCCGATCTTATTCAGTGGATTTGAAATTGGCGAAAAAATAAAAACAGGTAAGCTATTAACACAATATGCACCCCCTTCCAGTCCCGTCAGGTTCGTTTATGAAAAGGCTATGGCAGTGAGTCCCTCCGATTCAGCGGGCCGTATGAGCTGGGATCAAACCGCTGTATTAGTTGCGGCAAGGGGAACAAACCCCTATTACGGAATTAAAAGAGGAAAAATGATAGTGACTGATGGTAATAATTCTTGGCAGGACGACCCACTTGGGCCACACGCTTATCTTACCGATCAAATGCCCTTCGAAACGATCAAACAGCTAATTGAAGCGCTGATGATGTGGGAAGGGAAATAGTTTTTATGATTATTAGTAGACATTATCACGAGTTATTGACCAGTGCAATCGGTCGTCAAATTCTTCCTGAAAACGGCTTTTGAGCCCCTGCGTATTTCGGTTTTTTGATTACTTAAGCTACCTACAAAACCAGTCGTGATAAGGTCTATTTATCTAATTTAAATAATAATAGAATTTTTACTACTTCCCGACTGGCTTTCACCGGTATAGGTTTTGATGATCTGGAAGTCGCTCCTCAATTTTTGTACGAAAAGTGCCACGTCGAAACTATGGACAATGATATTGACTCCTTCCTTAATCCACTGGATTTGACGTTCGGGTTCCAGTGAAAAATGAATGCCGATGGACAAGCCTTTGGATCGGGTAGTATGGATGATATACTGTACTGCTTTTTCAAATTCTGGGTGGTCGTATGCTTCGGGTAGCCCCATGCTTACCGACAAATCGTGTGGGCCTATAAAAACGGCATCCAATCCTGGAACTGAAAGTAGCTCTTCTAGATTTTCTAGGGCAGGAACACTTTCGATATTAGCAATGCACATGTTTCCATGATTGTATTTGGCCAAATACTCGGCCATATGCTGTGGAATGGTAGCGTCAGGTTTGAGGTATTCCGCCAACTTTTCACCCTTCAAGGGTCGGAATTTGGTTGCACCTACTAAGTCAATGAACTGTTTTTTGTTTTCCAGATAGGGAGCTACTATACCCTTGGCACCGCCATCAATGGCTTGGCAGGCCAACGACGGATCAGGATTTGGGATTCTTACGATGGGAGTGATGCCAAGTGCTTTGAAAGTTTGGCACATTTGGGCTAACTCAGCACGCCCAAGCGGTATATGTTCCGTATCAATAAATACAAAATCGACACCCGTACTTTGGATTGCAGCGGGCCACATAGGTGCTGTCGAAGTGATGCAAGTACCGTAGATATTTTGGCCGTTTTTAAGCTTCTCAGTAAGTGTCATAGTAGCTATTTATTTTGCGAAATCGGTGTCAACCATATTTCTGTTACTTGCGAACCGCGATCACCCTCCGCACAGGTCCAAATAAAAGTTACTTCACCATCGGCAGTGGCTGCTTTGGGAACATCATATTCAAAGACAGGCGTTTTTCCCGTTTGTAGGAGACCATGTATGCTTTGCTTATCATCGGTGTCCAGCCTCATTTTTGCACGAAACCGACCCGTGTATGTCAAGCGCAGACGGTATTGAACGGTAGGGTCCAGACCGTCATATTTTATTTTCAAGGGTACGTCGTATAAAGTGGTCACCTGTTTCATCCATATCTTTGGGGTGATCTGCCCCTTAAAGCCTGTTGCCTGAATTTCATCCACCCAATCTTCACCCACTAACCCGACACCATAGCTCGCTCTTGGAGAATTAAGACTGCCTGGATCTTTTTCCCAAGCAACGTCATTTTGAATCCGGTACTGGCTTTCAAGGTCGCCCATATAATCGTAAAAACCTCCCGGCCCTGGGTTGGTTCTATGGAGCATTTGATCAATTTCTGCCAAACGTTTTTCTTCCGTACTGGTTTTTGCTATTTTTTTGATCTGATCCAAAATCCAAGGTGCATCATTGAGAGGCATATTGATCAAATCAATAAAATTACCCCTACCTGACATAGCACCATGTTTTTTGATGGTTAACTGTGCACCAATACTCTTAAAAAGTGAGTCGGCCAAGGACAAACATTTTGCATGGTAAGCCTGTTGGATTGGGGTTTTCCAGGCCTTTTCAAGTGTTTGCTGAGCTAGCCCCATTGCCTTTATAGTCCCAATTTCTGATGCAGATTGCAATATTTCAAGTGCTTGCCTTTCCAAGTCCGTTTCCCGAATGAGACGCTGACGCACATAAGCATCAAAATAAGCGCGAATTAACCCCATCTGAAATCTTGGGTTTTGCAATACTTTTAAGGGAGCATTTTTTTCAAGATCCTGCCATAGCATCAGCGTATTATTGATTCCGTCATTGGTAATCACTTCTCCTCGCCAGTTTCTTTCTAGCGCAAAAAGGGCTTGTGTGAATGTTTCGGAATAATCAGGGCCTACGAAAAGATTGGAGTACTCTCTTAAAGTTTCAATCACTGGAGTTTCAGGGTCCCAATCCTGATCGCTCCACACAAATTTATTTACATCGTCGTTGGTACCTTCGGAGTACGAAACACTGCCAATTGCATACTGATCCAAAGCGTTATGAATTGCTTTTTCATCCACTGGCCGTGGATTAATACTTTCCCGTCCTGACGTGATGGCCCACACCAAATCCCAATTAGGAACTGGGTACTGTGAACTATAATTATGCGTGATATCGGGATAGCGACGAATCGGGATTTTTGGATCCACTCGGGCACGTATTTGATCAATTGGGATGCGAACCCATGGGCCAAATACCACGCCACCAAACCATGGGTAGTTGGCATTTACATGGCCAAAAAACTGATCGAACCATTTGGGTGTCGGACGAAATGCTTGTGGTGACACCCAAATTTTAGCATTAGGATGGTGTTTTTTTAGTACCACTGCTTCTTGAGCCAGCCATTTGAAAAGTACCTCTGGTTCCAAATCACCAGGATCGCCAGCCGGTACGAATACTGCATTTACCTTTGGCAATAGCCTGAATATTTCGTCACGCTCGGCCAGTTCCTTTTCAATTGTTTCCTTGGATTCATAATCTTTACCCATATTCGGGTACCAGATAGAAATATCAAGTCCATATTTTTTACAGATTTTGGCCTGTTCCACAATCATTTTGATGGGTGCTAGTTTCATGTGCTGGCTAGATACATCATCGTCGGTGTTGGGCGGCATGATTTCTATGGTATTAGCCCCAAAAAGGGCTAAGTCCAGAATATAACGGTCATATTGCTCCACCGTGAATGCGTCATAAGCATTGGTTTTTGCCCGATATCCTAGCTGATGGCCACGTATTGGGTATTTTGGAGACGACGATATCTTATAGTTGGGCGCAATTTCAAGGGTATTTTTACGAATTTTTGATACCCGTAAAAACTTTCCAATCCCATAAAGTATACCCCGAGAATCGTGCCCCGCAATCACTATATTGGTTCCTAGTACTAGAATTTTATAGCCTTCTGCTTGCGTTGTAGATAACTTTTCAAGTTCCTTTTTGAAAGAAGGTTCTAGTTGAATAATATCCTTTTCTAGACCGATTGTAATAAGGTGATTAACCGTTTTTGGCTTGGAGTTTAACAGTGGTATTTGCTGGCCGGTTCTACTGGAAATTTCGTTTTGCAGTACTTTATGGCTTTCCAATAGTACGTCAGCTGCATGAGTAGCCACCCATATTTTGGAAGAGGTGATATTGAAAGTTTGTGAAAAACTGGCGAAGGATACTAGGCAAAGTAGGCCGAGTATGGAGATTTTTAGAAATGATTTTGGCGAAAAAAGGAAAAATTGCCTGAGTTTCTTCATAGACAAGGATCGACTATCTAATAGCCATTAAGAGTAGGTTAGGATATTATTAAATTTTTATAAATATTTTTTTTCGATATAACCAAAGCGCTGGGAGGAAGTTTAAGGCAACAAAGAATAAGGAATACATAAGCCCAGCAAGTTCGGCTTGTATACCGATGTTCACCAATCCTGAAACGGCATATTGGTTCAAGGTTTTTCCATCAATTTTCAGGATGTAAAAAAGGAGAGCAAAAATGTCGGCTAAAACGTAAACGGTGATGGCATTGGCACCAAAAACGACACCGGTAAAGGTTCCTTTTTTACGGTTCAAAATATCCACCATAAAATAGACTGCCCCAAACATCACGGATGCAAATCCACTGGTTAATAATACAAAAGAGCTAGTCCAAAGGTTTTCGTTGAGAGGGAAACTTAAGCCCCAAAAGTATCCGGCAATCATCAGGAAAAATCCATAAGCCATCAGGTAGTTAGACTTTTCATTGGGAGTGAAACGGGAAGTAATTAAATTCCCCGCAAATATTCCCGACAAGCAGGTTGCAATAGCAGGGAAAGTACTTAATATACCTTCTGGATCCCAGTTGCCCTGCCACATAGTTCCCGGTAAAAATTGCTGGTCTACCCAAGCCGCTATGTTTTGGCCAGGTTCAAGTACTACGTGCCCAATGCCAGGGGTAGGGATAAAATTCATAACCATATGATACCCCACCAGAATGGTACAAAACAGTATTATTTGCTGTTTTTGGGACGTTTTTAAAAAGAGGAAGGCGCAAACTAAAAATACGATCGCTATTCGGTGTAACGTACCCGTATAACGCAGCTCCGAAAAATTGAAATCAGGTAGCATATTTAGAAACATTCCTACCGCAAATATTTTTATAGAGCGGATGATTATTTTTTTGAATAGAGGGGCTTTTGGAGAGTTTTCGGCTAGCTTTCTGGAATATGCTAAAACAATAGAGACACCAATGATATATAAAAATGAGGGGGCAATGAGGTCAGTAAAGGTAAGTCCATTCCATTTGGAGTGCTGGAGTGGTGCAAAAATAAATTCTTCACTACCTGGGAAGTTTACCATGATCATCGCTGCGATAGTAAAACCGCGCATGGCATCCAGCGAAATCAGTCGTTGGTGGGGTGTTGTCATAGGAGTGAAGTTTTCAATAAATACGAGAACTTCTTAACAATAGGCTATTATTGAAGAACTCATTTATTAAATGAAGTACTTTTTATTTGATACCTGATTTATAGGTTTGCGGGTGTACCCAAATCGGCTCATATATTTATTCCGTGGGTAATAGTATTTTTCTTAAAAAGGAAAGTAATATAGTTGTTCATGAATCCTTAGTAGGATTGTGGATTTAAGTAAATGCTGGTTACTAATATCTTATGAAAAATATACTCTTCACGCTGGTTGTTTTATCAGTAATTGTTTTTGGTTGTTCTCCCTCTGGGAAGTTTTCTGAGTCGGAAGGACAGAAAATAGCTGTTTCATGGAAAGTGATTAGCAATTTTATAGAGCCTGAGGGAAGCTTCTCAGCAAAATTTGATCTTAAAAATAACAGCGATATTGCCTTAAATGGCAAAAATTGGGCACTTTTCTTTAATATGTCACCCCGTCCAATAGCTCCCAATAAAACTAAAGAACCAGCGATCATAGAACACATTAATGGAGATTGGTATAAAATGGTAGCCGCTGAGGATTTTATATTAAACCCCGGTGATTCCATTACTATTAATTATTGGGGTACTGAAGGTATTATCAAGGAAACGGATGCACCCCTAGGGCTTTATTTTGTATTTTATGATGAAGCTGGTAAGGAAGAAAAAATAGTGCAGGTGGCGGATTATACGATTGAGCCCTTTACCACTAAAGAACAAATTTTAAGAGGGGCCATGGATTTAAAGGCATTGCCTACCCCGGAAAATCGATTTGAAGAAAACCTTATTTTTTCAAAATTAAGTGAGGACCAGTTACTGAAAATTATACCTAGTCCCGTAAAGCTAATTTCAGGTAACGGGAATTTGGAATTAACCTCTGCGACTTCCATACAATATGCTTCTAGCTTGGCCAAAGAAGCCGAATTTCTTTCCTCAAAATTAAGTGAAATCACGAAGGGAGATTTTGCAATAAGCGAAGGAGTGGGGAAGGCTCAATCGGGTAGCTCCGCAATTAAGCTTGAAATAAAACCTCTAAAAATTAATGGTGTAAGTAAAGAAGCCTATCAATTGGAAATCAATGCTGGTGGAATTACCATTGCGGGGTCAGATGCTGCTGGAGTATTTTATGGCATACAAAGCTTGTTGCAGCTTATACCCGTAAAAGCTTACCAGAATCAAGAGAAGTCGGTGATGCTGCCATACGTCAAGGTGGAGGATGCACCTCGGTTTTATTTTAGAAGTCTGCACTTAGACGTAGCACGTAACTTCCAAACCAAAGAATCTGTACTGCGGATATTAGACCTTTTGGCTTCGTATAAAGTCAATCACTTATTGTTATATACCACGGAAGACGAAGGCTGGCGAATAGAAATTGATGGTTTGCCTGAACTTACTTCCGTAGGAGCACAGCGCCAGCATACTTCGGGTATGAACGCTCCTGCTTTGCAGCCAGGATATGGCTCTGGCCCGGTGGCTTATGATGATGGGAAGCACGGTAGTGGATTTTATACAAAGGCTGATTTTATTGAGATACTGAAATATGCTACTTCAAAACACATTAAAGTAATTCCAGAGGTAAACTTTCCAGGTCATGCCTTGGCGGCTATTAAGGCCATGGAGTCCCGGTATGAACGGTTGATGAAAGAAGGTAAAGAAAAAGAGGCCAATGAGTACCGTTTGATTGATCCAGAAGATAAATCAGTTTATTTATCACCACAAGGTTATAAAAATAACGTGGTATGTGTTGCGAGAGAGTCGGTGTACCATTTTTATGAAAAAGTGGTGGATGAAATGACTAAAATGTACCAGGAGGCGGGGCTGACCTTGGATACTTTTCATACCGGTGGTGATGAGGTGGCGGATGGAGCCTGGACCAAATCACCTATGATCGATCAGCTTTTGAAGGAACACCCAGAAATTGGAGGTCCGAAACAATTGCAAGCTTACTTTTTTGCAAAATTGTTGCCTAAGCTGGAAAAACGTAATTTGAAAGTCCACGGGTGGGAGGAAGTAGCACTTACCAAAACAGCTGATGGTCAATATTTAGCCAATCCGCAGTTTGTGGGTAAACCTGTGGTGCCGTATATCTGGAATAATGTTTTTGATGTTGATCTGGGTAATAGATTGGCCAATGCCGGCTATGATGTGGTGCTTTGTAATGTTACAAATTTTTATTTCGACATGTCTTACAACAATGATCCTAAGGAGCCGGGGTTATATTGGGCGGGTTTTGTAGGTACCCGTGACAACTGGTATTTTGCTCCCTTCAATATGTTCCGGACTACGGAGGAGACTGGTATGGGTAAAATTTTAAAAGAAGAGTTCGATGGTAAAGTGCAACTAAAACCTGAGGCAAGAAAAAATATTATTGGGGTGGAAGCACAGCTTTGGAGTGAGACCATCAAGGGACGGGATATGATGGAATATGCCATATTGCCCAAATTACTGGGATTCTCCGAAAGTGCGTGGAGCGCGGAAAGGAGTTGGGAGAATGTAGCAGATTCGAAAAAACGGTTGGCCATGGCTCAAACAGGGTGGAACCAGTTTGCTAATTCGATGGCACAAAATCATTTGCCACGACTGAGCTATTTGAATGGAGGGTATAACTACCGTTTACCCATGCCAGGAGCCAAGGTGGAAAACGGACTTTTAAGCGCAAATACCGAGCTACCTGGTTTATCAATTCGGTATACTACGGACGGCACAGAGCCCACTGTTGATTCCAAGGAATATACGGAGCCAGTGAGGGTGGAAGGAGCTATTAAATTAAAAGCTTTTGATATTGCTGGTAAATCCAGCCGAACCGTTGCATTAAAAACAAGGTAGTTTAGAATTATTTATAATAGAATTACAAGGCCTGTTGGTTAGAAAACAGGATACGGTATTACTATGCTTAATTTTTGAAATAGTATGAACATTGGAGTAGACATTGGTGGTACGAATATCCGTGCCGGAATCGAATTGAACGGGCAAATAACCAACCAACGTCATTTGTTACTGAAAGATAAAGAAAGCCTAGCATCTACTTTGGATCAACTGAAAGGTTTACTAAGGCCATTGTTGCAGCAACCCGTGGGCGGAATTGGGATTGGTGTGCCCTCGGTGGTAGATGTGAATAAAGGTATTGTTTATAATGTCATGAATATCCCTTCTTGGGATGAAGTAGCATTGCGAGATATTTTAGAGTCCGAATTTAATATTCCAGTAACTATTAACAATGATGTTAATTGCTTCACATTGGGAGAACATCGGTTTGGACTCGCCCAAAAGTATAAATCGGTAATCGGTATTTCTATTGGAACAGGGATTGGATCGGGGATTATAATTGATAATAAACTCTATTCTGGAGCCAATTGCGGAGCAGGCGAAATCGGTATGATTCCTTATCAGGACTCCATACTTGAAGATTATGTGTGCAACCGTTATTTTGAGAATAGTATTGGTATAAATGCCTTTCAGGCACATAGTAGAGCCATTAGTGCCGATCCAATTGCTCTCCAGGCTTGGAAGGATTTTGGTAAACATTTGGCAAATGCAATCAAGATCGTGATGTATACCTACGACCCTGAGGCCATCGTGATCGGAGGATCCCTTGCCAAAGCGAGTGCTTTTTTTAAAGAGGCAATGTTGGAAGCCATTAAAGATTTTGCTTATCCTAAGTCGGTAAATCGAATCAAGTTTTTCCTTTCTGAAAATGAAAATATCGCTTTGCTTGGCGCTGCTGCACTTTTGGACGATATTTCTCAACCTACTTTAAAATCCAGCATTTTATAATCATATTCGTATATTGTTAAAAACTACTTGTAAAACCGGTCTGTAAACTAGTTTGAAAGGCCTTTTCTAATTGATACTCACTTTCATATTGACCCACTGATGCAAAGAAACAGCTTTATTGTCATTCTAATTTTTCTCATCTTTTTTGTAATTTCTTTCCTTACAAATATTCTTGGTCCTATCATTCCAGATATTGTAAAGAGTTTTGATTTAAGCATTGGGTTGGCAGGTTTTTTACCATTTGCGTTCTTTGTAGCTTATGGTATCATGTCAATTCCTTCGGGTCTTTTAGTCGAGAAATATGGAGAAAAGGCCAATTTGATTGCAGCTTTTGTCTTTGCTTTTGTGGGGGCCTTTATGTTTGCAGTAATCCCCAGCTTTTCAATAGCGCTGTTGTCTCTGTTTATTATAGGTGTGGGGATGGCAATGCTACAAGTGGTAATTAATCCGCTTTTACGTGTGGCCGGTGGTGAAGAAAAGTTTGCATTTAATTCTGTATTAGGGCAGCTTTTTTTTGGTGCGGCCTCCTTTTTAAGCCCCCTTTTGTATAGCTATTTGGTACTTAATGTACATTCCGAACGTAGTAATATTTTGTTGAATACACTTGATGGCTTGGTGCCCGTTGATTTAAAATGGGTGTCGTTATATTGGGTCTTTGCAGTAATTGCGGGATTGATGGTATTGGTCATAGCCTTTGTGAAGTTTCCAAAGGTAGAACTCAAAGAGGACGAACGTATGGATGTCGGAAGTTCGTTTTGGGAGCTGGCTTCCAACCGTTACGTTTGGTTGTTCTTTTTTGGGATATTTGCTTATGTAGGTACCGAACAAGGGATTGCAAACTGGATTTCACAATTTTTGGAAACGTATCATGGCGTAGATCCAGCACAAGAAGGGGCGGCAATTATATCACTTTTTTGGGGCTTACTCACGGTGGGGTGTTTCTTGGGGCTTATATTATTGAAATTATTTGATAGCAGGAATGTGCTCATGCTTTTCACATTTGGGGCCATAGTAGCATTACTTTTTGCATTATTTGGTTCTGTGGAAATCGCTAAAATTGCATTCCCCCTTACAGGATTTTTTGCTTCGGTGATGTACTCGGTTATCTTTTCTTTGGCCTTAAATTCCATACCACAGCATCATGGTACATTTTCGGGCATATTATGTGCTGGAATTTCAGGTGGTGCCGTAGTACCGTTAATAATAGGAGGCCTTGCCGAAATGGTGGGCTTACAAATGGCCATGTTGTTTTTATTGGTTACCTTGGGTTATATATTTAGTATTGGACTTTGGGCTAAACCTTTAATACAAAATGTAACCGTAAAAAGCTTCAAAGATCTGTTTAAACCCTAAATTTGATCCAATTGAAGGTGCTTGTGGGTTCTTTACTAATAATTTACGGCCAATGATTTAGCTGGCAACTGACTACCAAAAGTGCTAAAAAAATGTATAAAATTATCCTTTTATTGGATTTTGCAGAAGAATATAGCAAAAGCTTAATGAAGGGAATTAATGCCTATTCACGAGAGGTAGGTCCATGGATTTTCTGTCGTATGCCTTTGTTTCATCGCGAAACAGTGGGGATGGATGGGATTTTAAAATGGGCGCTGGAATGGGGAGCGGATGGTATTATTGGCCAGCTATATAATGATAAAGAAATCCAGAAAATTGTTGATGCAGGTATACCCGTAATTGCTCAGGATTTTAAGGAAAGGTTTGCAGATATTCCCAATATTACGGGTGCATATCGTCAAACCGGTGCCATTGGTGCCGACTACTTCATAAAGAAGGGTTTTACCAATTTCGCCTTTTATGGTTTTAGTGATATTGTATGGTCCCGCGAACGGGCCGAAGGGTTCGAAGAACGGCTCCTGAAGTCGGGGCATGAAGTACATTATTTTGAACACAAAAAGGCTAGATCTAGTGAGCTTTGGTATTATAAGCCTTCCTCACTGAGCCGTTGGTTGAAGTCTTTACCAAAACCCATTGCCCTCATGTCATGTGACGACAACCAAGGGCAGCATATTACAGAAGCCTGCCGTTATTTGGGGATTCGTATACCCGAAGAGGTTGCTGTTTTGGGTGTCGATAATGATGAAATGATCTGTGATCTTTCTGATCCTCCGCTATCAAGTATTGCCTTGGACACCGAAAAAGGGGGCTATGAAACGGCGAAACTTTTGGACCATTTAATCAAAAATGGTTTCCAGTTTCATTATGATATAATAGTGGAACCCTTACAAGTAATTACCCGTCATTCAACAGATATTTATGCTACAAATGACGAGCACATTGCTTCTTCTTTGAAATATATTCACCAGAATATAGACAAAAATTTGAATGTTGATGATGTAGTAAAACAGGTTCCCCTATCGAGAAGGGCGTTGGAAAAACGTTTTCTGGAGATTACAGGCTACCCAGTTTATAAGTATATCTTTAATTTACGAATCGAAAAGTTCACCCAAAAGCTACTAGATACCGACATGTCTGTTTTTGAAATAGCATTGGATATGGGATTGGTTGATAGCAAAAATATTGCAAGGCAGTTCAGGCAGGTGAAGGGTTGTAGTCCCTCCGAGTTTCGTAATAAATATGTAAGTGCCAAATAGGATAAGGGTTATAAATGGAAATATTATTGCTTTACTTATAGCATAAGCGAGGGGACGGCATTTAATAAAGCTATTTTTACTACTATGAAAAGGACTTACCTTAACTTCAATGTATTTCAATTTTTACTGTTATCGCTCTTTCTCTGCAATCCTTTATTTGCTCAGCATCAAAATTGGCAAAAGGTTCTCACAATAGAAGCTGTTTGGAAGCATTATCCAGATAAGATACATTCGCTAATAAGTGCCATAGACTTGGAAAGAAGTGAGCTAAGTACGGTAAAAAGAATAGTAACTTCCGGTGATTCCCTTTCTGCCGTCAAGGCGCTTTTGGAACATTATCGTAAAAGTGAATACGGTAGGTGGTTGGCATTTGAACCTGTTGATATGAATCATGAAGCTGCTTCCAAAGTAGCCTTTCAGTTATTAGGCGATACAGTCACGATCCACGAGCAGACCGCCAAAGTTCCACCTAGTAAGTCTGGTGGCTGGAATTGGCACTTCACGGGCCCAGAAGGCGATGACGAGTTTGGTTATAATCTGAATCGCCACCGGTATTTATTGTCTTTTTTGGAGTTATATCAAGAGAGTCACCAAGAAAAATACGCTAAAAAGTTTGATTCTATTATTCGTGATTGGGCTATCCATAACCCATTACCTCCACGGAGTGATTCTATTTATTTGGTATTGGCCTCCAATACTCTAGATTGGCGTGATATTGGTGAGGTGGTATGGCGTGATTTGGAAGCAGGGAATAGATTGGAAGCATGCTGGCCACAATTATTTTATGGATTTCAGGATTCCGATGCCTTTTCAGATGCTGGCAGAATTTTTATGCTTTGCAGCCTGGTCGAGCAGGCGGAGTATCTGCTGAAATACCATAAAAGGGGACATAACTGGACCACCATGGAG
>CAXBLH010000008.1:0-30308 GCA_963976315.1 uncultured Dyadobacter sp.
ATGTCATCATTTCGGAAGTGAACGAAGCAAGGGTTGAGATCGCTAAAAACTTGGGTTTTACGGTTGTAAATCCTGCTACCGAAGATATTATCGCCTATGTTCAAGAGGCAACAAACGGTCGCAAGGCGGATGTAGTTTTTGAAGTTGCCGGGGTGCAGCCGTCGGTGGACATCATGACAAAGCTTGCGGGTATCCGTAGTAGAATTGTGATGGTGGCCATTCACGCACAACCAAAAACGGTTAATTTGTTTGACTTTTTTTGGAAGGAGTTGAAGCTGATAGGTGCCCGCGTTTATGAGAAAGAGGACTATGAGGAGGCAATCCAGCTCATTACTTCCAACGAGCTGGCATTTGAAAAACTGATTTCAGAAATCCAGCCATTGTCCAATATTCAGCACGCCTTTGAACAAATCGATCAGAATCCGGCGGGGATTAAAACTTTATTAGACTGTCAATAAATCAACCATGAGCATTTTAGATAAATTTAGTGTAAACGGAAAAATTGCCTTGGTTACTGGCTGTAAGCGAGGAATTGGAAAAGCCATGGCTATCGCCTTGGCAGAAGCCGGAGCCGACATTATTGGAGTAAGCGCATCGTTACCGGAAAGTGGCAGTGAGGTAGAAACAGCAGTGAAGGCAGTCGGAAGAAACTTTAAAGGGTATAGCTGTGATTTTTCGGATCGAGCGGCACTTTATACCTTTATAAAACAGGTAAAAGTAGATTTTCCGGTCATTGATATTCTGATCAATAACGCAGGTACAATATTACGAGCTCCAGCTATTGAACATTCCGATGAACTTTGGGATAAAGTAGTGGAAGTAAACCAGAATGCCCAGTTTATTTTAACCCGTGAAATCGGTAAGGAAATGGTAGCTCGGGGAAGTGGCAAGGTGGTATTTACGGCTTCCTTACTTACCTTCCAAGGTGGGGTAACGGTGCCGGGATATGCAGCTAGTAAAGGGGCTATTGGCCAACTAACGATGGCTTTTGCCAACGAATGGGCCTCATTGGGTGTAAATGTGAACGCCCTAGCGCCGGGCTATATCAATACCGACAATACTGAAGCGCTTAGAAATAATCCCGAAAGAGCCACTTCAATTTTGGCAAGAATTCCAGCAGGTCGGTGGGGCATGCCCGAGGACTTCGCGGGGCCCGTTGTTTTCCTTTGTTCAGAAGCTTCTTCCTATATGCACGGCACCGTGATGTTGGTAGACGGCGGGTGGATGGGTAGGTAGCTATTCGGGCTATCAGCCTTCAGCCTTTGATTATTTTGGACAGCATGGTTATTACTTCGCTATCCTGTATTTGCTGAATAGAAAGTCAATTGTGGGCGACCGACGGCCTATTTATTTTTACACATTAAAAGTATTCTCAATGTCAGATATAAAAAATTACAAACTCTTTATAAATGGAGAATGGGTTGCTGCCACGAGTGGACAAACCAACGAAGTGTATAGCCCAGCGGATCAAAGTGTGGTCGGAATTGTGGAAACAGGCGTTGCGGCAGATGCTCAAATAGCCTTGGAAGCAGCCGCTGCTGCCCAAAAGGAATGGAAAAAGGTACCGGCTCGTCAGAGAGCAGAGATCCTCCGAAAGTTTGCGGCTGAAATTCGAGCCCAAAAGGATTACCTCTCCAAATTGCTTGTAAGAGAGCAGGGGAAGTTAATAGGGGTAGCGCAAATGGAGGTAGAAGTTACCGCTTCGTTTATAGAATATGCCTGTGACGGAGCCCGTTTTATAGAAGGGGATATCGTACCGTCCGACAATCCCAATGAACAAATTTGGATCAACAAAGTGCCTCGTGGGGTGGTGGTGGCTATAACGGCATGGAATTTTCCATTGGCCTTGGCTGGAAGAAAGCTCGGCCCTGCACTGGTGGCAGGGAATAGTATGGTCATAAAACCCACCGAAGAAACACCATTGGCAACCCTGGAACTTGGAAACATTGCCAATAAGGTGGGGTTGCCAAAAGGCCTACTCAATATTGTAACTGGACAAGGTAGGGTTTTGGGTGCGGCTTTGGTAGCCAACCCGATTACCAAAATGGTCACCATGACGGGTAGTACAAGGGCTGGTCAGGAAATTTTCAGAACGGCTGCGGAAAACCTAATACATGTACAGCTGGAGCTCGGTGGCAAAGCACCAAGTATTGTTTTTGCCGACGCAGATCTTGATCAAGCCGTCAATGCAACTTTTCATTCGAGGTTTGATAACTGCGGGCAGGTATGTACGTGTAACGAGCGGATGTATGTGCATGAAGCTATTTATGATGCCTTTATGGATAAGTTCATGGCAAAAGTGAAGGGTTTGAAGTTAGGAGATCCAATGGATCCGGAGACGAGCATCGGCCCCAAAGTAAATGCTTCGGAATTGGCGAATATGGAAAAACTGGTGGCGGTGTCTTTGGCAGAAGGAGCCACGCTCGCTTTTGGCGGTAAAAAGCCCATCGGATCACCATTTGAAAAAGGATTTTGGTTCGAACCTACCGTTTTAACCAATGTTACGCAAGAAATGACCATCGTACATGAAGAATCTTTTGGCCCCATTTTACCAGTGATCAAATTCTCCTCTTTTGACCAAGTAATAGGGTATGCCAATGATTCGGAATATGGTTTGGCTGCGATGATTTTTACCCAGGATATGCGCACAATTATGCGTTGTAACGATGAATTGGAATGCGGTGAAATCTATGTAAACCGGGGTCACGGTGAGCAGCACCAGGGGTTTCATAATGGCTACAAAAAAAGTGGAACTGGTGGAGAAGATGGCAAATATGGCTTGGAGCAATACTTGGATAAAAAGACTTTTTATATGAATTATAATGTCTGATATGTCAACACAAATAAAAAATATAGACGTACAGCTCTTTAAGGTCCCCTTGCCCGAGGTCTTGAACGATGCCAAACATGGAGACCATACGCATTTCGAGTTGGTCACCACCACCATTACCTTAGAAGATGGCAGCCAAGGTACTGGATATACCTATACCGGCGGCAAGGGTGGTTTTGCTATCAAGGCCATGTTGGACCATGATATCGTACCCGTTCTTATCGGAAAAGAGGGCTTGGATATAGCGGGTATTTATGATTTTCTGGAATGGCATTTACATTATGTAGGTAGGGGTGGTATTGCTTCTTTTGCGGTTTCTACCGTTGATATTGCCCTTTGGGATATCCAATGTAAAAAGGCAAACTTGCCTCTTTGGAAAATGGCCGGAGGTGCCGATAATTCTTGTAAGGCTTATTGCGGTGGAATTGATTTGCAATTCTCCACGGAAAAACTGCTTTCCAATATCCAAGGGTATCTGGACGCAGGGTTTAATGCCGTCAAAATAAAAATTGGTCGGGAAAATTTGGACGAGGACATTGCGCGTATCAAGGCAGTGAGAGAGCTAATAGGTCCTGATATCACTTTTATGGTGGATGCCAATTATTCCATGAGTGTCGAAAAGGCGATAAGAGCTGCCAAGCTTTTTGAACCCTATAATATTTTCTGGTTTGAAGAGCCTACCATTCCTGATCATTATAAAGGCTATGCCGAAATTTCCGATGCTACCGGTATGCCCCTGGCGATGGGTGAAAACCTACATACTATTCATGAATTTGAATACGCTTTTGACCAGGCTAGTTTATCATTTATTCAGCCAGATGCCTCCAACTGTGGGGGTGTAACGGGTTGGTTGCGTGCAGCAAAATTAGCCCAGCAATACCAGATTCCAGTTTGCTCGCATGGTATGCAGGAGTTGCACGTAAGCTTGGTTTCTTCCCAGCCTAACGGAGGCTGGCTCGAAGTACATAGCTTTCCCATAGACCAATATACCACCCGACCGCTGGTAGTGGATAACTTCCGTGCAGTGGCTTCCGAGGAGCCAGGTACTGGGGTTGTATTTGATTGGCAAAAACTGGTGCCTTATAAAGTCTGAAATAAAAAACTTAACACCCTAAATAATTGTAATGGAGCTGTCTAAGAGTATTTTCGGTGAGCGTGAAGGAAACACGGTTTTTCTTTACAATCTAAAAAACAATAACGGAATGGAGGTCTCCATTATGAATTATGGGGCAACAATTACATCCCTTAAAGTACCCGATTCGAAAGGTGAAAAGGTAGACGTTGTTTGTGGTTTTGATTCGTTGGCGGGTTATTTTTCAAAAGCTTATTTGGAAAATGCACCCTATTTTGGATGTACGGTAGGGCGGTATGCAGGACGAATTGGTGGTGGAAAATTCCAAATTTCTGGAAAACAATATCAACTACCTCTTAACAATGGAGAAAATCATTTGCATGGGGGCGTTCAGGGTTTTGATAAAAAAATATGGTCGGCCGAGCCAATAAAATCCGAGAATAGTATCGGTGTTAAAATGCAACTGTTTAGCCCAGATATGGAGGAAGGGTATCCCGGTAATTTATCGGTGGCGGTAACGTTTTCATTGGACAATACCAACGCACTTACGATTCAATATTCGGCAAAAACGGACCAAGAAACACCGCTTACATTAACCAATCATAGTTACTTTAATTTATCAGGCTTTAAAACCGACATCAAAGAACACAGCATTTCGATTCAATCTGATTCTTATTTGACACAAAATACCGTTGATTCTACGAAATGGGATTTAATAGAGGTCGAACATAGTAGCTCAGATTTAAGAAACGAAGTACGGCTTGGCGACTGTTTGTCGGAAATGGCCACTGGATTTGAACACTATTATATTTTCCAAAAAGCGGATCTACCCTTGCCAGAGATTGCCTGCTTTTCAGACCCAGTAAGTGGGAGAAAATTGGAGGTATTTTCCAATGAACCTGGAATGTTGTTTTATACTGGCTTTTTTACCTCCGACCAACTTTCAAGAGAAAATGGGGATCAATATGGCAGTTTTAGAGCTTTTTGCTGCGAAACTAGTAGGTATCCCAATGGCCCCAATATCTTGGAATCTCCAAAGTCTATATTAAAACAATCTGATGAATTTGATAGCCAAACGGTCTTCAAATTTTCTTGGTAATTAAATATGGTTTCAAATTAATAATCCACCGAATTATGTTAACAGGTATATTAATAGCGGTTTTTGCTGGGATTTTATTAGGGCTATATGCCTTACCCGAAAAGTTTACCAAGGATTTCAAATTTGAAAATACTTGGGGACTGTTTTTTTTTATAAACATGCTCATCGTGCCATTTCTGGCCATTATGGTGTTCATCACAGGGGCGTCAAATATATTTTCGTCGGTTCCTTCCGACGTGCTCCTGAAAATGGTATTTGCCAGTGTTTTGTGGGGAATTGGGGTGATGATGTGGGGAAAGGCAATTAACTATATTGGCCTGTCACTAGGGTTCTCACTTTTTATAGGAACCGTCATTTTGATTGGCTCATTGCTGCCGTTTTTGGTAGAAGGATTACCACCTACCAATGTATTTACCACCATACTAGGAGGGATATTAGTCGTGCTCATAGGGGTGGTGATTAATGGAAAAGCAGGTTTACTCCGCCAAAAAGACGAAGATTCTACCAACTTAGTGGTGGGCGATTCCTCGATGGTCACCGGTATATTTATAGCGGTTGGCGGCGGTGTGTTAGCTACTGGATTTAGTTATGCTAACGCAGTAGGACGGCCTTATTTGCAGGAAGCCAGTCAACTGATGGGAAATGCGGATTGGGTAACTGCTTTGGCGGTAATGTGCGTGATTTATGTATCAGGTGGCGTACCCATTACCCTCTATTTTATTTATGAAATTGGGAAGAAAAAGCTTTGGTCTTCCTTTAAAACGGAGGCAATAGTTCAAAACCTCACCTTGATTTCCGTAATGGCCTTATTCAATTTTGCAGCTTCCATTCTCTTTGCTTTTGCGGCTTTCAATCTGGGGAGTAGTGGAAACACGGTAGGTTATGCCATTTTCAATACGGTGTCGGTAGCGGTGGCTATCATCAGTGGAATTGTTACTGGTGAGTGGGCAAAAGCAGCCTCCCGAACCAAAGTGTTTTTGTATTTGGGTTTGACGTGTATGATCATCGGGGTACTTATAATAGCCTTCGGAAATGGATTGGCGGCCTAAACAGCGCCCCGCATATTTTAAGGAATCTAAAAATTGGAACCCATGAAAATGAACATAATTTGGTTGAAGACCCTATTGGTGATTGGCGTTACTTACCCCGCGGTTTTGGTGGCTCAAACCAAACCCAATATTGTACTCATCATAGCCGATGATGCAGGTTATGCTGATTTCGGATTTCAGGGAAGTAAGATAATGAAAACCCCTTTCCTAGATAAGTTCGCATCCCAGTCAATGAAGTTTAAGCAGGCCTATGTTTCTGCTGCGGTTTGCGGCCCTTCAAGGGCTGGTATACTAACGGGCAAATACCAGCAGCGATTTGGTTTTGAGGAGAACAATGTGCCTGGTTATATGAGTAAGTCCTGCTTACCAGATGATGAAATGGGCCTACCCCTTGATCAAAAAACCATCGCCGAATACATGAAGTCGCTGGGATATAAGACCGCCCTTTTTGGGAAATGGCATCAAGGAAACACAGACCAGTACCATCCTACTAAAAGGGGCTTTGATACGTTTTATGGTTTTAGAGGTGGTGCCAGAAGTTACTATGCTTATGATGATCAAAATCATTTACCTGCTCCTGAAGATAGAATGGAACGTGGGTTTGGGCATTTTGAGGAAACAAAGGAGTATTTAACGGATGCACTCGCCCGGGAAACAATTCAGTTTATGGAGCAAAATAGGAACCAACCGTTTTTCGCCATTTTGGCTTTTAACGCAGTACATAATCCTATGGAAGCCGATAAAAAGGATTTGAAAGAGTTTCCAGAGTTGACCGGTAAACGCAAGGAGCTTGCTGCCATGACTTTATCGCTGGATAGGGCTTGTGGCAGGGTGTTTGACAAACTGGAACAACTCGGCTTGGATAAAAATACGATTGTCATCTTCACCAACGATAACGGTGGGCCATCGGATGCGAACGCTTCGGTGAATGACCCTCTTAGTGGTACAAAAGCCAACCATTTGGAAGGCGGAATTCGGGTTCCTTTTTTGATGCGCTGGCCAAATGTTATCCCTAGTAATACCGCCTATAACTTCCCCATTAGCACCTTAGACTTACTCCCCACTTTTTATGCTGCCGCAGGAGGGAATATGGATTTGTTAGTCAACCTAGATGGCGTGAATTTGAAACCGTATATAACTGGGGAAAACGCCAATCCGCCACATCCAGTACTTTATTGGAAAAAAGAATCACGGGGTGCTATCCGTGAAGGTGATTGGAAGTTGCTACGCTTCCCCGACCGTCCAGCCGAATTGTATAATATTGAAAAAGATATTTCGGAGGTGCACGATTTAGCAGCCGAATATCCGGCAAAAGTGAAGGAAATGTATAAAAAATTGTTCGATTGGGAATTGACTTTGGAACGTCCACTGTGGCAGCTGCAGCGCAAGTATGAAGGTGCCGCCATGAAACGTATGGACGATTATAGAAAAAAGAAAGAGTAGCCCACCTAAAAGCGGGAATTAAGTGACATCCTATTTTTTAAAATAAACTTATCATTCAACTAACGATTCAAAAAAATGAAGAGTACGGTATTGCTATGTTTGGTGCTATTTTCGTCGATAATACTAATAGCCCAACCGCAAACTTCCAGTTTTACCTCCGAAAATAGCCAATCTGTACGGGATTTGTCGGGTCATAAATGGAAAATGAAAATGATGTTGCCAGGAGAAGGCCTAAAAGCTGGATTGAATAATCTTCCTCCCGAAGACATTGAAACCTTGGTTTGGAATGTGGCAAAAGTGCCTGGTGATGTATATACCGACCTATGGAACAATGGTTCTATTGAAGATCCTTATTTCGGCAGGAACGCTGCTAAGGCGCAATGGGTCATGCATTATGAATGGTGGTATGCAACGCAGTTTAACGTAACAGAAAATGTTTCGGATAAAGTCATTACCATTAAATTTGAAGGGGTAGATTATAGTTGTGAAGTATGGCTTAATGGTCATTATTTGGGTAACCACGAAGGGGCTTTTTCTTCCTTCTCTTTTGATGTAACCAAGTATATTCGTTCTGCCAAAAAAACGCGGGAAAGCCAAAACATCCTTATCGTAAAACTAAATCCGCCACCCAAAGTAAATGCCTTGGTAGCAGGTCGTAAAACACCTTGGTTTGGGGATTATTGGCGGGATATTATACCTTTTGGGATCACCCGTCCTATTAAAATGGTGACGACAGGAGCCAGTAGAATTATAGATACTTATGCCAAAACGACCTTAAACAAAAATGGTTCTGCAACGGTTGATTTGGAATTGGAAATTGAAAACACCCTAAGCAAGTCGATTACAGTTTCTACTAAAAGTGAAATTACAGGAGAAAACTTCCAGTCCGATTTGATTAAAAAAACGGCTGAAACAGTATTAAAGCCCGGTAAAAATAAGGTGGTTCAAACCTACCAAATTCCGAATGCCAAATTATGGTGGCCGTGGGATTTGGGGGATCAGAATCTGTATAAAGTGAAGGTGGCTATCTCTCAAAATGGCACTATAATGGACTATACCGAAAAGACCTTTGGTATACGCGAAGTAAAAATGGAATGGAATCCCGGTTTTACCCGTGAGGAGGTGAGTTTTCCAAGAACTACTACCATTAACGGTAAATTTCATTTTATCCGGTCGGCTTGTTGGGGCGGACCACCAGATATATACGTGGGACGTAGTACTACCGAGAAGTACCAGAAGTTGATTGACCTGGCCAAAGCGGCGAATATGAACAACATTCGGATATTTGGCTGGCACCCTCCTGAAATTCCAGAATTTTATGAAATGTGCGACCGTGCAGGACTTACCGTTTGGCAAGATGTGATACCGTTTGGTACTGGAAATATCCCTCAGGATAAAGAATTTATTGATATAACTATTCAAGAAGGGATAGCGGTCATCAAAGAACGAAGAAACCATCCGTCGTTAATCATGATAGAGGGCGGAGAGGAGATGATGCTGCGTACACGGGATCCTAAGTTTACAAGAAACTTTTTGGAACAATTTGGGGATAGCATACACAATTATGTGAACCTACCCTTTGTTCCCGACTCTCCATTGACCGATGAAGCTTCTCAAGAAGCAGGTTTTAAACCGAAAGAAGCAGTTCATGCGTTGGCCTATTTTTATAATATGGGTAATTGGCTAATGGAAGACTGGTTTAAATCGTTAGATTATCCCATTGTACCCGAGTTGGCGATCACTTCGGTACCTTCCGTTGAAAGTCTGAAAAAGTTTATACCCGAAAACGAAATGTGGCCTCCAGGGCTCAGCTGGGGATACCATTGGGCCGATTTGGATAAGCTACGTATGCAGAACTACGATGCTTTTAACAGCGAAAAAACAGGTTCATTAGAAGAATTTGTGAATGCAACACAGGATGCACAGGGTATTATTTTCCAGCTTTCAGTAGAACATTTTAGACGAAACAAACCGCGCCTAAGTGGTATCTCTTTGTGCCATTTTATTACCTATTGGCCCGACATGAAATGGGGGATAGTGGATCACTACCAAAAGCCCAAACGCTCCTATGAATACGTGAAAACGGCCTATCAGCCACTTTTAGTGAATCTCAATTTCGAGAAACGCCGTTGGCATACCACGGAGCCTTTCAAAGGGGAAGTATGGGTGGTAAATGATTTGTATAAAGACTATCCCAATTCAAAAATAAAAGTGGAAATCACGGACGACGAACAAAAGGTGTTGTATTCCAAAACCCATGAAAAGGCGAATATTTCCGGGAATAGCGCCAATAAAATATTTGATATTCAGCAAAATGTATTGCAAAACGTCAAATCTGAGTTCTTTGTAAACCTTAGTTTGTTGGATGAAGCTGGTAAGGAAATTTCAAAAAACCATTATCTCTTTTTAATTGGGGATCAGAAAGAAGCCTCTTTGAAATTCAAAGAAATGGGCAAGGAAATGAAAAAGCATATTGCTAAATATGGCGCTGGCAACTACTTGGAATACTTCCCGACCATGCCAGACGAGATAGATGATGTGCAGGAAGTACCTAGGGCTCGGGGATTTGAGTAGTATAGGGATTAGCAACCATGCACTATTAATAGTAGTGCATGGTCTAGTTATTTATTAGTTCCTTTACAAACCACGGGTCGGAGTATCTAAAAGACGAGAAACGAAAATTTGATAACAGTTTTTTTTCTTACGTTGTAATAATTGGATTGCTTTTACTTGGCTATTTTCTAGTAACAAATATTGGTTGGCTTTATGGCCTAATTATTACCTTTATAGTTTACTTTATAATAGCAATGTTTATATGGTATCCTTATAAGGCTTTTAAAATAATGTCATTTGAAAAATGGGCAAAAGAATTCCTTTTAAGACAAGAACTTATGAATCGTTAAAAATAAAGTTTGTACTCGGTATTCCTTAAATTAGCTTAATGAAAGAAAGCAACAAAAAACGACAATCAAGCCAGTACGACAAGATTTTTAAAGAGAATATCGAAGCCGTAATTTCAAGTATAATGCAGAATGTACTTGATATTAAGGCTATTTCTATGGAAGAATTACCCGATGATATTCAGCATACCAAAGAACGTAAACCTGACATTTTAAAGAAGGTAACAGACATAAAAGGCGACACTTTTGTACTGCAAATTGAGTTTCAAGTAGCAGATGAATCCGAAATGGTTCATCGAATGGCTGAATATTTCATCATGCTTTTAAGGAAATATAAATTGCCCGTCAAACAGTTTGTTATTTTTCTTGGTACAGAAAAGCCAAAAATGCCGACTGAACTTAACAAAGAGATGTTGCAATTCAAGTTTCCTCTGATTTCACTTTCTGAACTTGACTATCACATATTCCTTAAATCAAACAATCCCGAAGAAGTTCTTTTAGGGATTTTGGCGAACTTTAAAGAAGAAGACCCCGAAAACGCCCTTAAACAGATAATTCATCGAATTGAAGAAACTACCGAAGGAGATTTATCGTTATCAAGATATTTCAATCAGTTGCGTGTTTTAGCACAATTGCGTAACTTAGAACTAAAATTAAAAAATGCTATGGACAGTATCGCAAATTACATAAAAGAAGAAAGAGATGTCCTATATCTAAGGGGACAAGAAAGAGAGCAAACCAAGTTTGTTTCCTACCTTTTAAAAGAAGGTAACAAGACATTTGAACAAATCGCAGACATCGCAGGCGTAGCGGTTGACTTTGTTAAACTGGTACAAAAACAACTTACAGGCAAATAAAGAAATGGCTGGCGTGAAAGAAGGCAGCCACCAACATTATATTTAAGAAAAAGTGGCGGACGAGGTAAATTGAACTTCGTGCTATTTTTATATTTAGCCCAAATTGGGGCTTTTCTGCTTTATAATCCACTTCTTCTCCACCGTGGTCTGTGTCCCCACCTAAAGTATATACACAAATAAATCGTCTTTAATTTGGATGATATTACTTCCAGATCGAAGATTAAAAACAGTTTTTGATAAACTAACCAAACGAATAGGTGAAAAGCAAACACTTTCATTGCGTAAATTGTCGACAAGTAGAAAGGAGGAAATCCAGTTTGGTAGATTTGTAGGAAACAAACGCGTATCAGTGGACTTTTTAGAGCAAGAACTTTATTCCCAAATGGGTAATTGTAACAGTGAACACTGTTTGCTGATTGAGGATACATCCCAGGTCGGCTTCTGTCTTGAAAGATCGATCAAGGACTTGGGTAAAGTGGATAAAGGCCAAATCAAGGGATTTTATATCCATCCGGTTTTGGCGATTGATGCAGTGAATTATGCTTGTTATGGGATTGCCTCAGTTGAATTTATCAGTCGGCCATGGCCACAAGCAGAACTTACACATAATCAAAAAAGTGCGGCCAGAAGCAGGGCAACATTCGAAGAAAAGGAGAGTTATCGCTGGTTAGACAGCATTAAAAAGGCTTTGCCCCGATGTTCTAATAATACACTTGCATTTGCTGCCTGGGTAATAGCGAGGCTGGCCGGATGGAGTGGCTATAAAAGCCAAAGACCTGCTGGTCCCATCGATTTTTTAATAGGATTACAAAGGTTTGATGAGAGGGTTCAGGGATTTATACTTGCAAAAGGGCATACCTAAAAGATGTGTATAGACTCTAGGTGGGGACACAGACCACGGATTAGAAGTTGGCTCAAACATTTTTCGAGTTTTTAGCTTCTTCGACAAAGGACAACTAATCATACTTGCCAACGGATTTCAGAAGAAAACTCAAAAGACTCCTAAAAAGGAAATAGAATTAGCAGAACGACTAAAAAAACAATACTTCGATGGAAAAGAATAAAAACAAATTGACATCATTTTCAGACCATTTAGACCAAGAATATGGCCCAAAGGGAACTGAGAAAAGAGAAACTTACGAACAAGAATTTGAGGCTTTTAAACTTGGGGTAATGTTGCAAGAACTCCGTAAAGAAAAGGGCATGACACAAGAACAACTTGCTCAAAAGTGCGGTACGACAAAGACCTATATTTCAAGAATAGAAAATAATGCTTCTGACATACGACTTTCGACATTAATGTGAATAATCAGAGAGGGCTTAGGCGGACAATTGAACCTTCATGTAAGCCTCTGAGAAAATGAAAGCAACCACCAACACATAGCTATACGACAGCCCGCCTATCGGCAGGTCCGGTCGCCTAGCTTCGCCGCTACCTGCAACCAGAAAAACCGTACAAATAACTAATACGAAAATCAATCAACCTTTTTGCCATTTGACAAATACCGAATAAAATGCAATGACAACCTTTGTGACTATGGACAAATTAATAAACTATCTGTTGGAATTTGGGCAGCTAAATCAACAGCAAATTGACTTGATAAAAAGAAAAGCACAGGTATTGGAGTTAAAAAAAGGCGATTACTTTTCCGAAGCAGGAAAAACACCAAAACAAGTAGCATTTATTGAAGAAGGTATTTTCCGGGTATGTTACTATAACAGCAAAGGTGATGAAATCACCAAATACTTTATTGATGAAAACAATTTTGCAGTGGACATAAACAGCTTCAATCAAAAAATCCCCTCTTCCGAATATGTTCAGGCTGTAACAGATTGTTCACTACTTGTATTTTCTACAGAATCACTCAACGATTTATCAGCTACTATCATTCAGTGGGACGGCATTATCAATAAAATAACCGAAAAAGCATTGGTTGAAAAGGTAAATAAACTAAGTCCAATGTTAGCCGAAGATGCTACAACAAGGTATCTCAATTTTCTTGAAAAGTTTCCGAATTTAGCCAACAGAATTCCGCTTTCCTATCTCGCTTCTTATTTAGGAATCACGCAATCATCGTTAAGTAGGATTCGAAAAAGCATCTGAAATGAGCACCGAAGGCTTTCGGTACGAATTCCATGTAACCTTTAAAATGAATTAAATATACATGAATTCATTATTTGCCAAATGGCAAATATTTTTGCTTTTGAAGTGCTGAACTTTGCTTCATCATTTTAATAGAAAACAAAAAAAATGGATTCAATAATTATTACAGGAGCAACCAGTGGAATTGGCTTTGAGTGTGCTTTACAAATGGCTCAAATTGCCAAAAACGAACAAATTATCATTCCTGCCAGAAATATTGGAGCAGGAAAAGACATAATAGAAAAAATAAAAGACAAGACAGGTCATAAAAACCTAAAATGCTTGGAACTGGATTTGGCTTCATTAGAATCTATAAGAAAGTTCTCTGAATCATTTGCCAAAGAAAAAAACAATTCCATTTCTATCTTGATAAATAATGCAGGAGTACAGAATATTGGCGAAACACAATATACGGCAGATGGATTTGAGCAAACATTTGGTGTAAATCATCTCGGTTCGTTTGCCTTGACTATGCAATTGCTACCCTTAATGAAAAATGAAGGGCACATAACATTCACATCTAGCGAAACACACGACCCGGCACTTAAAACACCAATAGAACCACCAATTTATACCAGTGTTCAAGAGCTTGCTTTCTCAAAAGAAACTTCCGAAAAACCCAACATAGTTGGACAAAGAAGGTATTCTACTTCAAAATTGTGTAACATAATGACCACTTATGAATTACAGGAGCGATTAAAAAAAACAAACATTAGGGTAAATGCCTATGACCCAGGAATGACACCAGGAACAGGACTTGCCAAATCTTATTCACCTGTTATGCGCTTTTTATGGAAAAACGTATTCCCTGTTTTGACCTTATTAAAAAGCAATATACATACACCAGCTCAAGCAGGAAGAAATTTAGCAAAACTTGCTTATTCTGAAAAGTACAAAGACTTGAAGGGAATTTATTTCTCGGATGGGAAAGTTGTTAAAACATCTGTTGATTCTTATAACAAGATTTTTCAAAAAAGCCTGTGGAATGGTAGCCTCGAACTGACAAAAACCACATTTAACAAAATAACATAAAGAAACTTCTGAAAAAAAATGGCAGCAGGTAACAATGTATAAAAATAATAGCGGCTTTGGTACTTAATCAAAGTCGCTATTTTATATTTACAGTCGGTTCTAGAGTAGAAGGTTAGCGATTCTAAATCCGTTAGTATTCTTATACTAACCGTTAGTCAGAATTTTACAGAACGAGAAAAGCACAACAGAAATCATAAATTTTGACAACATAAAAACCTATTCAACAGACTTCCCAAAGACTTGGCGTTTTTTGTGGTCACGAGAAGAAGCAAGTGAAATTTCTAAGGAGCATAAAGACCAAATCTTCTTTCTAAATGGTGAAGCAAGCAAGTTTGTAAAAAACTATATTGACAGTTCAAATATGGTTACAGGACCATTATGGAAACCATTTAATGAAAAATACTATAAGAGCCTGTATAAATTTTAATGATAGAATTGTTAATAGGCAGAACACATGCCAATTAAGGATTTGAGTATTCATAGGATTGTATAGCCTAACGAAAAATGCCGCTAATTAATCTTGCCCGCTATAAGATTTACATTAGCCAGCTGTGTTTTGATGGAGCATTCTTGTAAAATTTTGCTATCAGTACTCCCGATAGGGTAAAGTGTTCTTTTAGGACGCTGCACCTTATCGGGAGTATGCTATAAATATCCCCTATTTTCTGGCTTCAAATCTTTGATTTACAGGGGATTTGTACCGGTGCTGGTTTCAGTCCAGGTGTTTTCAGCTTTGGTTCTTTACAATCAATTCAAGTATAACTCGATTGTATAAACCTTTACCCATAAAACTACGGTCAGGCAACGTTACTGGCTTTTTTAGAATAATTAAGACTAACCTAAACCTTTATGATGAAGTATACAACTTCCTTGATTTTCCTATTTTTAATCACTGTTTTGACAACGCAGGGACAGCATAAAAAAACCACTCTTGAAAGTGTTTCCCCCAAGAATATTGCTAAATATAAATCTGCTGGAGTAGTTCGGTACAGTGACTTCGGTGCGAAAGGTGATGGTAAAACGGATGATATTGAAGCCATCGCTGCAACCCATGATTTTGCTAATCTGCATGGCCTTTTGGTGAAAGCAGACCAGGGAGCTACCTATTATATTGGAGGTAAAGAAAGGACCGTTGCCATCCAGACTGATACTGATTTTGGAACGGCGGCTTTCTTGATTGACGATACAGAGGTACAGAATCGTAATGCTTCTATTTTCGTGGTGAGTTCTGGTCTTAAACCCTTTAAACTGGAAAAGGTCACTACACTTAAAAGGAACCAGAAAAAAATTGACGTGACTTTGCCGGGTTCCTGCCTTATCACCGTCACGAATTCTAACGTAAAGCAATACATACGCTATGGGCTAAACCAAAATAATGGTTCTTCGCAAACCGATATCTTTGTGGTTGACAAAAAAGGGAATGTGGACATGAATGCGCCGATCATGTGGAATTTTGACCAGATCACAGAAATTACGGCACTTCCCATTGACGAAACTCCGCTTAAAATTACTGGTGGGATATTCACTACCATTGCCAATAAAGCCGAATCAAAGTATACCTATTACAGTAGAAACATTGCAATCCGTCGTTCCAATGTGCTTGTTGATGGACTAAAACACCAAATAACGGGAGAAGGGGATCATGGTGCACCTTATGGGGGATTCCTTAATATTGGTGACTGTTCCTATGTGACAGTAAAAAATACTATTCTGACTGGCCACCGGACTTATAGCACTATCGGAGCAGCAGGTAAGCCGGTTTCTATGGGTACCTACGACCTGTCTGCCAACCGTGCGCTAAACGTTTCCTTTGTGAATTGCAGCCAGACTAACGATATAAACGACAGCAAGTATTGGGGGATTTTGGGTTCTAACTTTTGTAAAAATTTGCTTTACGATAATTGTACGCTTTCTCGGTTTGATGCCCACCAAGGAGTTGCCAATGCCACTATTCGCAACTCAACACTTGGGCACATGGGGATCAACGCCATTGGAACTGGAGTTCTGTTGGTTGAGAATTCTACCATTCACGGTAGAAGTATCGTGAACCTCCGTTCCGACTACGGTAGCACGTGGCAAGGAGAGCTGGTGATCCGTAATTGTGTTTTTGTGCCGGCAAATGGCAAGCCAGTCAGTGCCTCATTGATCAGCGGATCCAATTCTGGCTTACATGACTTCGGTTATACCTGCTATATGCCCGAACGCATTACCATTGAAAATCTAAAAATTGACGATTCTAACCATCCAGAAAATTACCAAGGGCCTGCTATTTTTACGAATTTTAATTCAGAAATGACGGACAACTCCTACGAAGAAAAATTTCCTTTTATTAAAACCAAAGAAGTAATTCTTAAAAACGTGACGACAGCCAGCGGGAAAACGGTGAGAATTAGCGACAATCCGTTTATGTTTAAAGATGTGAAAGTGAGCAGAAAATAAGTAAATACCAACGACGCTACTTAGCATGGCTTCCGTCCGTTCTAAGTAGCGTCGTAAACACATAGAGAAAAGTACCCATGCGGCCTTATTATTCGTACACTTCGCTGTTCAATAACTTTCTCTGCCAAATTTGCCTTATTTCTCTTAAAGAATAGGTGCGTCACCTAAATAGTCTTCTTGCGGGTAGATACTTTCCCAAATACCTATTGAAATCCACTGCTTTCGGCTGGCCCTTATGCCGGAACTTATCTCACTAGATAGGGGGGAACCTAAGATACATTGGCTCCTTTCTGCCAAAATAATACCATCATTTGCGTTAATACGAGAGGCACCTGAGAGTAGTTTAGGATAATTTTGTCATAAACTAGCCCTTAACAAAGTTGGTCCGCTCTAATTGAAACCTCCTATATCAGGACTTGGCGATACAGGGTAATCCAGTGCTAACCATTGTCGGAACGTATATGGAGATTAGTTTAAGGATTTTGTACCGATTTGCATTATTATTTTTAAAAAAATAGTAAGCGGATTGGGAAGGTGGGATTAGAGCATCGCCCTGAAATTTAAGAATGATAACCAACCAAAATCTTCCATGAAAATTTTGTATAGTTTTTTAATGGTTATGCCATTTATTTCATTTGGACAAGGTAATGAAGCCTATTTTCAAAAAATTAGAAGCCAGAAAATCCACTCCGAGCCCGATGTGATTTGGAAAAATTTTGGTCCCGGTATGTCTGGGTACTGCGAGGAATTTTGGATTCACCCTACGGATTGCAAAACCATGTTTATGGGGCCAGATATGCATGTGAGCTTTGGTACTTGGGACGATGGAGATTCGTGGCAAACTATCAAAGATTCTGATGGCTTGGGGCAGGAAATGAAACGGGTATTGGATATAGAATTCTCAATGCAAGACCCTAATTATGGCATGGCTATCGATTGGAATGGCTGGGTTTATGAAACCACCAACAAAGGCCGGAGCTGGTTACGGATTGGGGGATTTGGGGAAACATACAAAGATATTGGCATAGATCCCGATGACCCGAAATCATTTGAAAAAGGATGGTACGCCGAACAAAGCGGCACCAGACACAGTGAATTGGCAGTGGATCCTACCAATGATCAGGTATGGTATGTGGGAGCAGGAGACTTTTGGAATGTAAAAAGTAACCATCGGTCAGCAGCGGAACCCCACGGTACTCCACTCAAATATGCCGCATACGGGTATATCTGGAAAACCACCAATAAGGGTAAAACTTGGAAAAAGGTAACCAATGGTCTGCCCAAAAATATGGAAGTCGGTAAGCTGATCGTAAACCCGATCCATCCCGAACATTTGGTAATGGCTACCAACGTGGGGCTCCTAAGAAGCCTTGACGGCGGTCTAACATGGATAGACCAAGTGAAAGGATTACCCAATAATTCCCCTCGGGATCTTACCGCATACTATGATCATAAATCGGGTGATTTTGTACTTTATTTGGTGGAACAAACCGTTTATTCAGAAAAAGGGAAAACAGTGTCTGCCAATGGCGGAGTGTACAAAAGTATGGATGGAGGTGAAACTTGGAAAAACGTGACTGGAAATCTGTTTATCGATTTGACAAAAATTAATGCTGCTGCCGAGGTGGATCGTTACTATAAAACCATCGGCTATTGGTTTGGGATTCCTAAAATTGAGGCCAAAATGAAGTTTCCTGAATTACCTCAAAATGCACTTCCTGTATTCAACAGGTTGGTGGTAAATCCTTTAAATAAAAATGAAATTTACGTTTCTTTTAACAAGAAACATGACTATACCTTTGGAGCAGGGGATGTTTGGAAAACCGAAGATGGGGGCAAATCTTGGTTCGCCTGTGCCAGACAGGGTGTATATTGGAATGGTAATCAAGATATTAATTATTGGAAAAGTAGAAACAACCCCACAGGTACCAACATTTCCTTTGCACACCTGCAACCTTATATGGATCAAGAGGCTGAAACGTCGGGAAATAGAATGATGGCTATTAATTCGAAGGGGGAGGTTTTTATAGGCGTTGACCAACAAACCCTTAAAACCACAGATCATGGTAAAACTTGGAAGCAAGTGGATGACTTCGAGACCTCTTCTGGTAGTAAAAAGTGGATCGGAAGAGGAGGTAGTAACTTGCCCGGAAGATTTATGCTTTTGGAAACTGGCCTACCGGGTAGGAGATTGTTGAGTAGTGGAGAACATGGTCTTTGGCAAACTACTGATCTCGACGGTTGGCCCGACAGGCAAGCCGTAGCGGTGGAGCAGATTGACGGGCAGGTACAGGACTTTGGGGGGAATCATGGTGCACATTCGATTGCGACTGTGGCTGTACATCCAAAGGATCCAAACACCATTTTTACCTTAAGCTGGCGGCAGGAGCACCGTGGCAAGTTGCGCCGCTCTACCGATTCAGGAAAAACATGGGAAGATATTGCCACAATTTTTGATGCCAATAACAACTCCTGGGAAGCCGTTGCTACCCAATATTCGCTGACAATTGATCCAGTTACTCCTCAAAATATGTATTTCTGTGCTGTACTCAATCCGATTTCGGAAGTGGGTAGTGCTGCGCCAAAACTAACCAAAGGAGGCTATGGCTTTTATCGCTCCAAAGATGGTGGCTATACCTGGGAGTTGGCTAATAATGGTTTTCATGAAAAGGCAAGCGTTCGAAGAATTGCCCTGGATCCGAGTAATTCCCATGTGATTTATGCGGCGGTGAATGATCACCGTGGAGGTTTATACCGGTCCGCGAATCAGGGCGATAATTGGGATAGGTTATCCATTCCATCGGTCATACAATCGGTTAATTATGTATTTATTGATCGGAATACCAAAGCTATTTTTATTGCTGCCGGTCGTAGAAATGGGAGCTATGAGGAAGGTGGCGTTTGGAAAAGTATAGATCATGGAGTTACATGGAAACAAATTTTTAAAGCACCCTTTGTATGGCAGATAGAAACTTCACCAGTAAATCCAGACCTCATGGTCATAAGTGTAGCCGGACAGGCGGTGAATAGGGCGCAGGAATTTAGGAATCCTGGTGTATATATTTCTAAAAATGGAGGTGAAAACTGGACAAAAATAAATCGAGGATTGGGACAACCGGATAAAATAGTGGACGTAAAACCCGATCCATATAATGAGAATGTGCTTTGGTGTGCCTCTTGGGGGTGCGGCTGGTTTATAGCTTATTTAAACGGTACCAAAAAGGGTTGGTTAAAATAGAAAAAAAGATGTGTTTCAATAAAATTATTAAGCGGTTAAATTCCGGATTCGTACTGGTGCTGTTGGCTCTTCTTTCGGCGCATGCTCAGCCATTTAATATAGTTGATTTTGGAGCAAAGTCATCCTATACCGAACTGAGTACTCAACCCATTCAGGCAGCCATTGATGCCTGTGAAAAGGCGGGTGGAGGTACAGTCATTATTCCAAAAGGAACATTCGTGACCGGTACGCTTTTCCTTAAAAGTAATGTTACCATTCAAATGGAAGCCTATTCCGAACTTTTTGGTAGTACTTCTCTTAACGATTATGCCGATGTACCGCTTGCAACGGAGGAACCTCAGTTTTCTAAATGTTTATTTTATGCCAAGGATCAGCATAATATTAAAATTATCGGACACCCTAGAAGTGAAATTAACGGTAGGGGATATTTCTTTAAGCATAGCCCCGAAAGGCCCCGATTATTTCGAATAGAAGATTGTAAAAATATTGAGTTTGACAATGCCATTATCAAAAACTCTGGATCGTGGTGTATGTATTTTAAAGCCTGTGAAGGGATCAATATTCACCATACTTCAGTTTATAACAAAGAAAATAAAAATAATGACGGAATGGATTTTGACGGTTGCTCGAATGTATCCATTACGGACAGTAATTTACAAGTTGAAGATGATGCCATTTGTTTGAAAAGTAGTATCGATAAGATTTGTGAAAATTTTGTGATTTCGAATTGTACTATCAGCAGCTATTGGGCTTCGGTGAAGTTTGGTACGGCTTCTAAAACGGGTTTTAGAAATATTAAAATCACAGATTGTCAGTTTTTTGACAGTAGACATGGGGCTATTAAATTATTGGCTGTGGATGGAGCGGTATTGGAGGACGTAGAGATTTCCAACATAAAAATGTTCAACTGTGGCGGACCTATTTTTGTGCGTCTTGGTAATCGTGGACGAAGCTACGACAAATCAATTAGGCAGATACAAAACGCTGATGCAGCACCAGAAGGTCGGCCAGTTGGGAAGATTAGAAACCTTCTTTTTAGGAATATAGAAGGAAGGTTAACGGGTAGAATCGATCCACCCACGGAGTGTATCATGATGACTGGCTTACCCAACCATTATATCGAAAATGTGGTGATGGAGAATATTCACTTCAGTTATACGGGTTTTGGGGATTTAGATGTAAAAGATAGAGTGGTTCCAGAAGAGGAAGCCCGCTATCCGGAACAGCTGTTCTTTGGGGTATTACCTGCTTATGGAATGTACCTGCGTCATGTAAAAGGGCTAGTATTGAAGGACGTTACCCTCCAATTACGAAATGCCGACGACCGTCCAGCGATCGTAATGGAGGACGTAGTGGAGAGTCGTTTTGAGCAAATTGAAATGGAGGTACACTCTAAGGCAAAAATGGCTATGCTTCTGAAAGACTGTCAAAATATCACTTTGAACCAAGTACTCCCAAAAGCTAAAATAGATAACCTATTAGAAGTACAGGGAGCCATTTCGAAAAAAATTATGGTGGATAATTCAACATCGAAATCAATTAATTTTAAAAAAACTAGCCCTATTTACCCACCAGGCAAGTGAAAACTCCGTCCAAATAAAATAGCGTTATACACCACTTAGGCTTTCCTAATGTGGTATTTGGAATTGCTCGAAGAGAAAGGCTTCTTAGGTCGGTAACCCCATTGGGATAGAGAAAGTCAGTAGTGAACAGGTCAGTTGAAGATTACAATATTTATATAACTATGATATCAAGAAAATACACGTCTATAAGTATATGGTTTACAATGGTTTTGTACTTGTTGACTTTTGCGGAGGCAACTGCGCAGGTAAAGAATAAGCCTAATGTGGTGATGATCTATACGGACGATCATCGGTTTACAGGAATTCATGCTTTGGGCCACCAACCCGTAAGTACACCACATATCGACGAAATGGTAAAGAATGGTATCGCCTTCACGAATACCTACCTCATGGGTGCCTTCCATGGTGCTACCTGTATGCCAAGCCGCGCCATGTTGATGACCGGGCGCAACTTATTTGAACTTGGTAATACGGGCCGTACGATTATGGAGGATAACACCACCTTCGGGGAGGCTTTCAGAAAGGAAGGTTACTATTCGTATATTATTGGCAAATGGCACCAAGATACGGAGTCGCTCAAAAGGACTTTTAATGCCGGTACCAAAATCATGGGATTGGGGCTCTACCTCACGGATCACTACCGAATGCCACTTTGGGATTATAACACTGCCCATGGCCTCGACACAGAAAACGCTTACCTGTTGAACTATGCAAAGGGAGATACGGTAAGAATTCCTTTTAATACTGACATGAAACGCGGGCCGATTGGTACTGAGACTACCGGGCCCCACACATCGGAAATATTTGCAAATGAGGCTGTTCACTTTATTAAAGGTTATAAAAAAGAAGTGCCTTTTTATATGTATTTGGCCTTCCATGCTCCTCATGACCCTCGTCAGGCGCCTAAGAAGTACCGAGATAGGTATCCAGTAAACAAAATGAAACTACTGCCTTCCTATCTATCAGAGCATCCATTTGACAATGGGGATATGTTTTTACGAGATGAAGAGTTGGCACCATGGCCTCGTACGCCGCAAATTGCCCAGCAAGAACTGTCGGATTACTATGCCATTATCACACACCTCGACGAACAAATAGGTAAGGTAATCGCTGCATTAAAGGCGAGCGGTCAGTATGAAAATACCATTATCGTATTGGCGGGGGATAGTGGTTTGGCGGTAGGTAACCATGGGTTGATGGGTAAACAAAATGTGTATGATGAGGATGGTATCCACGTGCCATTTATTATTTCTGGAAATTTGATAAAGGATAAAAGGCGTAAAATCGGTGCCTTTGCCTATATACACGATATTTTTCCGACCGTCTGCGATTTTGCCAAAATACCCATTCCCAGTTCGGTGACGGGGAAGAGTCTGAAACCCGTGGTAGACGGCAAGGTGGATCGGGTGCGGGATTATACTTATCATGCCTACAAGCAGTTTCAAAGAGCCTATCGCAAGGGGGATTTTAAATTGATAGAATACGTAAGAGCAGATGAAATGGATCCAAAAACCAAAACAGTTTCCAGGAAAGGTTCTCGTGTAACCCAGCTGTTTAACGTCAAAAAGGATCCATGGGAAACTCTAAACCTTTCCATTTTTCCAGAATATGCAGAGATACTCCAGTCCATGCAGGTAGGAATAGAAACTGCCGCGGTAGAAAATGGCGATGATAATTCAAAAGTCGGTTATCCGTATAACTTTTGGGATTATTACCGTGGGAGTAAGCATTAAAATGGTGGTGCCAAGTGGCTAGAGAGTGGTACTATTGATTCCTTATTTCAATTCATATTCAGCAATTAAAGCCTCGGCCGGGATATGTAGCAATTTGCTAAACTTACGAATCATGGTCAAGGAAAGCGCTTGTTTATAATTGAGGACCTTGCTAATAGTACCCTTGTCTCCGTATTCGTTGGCTAGGTCAATGGATTTGTATTCAAAATCCTCCATTCTGATTTTGATCAACTCTATCGGTTCCACTTATGGCAATTCACTTGTTTTGTCTTCATACTCCGCAATAAGATGAGCTAGTAAAAGCTTCTCTTTGTGTTCCTCAGAGTTTTGAACAGCATATTTAATTTCCTGATAACGAGTCAGTGCATTTTCATACTCTTGCTCGGTACCAATTAGAAACCAGTTTGTTTTTATATTTTTCTTAGATGGTATTTTCAGTATTGTGTTTATACAGTGGACGCGTCAACTGTATCATATTCACTTTGTGTCCCAATAAATCTAATTTCTACAATCTCGTCTTCATAGTCAATTTCTACAACCAGACGATATTTATTGCCCACAATCTTAAATCTCGCTCGGCTTCCCGGAATGATAGATACCCCAGGGAAGTCATTCAATAGATCGGACGCTTTCTTCCAGATTGCCTTTTGGGATACTGCCTTCCAGGTTCGTAAGCTTTTACCAGAATCTGCATGCTTTTTTGCAAACTGATCCAGTTTGCGTGCTTGGATAATGATCATTTTGTAAATGATTTTGGTTTTGGGTGAATTTTAATATGATCATAATTTGAAAGTGGGAAGTAGTGAAAAAGGGAGGTAGTTGTCAAATAATTACAAGGGCATATTTACTGACAAGTTGGCAAATTACCAACTCTTGGGTTCTTGATTTTAGGAAAGATTTTAATATAAACAGGTATTTTGGTGAGTAGGGTTGTAATTTCCCACACAATCCTTGATCATAATGCTTTGATTAATTGAACTATCCTCTTCAAACTTTCTTGTTTTGGTGAATCGTTTAGCCATGTTTCCATGGCGATAACATTCATTTGTTTCAACTGATCTATGTCCATTCTTTGGTTTTCAACCAAATATTCCTTACAGCAATTTTGCTTCGCAATTTTAGACCCTTAGAATTAACAACTTTATCGAATAATGCTTTTTCTGGGGACGCCATAAGTATAAGTTGGTTTTTACCTTATACCCGTACCCACCAGCCCTATCTTATCTTCTGAAACTAGCAATTTGCAGAGGTGAAATCAGTCTGTTCCTTTTGGGAGATACTGTTTTGAGCTCCTATCCCTATTTTTCTTATTACAGCACTAGAAATTGATCAAATAATACAATAGGTAAAATAGTGCTAGTCCTAGTTAATTTTCATCATGTCCCCCATCTGAAATTGTGGTCTATTTGTATAGTACTTAAAGAAGGGAAGTTTATACGATTTTAAGTAGGTGAAATTTGAATTAGATTTTGATAAACAATCAATACATGAAAATGAATCTAAAAAGAGTAGTTCTAGTAGCGATAGCATCATGTGCATTTCAGTTTTCGGATGCCCAAAAACTAGGTATCATCAACAATGCTGATAGTCCTTATGCGAATTTTAAGAGCATCAACATGGGTGACTGCCATTGGACGAAGGGGTTCTGGGCAGATAAATTTAAAATAGCGGAAGAAGTAATGGTGCCCAACATGGGAACTTTGCTTAAAGGGGACATTGGTCATGGACTTAATAACTTCAAGATTGCGGCGGGTTTAAAAGAAGGAAAACACCAAGGTTTTGCATGGCACGATGGTGATTTTTACAAATGGATGGAAGCTTCCATGTACGTTTATGCCCAAAATAAAAATCCCAATATTCTGGTAGAACTGGATCAGATCATTGAAATAATTGGAAAGGCGCAAGAAGAAGACGGTTACTTACAAACCAAGATTCAGATTGACCCTGACGTAGATCGATATGAAAATCGCCGGTACCATGAGATGTATAATAGCGGCCATTTGTTCACGAGCGCATGTATACATAACCGTGTCACCGGCCAGACCAACTTTCTGGATATTGCTATCAAACAAGCCAATTTACTGTATGCGGTATTTATGCCCGAAAATAAACATTATGGTCGGTTTGGATTTAATCAAACCCAAATCATGGGCTTGGTAGAATTGTACCGTACCACCAAAGATGTAAGGTATTTGAAACTGGCTGAAAAGTTTATCGACAATCGTGGGAAATACAAAGTGTTGGATGATGAAACGACTTTGGGATATCCCATTGGCGACATGGTACAAGAACGTACCCCTTTGCGGAAATCAACGGAAGCGGTGGGTCATGCCGTACTGGCACTTTACTACTATGCCGGAGCAGCCGACGTGGCAGCGGAAACAGGCGAAAAGGCACTGATAGACGCGCTGGATAGACTTTGGGAAAACGTTACCCTTAAAAAAATGTATGTTACCGGGGCAGTCGGTCAGGCTCATTACGGTCGGTCTACCAGTAAAGATAAAATTGAAGAGGGCTTTATCGACGAATACATGATGCCAAACATGACGGCTTATAACGAAACCTGCGCAAACATTACCAACTCCATGTTCAGCTACCGGATGCTAGGCTTACATGGCCAGTCTAAATATGCGGATATTATGGAATTGGTGCTTTTTAACAGTGCGCTTTCAGGGATTAGTATTGAAGGAAAAGATTATTTCTATTCCAATCCTCTAAGGATGATTTTGGGTACCCGTGATTATGAAAAAATGAATACGGAATTGCCAATCAGACAGCCGTATTTAGAGTGTTTCTGCTGTCCGCCAAATTTGGTAAGAACCATCGCACAGGTTTCGGGATGGGCATATAGCCTTACACCGAATGGGGTTGCTGTTAATTTATATGGCGGAAATGAGTTAAAAACCCACCTTTTGGACGGCACTTCGTTTCAGTTGACACAAGAAACCATGTATCCTTGGGAAGGTGCGGTAAAGTTTACCATTGTTGAAAGTAAGGACAAGCCGTTTGATATACAGTTACGCATTCCTGATTGGGCAGTAGGTTCCAAAGTATTGGTGAATGGTAAACCCACTGACGTTGCGATAGTACCTGGTACTTTTGCCATCATTGAAAGAAATTGGAAAAAAGGAGATGTTATCTCGATGACGATGCCTATGAACGTGAAGTTTGTGGAAGGAAATCCTAAAATTGAAGAAGTACGTAATCAAGTAGCCCTCAAACGGGGACCCGTTGTGTACTGTTTGGAATCCACCGATTTGCCAAAAGATATAAGCATTTTGGATGCCTATTTATCTGCTGATGATAAGTTACAAGTTCAGTACCAGCCCAATTTCTTGGGTGGCTTGAGTACTATCAATGGAAGTGTTTTGCTACGAAAAGACAAAGGCGAGGGAATGTACCGTGAAATTAGCAAACCAGAATGGCAAAAGGTAAAAACTTCTTTTGTACCGTATTACGCTTGGAGCAATCGGGGAGAAAGCGAGATGACCGTATGGCTACCTATTATTTGGGATAAGAAATAGTTCTAAAAATTATTGAATTGTCATGAATGTAATTTTTAAAATAAGTCTTGGAATCTTAGTACTATTAAATAGTAGTCTTTTTGCTCAAAAGAAACCTAATATCCTTTTTATCGCCATCGACGATTTACGTCCTGAGTTGGGTTGTTACGGTTCCGAGACTGCTATTACTCCAAATCTAGATGCCTTGGCTGGTGATGGACTTTTGTTTAATCGTGCTTATTGTCAACAGGCCATATGCAGTCCTTCCCGAGCGAGCATCATGACGGGAGCGCGTCCGGAGACGATCAAGGTGATTGAAAATTACTCTTATTTCCGAGACAAAAATCCAGACATTATTACCTTGCCACAGCATTTTATGGCCAATGGGTATGAAACGGTTTATTGTGGTAAAATTTTCCACCCGGGGTATACCGACGATGAAAAGTCATGGAGTAGGAAAGCGGCTAAGGATCAGGTAGGTATTCCGGAGCCACATCTTCCTGGGGGATATGCCTTGCCAGAAAACCAAGCCATTTTTAAGAAAAACAAGGCCGAAATGGTAGCCAAATATGGCGAAGCGGCCAAGCTGGGATTGGGAAACGGTCCGGCCTATGAGTTTGCCGATGTTTCCGACCAAACCTATGAAGACGGTTATGATACCGATTTGGCGATTGTGACCATGAAGGAAATGGCCAAAAATAAGGACAAACCCTTTTTCTTAGGCCTAGGTTTTTTTAAGCCGCATCTCAACTGGCAGGTTCCTAAAAAGTATTGGGATATGTACGAGGAAGAAAAGATACCGTTGGCCACCCAGGTGGACGGGCCCATAGACGGTGCGGCAATGGGTTTGCATGCTTCCTTTGAATTACGAACGAGGTATGGTATTCCAAAGGAAGGCCCTATTGATCCTGCATTGGCAAGAAAACTAAAACATGCCTATTTAGCCTGTGTAACCTATGTTGATGCGCAGATAGGACGGATGGTTGCGGCTTTGGATCAAGCAGGTTTAAGCGAAAATACGATCATTGTGGTATGGAGTGATCATGGTTGGCATTTGGGTGAAATGGGAATTTGGGGAAAAGCCACGGATTATGAACTAGCTACCCGCGTACCATTAATTATCAAATCCCCGGCCATGCCCCCCGAAAATCAGGGTAAGAAAACCGATGCACTGGTGGAACTAGTGGATGTGTTTCCTACCCTCTGTGAACTGGCAGGTATATCACAGCCGAGTCATTTGGAAGGCCAGAGTTTTGTACCGCTACTTTCCAACCCAAAACTGCCCTGGAAAAAAGCAGCATTTAGCTTATTTCCTGACCCCGCTTTACGGGAATGGGCCGCTAATCCGCTGTCACCTGGTATGCGCGAAACCTATTTTGGTCCGCTCATTCAGGAAGTGGAAGGACGGATTCAGGAACAACAAAAAGAAAAATGGGATCGGGATCTGTTCGAAAATCGGTTGATGGGCTATGCCATGCGTACCGATCGATACCGGATTATTGTTTGGAAAGATAGGACTAAGCCAGAACTAAAACCCCTTTTTATAGAATTGTATGACCATCAGAACGATCCACAAGAAACCAAAAACGTGGCGGCTTCTCACACAAAGGTTGTCAAACAATTATTAGCACAATTCAATACGGGTTGGAAAGGTAATCTAGCCTCTGTAAAACACTAAAACTTATAATTTTCAATTGACCATGGAAATAGTTAAATATATCAAATTCGTTTCTCTAGTGGTGGTGCTATTGATGGGTAACCAAGCTTTTGCGCAAGACACTCAACCAAACATTATCGTTATTCTTTGTGATGACCTGGGATATGCTGATGTGGGTTTTAACGGTTCAAAGGATATTGTGACCCCTAATCTGGACAAACTGGCGCATGATGGTACTATTTTTACTTCGGCCTATGTGGCCCATCCGTTTTGTGGACCTAGTCGTGCTGCATTATTGACAGGGCGCTATCCTCATGTGATTGGAGCCCCGTTCAACTTACGAGACGATGGCGTTCCTACAAACGATGGCGTGCCCGTGACGGAAACATTTATGAGTGAAGTTTTACAAAGTTCTGGATATTATACAGGTATTGTAGGGAAATGGCATTTGGGTTATGCCAACCAATTTCATCCAAACCAGCGAGGTTTTGATAATTTTTATGGCTTTTTAGGTGGCGGTCACGACTATTTTCCTGACAAATTCCGACCCATGTATGAGCAACAAGTGAAAGAAGGGAAGTCGCCCATTCGGGTGTATATACAGCCATTAGAACAAAATGGTAAACCGGTCAATGAAACGGAATATGTTACCGATGGACTTTCCCGCGAAGCCATCAACATGGTAAAGGAAGCATCCGCTAAGAAAAAGCCATTTTTTCTATATCTAGCCTATAATGCGCCTCATGTTCCTTTACAAGCCAAAGAGGAAGATATGGCAAAATTTAAAAACATAGAGGACTTAGATCGTCGAACCTATGCCGCCATGGTGTATGCGGTCGATAGGGGAGTCGGTAATTTGGTAAAAACCTTAAAAGAAACTACCCTTTGAAAGGTACCAAAGGGGATACTTTTGAAGGAGGGTATCGGGTACCTATGTTTTTTCATTGGCCCAAGAATGTTCCTGCTGGGAAACGTTTCGATCATCCCGTTACCTCCTTGGATTTCTTCCCGACTTTTGCTACTATGGCTGGTGCAAAACTGCCAGTAGGTAAAAAATTGGATGGTAAGGATATTATGAAGGCGGTTAAAGAAAATTTGAATCCACGTGCCAACGAAATGATATATGCCTTGCGTTACCGTTTCGGACATACCGATGTAGGTGCCCGAATGGACGATTGGAAAATTACGCGAGTGGCCAATGAACCTTGGCAATTGTTCAATATCAAAGGGGATATTGGTGAAAAACATGATTTGAGTCGGCGTTATCCAGAGCGGCTTCAAGAGATGGTTTCGATAACCGAAAAGTGGAGTAAGACGCACGTTAAACCTTTATGGTTTTATTACGATACCGAAGCGACAATGTGGAAACTGGGCATCACCCCCAACTACCAAGAAACGTTTGATATTAGTGAATGATATTAAGTGCCTGTTTAAAAATTAGCCAATAGTTTGTTTATGCTATTTTTTTGGTTCCAACTACGTTAGATTTTGTACGACGAACCGCCCTACAAATTCTGCCTTGTTTCACTCAAAAAAATTGGCGATAAACAATTCAATTATAAAAATTTAAACAGGCTCTTAGAGAAAAATATTAAATTGTGTTTTAGCAAAATGGAATGACTATGAAGTTACTCTTAAAAAGTACAGAAAATGTGCTGAATGAGCGTTTGAACATCACCAAAAATGAAGTTCCATGTCTGGATTCGTCTTGGCACTATCATCCGCAATTC
>CAXBLH010000009.1:0-30144 GCA_963976315.1 uncultured Dyadobacter sp.
CTGCTATGTAGGGGTGGAAGTAATCGCTGGTGATACTATTATCAACTACGGTGTTTCTTTGGGTTATTCGGAAGAAGAAGCCAAATTTTTTGGTACCTATACCCTAGCAGGTATGATGTTCGGTTATATTTTGGGAATCGTTTTAATACCAAAATATGTAAGTCAACAAGCCTATCTTAAATTTTCTGCCATATTAGGGGTGGTAGTTACTATTGGAGCTATATTTTCAACTGGCTTTACTTCCGTACTATGCATTGCCATTTTGGGTTTTGCTAATGCAGTAATTTGGCCTGCACTTTGGCCATTGGCTTTAAGCGGACTTGGTAAATTCACAAAAATTGGCTCCGCATTATTGATTATGGGTATTTCTGGTGGAGCCATTATGCCTTTGGTATATGGAGGCTTGGCCGATTCCATAGGTAGCACTCAACAAGCCTATTGGCTGATGGTACCACTTTATTTATTTATGTTATATTTTGGCCTTTTCGGTCACAAAAAGAAAAGTTGGTAAATATGAAAGTATCTACTCCGGGGCGCATCTGTTTATTCGGCGAACATCAGGATTATCTTGGACTCCCAGTAATTGCATCCGCAATATCACGTAGGATATCCATAGAAAGCACCTATCGTTCGGACAAACGGATTGTATTAAACCTACCGGATATCAATCGGGAAGAATCGTTCAGTTTGGACGAAACCTTTCCTTACAAAAAAAAGCGTGACTATTTCAGAAGCACGATCAATGTTCTTAAAAGAAAAGGGCTCACTTTTTCAAAAGGACTAGATTGTACCATCCATGGTAATATTCCTATTAATTCAGGGACCTCCAGTTCCTCGGCGCTAATTGTTAGCTGGGCACATTTACTCGATAAAATGAGTGATGCTCCCAAAAACTTCTCTACCAAAGAATTGGGAGAAATAGCAAACGCCGCAGAAGTATTGGAATTTGGAGAACCAGGTGGTATGATGGACCACTATTCTACTGCAATTGGTAATGTAATTTATCTGGAGTCAACTCCTGAAATCCATGTCGAAGCGTTAACCCCTCAACTGGGCACCTTTGTACTAGGAGATTCTCAGGAGCCCAAAGACACGCTGGGAATTCTTGCCAGATGCCGTTATGGCATGGAAGCGCTGGTGAAAAAAGTACAGTCTGAAGATATTAGCTTTTCCATATTTAATACCCCTTTGGATAAAATAACGGACTATAAAAGCTTTTTAACGGAAGACGAATTCAGCCTTTTAAAAGCAAATATTGATGATCGAGATATTTTAATAAAAGGAAAAACGCTTTTGTCTGCTCCTAGTATTGCAGATAGATCCATCTTTGATAAAAAATTTGGAGGTCTGCTTTATGAGCACTATTTAAACCTCAGAGACCACAAAAGAACCTCCACTCCTAAGATAGAGCGCATGATGAATGCGGCACTTTCTGCGGGTGCGCTCGGCGGTAAAATCAATGGCTCAGGCGGCGGTGGCTGTATGTTTGCCTATGCCCCCAACAATGCCGAAGAAGTTGCCGAAGCAATTGAAAAGGAAGGTGGAAAAAGTTTCATAATTCGAGTGGCAGATGGTACAGTTGTAGAAGATTAAGCAGCTTCCTATTTAGAAAAACGTTATTTTTGCCCGAAGATTAAATTCTTCGGGTTTTTTATTTTTCTGAACGCACCAAAGCTCAATCTGGAATGTTAAAAACAAAAAAGAACCCGTTTGCCTAAGAATCAGCTAAAATGTAAAAGTTTTATACTTTCTGATCGATTAAAAAACAATATGGATCAATCAATTATTGCTACCAACCAGACGAAACTTTACTGTCCGTCACTCACCAAATACACGCGCAGAAAAACGATAAGTATACAAATCGGAGACCTTCCCATGGGTTCTGATTATCCTATACGTATTCAGTCCATGACTACCGTTGACACCATGGATACCCAAGGCTCCATTGAGGAGGTGATTCGAATGGTCGATTCAGGTTGTGAATATGTAAGAATTACGGCTCCTAGCGTAAAAGAAGCTCAGAACCTTGAAAATATTCGGAAAGGGTTACATCAAGTAGGAATTAAAGTACCGATAATTGCAGACATACATTTTACACCAAACGCCGCAGAACTGGCTGCAAAAATTGTTGAAAAGGTTAGAATAAACCCAGGAAATTATGCTGACCGCAAACGTTTTGAAGTAATCGATTATTCGGATGCTTCCTACGCTGCAGAACTGGAAAGGATCCGTACCAAATTTATCCCACTAGTAAAGATTTGTAAGGAATATGGTACCGCCATGCGAATCGGTACCAACCATGGATCTTTATCCGATCGGATTTTGAGTCGCTATGGAGATACTCCACTTGGCATGGTGGAATCGGCTTTGGAATTTCTTAGAATTTGCGAAGAGATGAACTATTTCAATATTGCCCTTTCTATGAAATCCAGCAATACGCAAGTAATGGTGGAAGCTTATCGCTTATTAGTGCATCGGTTGGATGCAGAAGGACTCAAACCATATCCCCTTCATTTGGGAGTAACCGAAGCTGGTGAAGCAGAAGATGGCCGAATTAAGTCAGCGGTGGGCATTGGAACCTTACTGGAAGACGGATTAGGAGATACTGTTCGGGTTTCTTTGACTGAAGCACCAGAGAAAGAAGCTCCTGTGGCCAAAGCATTGGTAGATAGGTATCAAAATAGAAATCAACATGCGGAAATTAAGCCGATTGAAAATATCCCCATTAACCCGTACCAATATACTCGGCGTGTAACCAAGGAGATCGTTAATTTTGGCAATCTGAATGTCCCCAGGGTTATCTCTGATTATTCGGATATCACCGTGGAAACTTTCGACGATCTAAAGCCCATAGGACATTTTTTCTTACCTGTTCCAGATAAATGGGCCATGAATGACCAGGGTGCGGATTATATCTATACAGGAAAAAGTCCTATCCCCTATATGCTGCCAAATGGTCTTAAAGAAATTATTGATTGGGAGGTTTGGAAAAACCATCGTGATAAGGCTAATAAATTCCCGTTGTTACAAGCTGCGGATTATTTAAATTTATCCGAAAAAGACTTATCACCAACACTCAATTTTATTAAAGGTGATATAATGGATTTCACAAAGGCAGTTTTACAGAAACTGACCGATGCCACCAACCTAGTACTGCTCATAAATACCAGTAACCAACATGCAATGCCAGAGTTACGCCGGTTGTTTTTTACTTTGTTAAATTCAAATGTCCATTTACCGGTAGTCATAACTCGGAAGTATAAGACTAATTTAGGCGATTCGCTACCACTCTATTCGGCAACAGATATCGGTGGCTTACTTGTTGATGGTTTAGGAGACGGGGTTATGATGAGTCCTATTAGTGAAATAAACGAAGAAAAACAGGCTAAACTAGCTAGTCTTAAGTCATTTAATAACATGGCATTTGGTATTTTACAAGCAGCCAGAACGCGCATGTCAAAAACCGAATACATTTCCTGTCCATCATGTGGTCGAACCTTGTTTGACTTACAAGAGACTACCGCTATGATTCGTAAGGAAACAGAGCATTTGAAGGGCGTTAAAATAGGCATTATGGGTTGTATAGTTAACGGGCCCGGCGAAATGGCTGATGCAGATTACGGCTACGTTGGAATGGGTAAAAATAAAATATCGTTGTACCGAGGACAAGAAGTTGTAAAAAAATCTGTGCATACAGACAATGCTGTTTCGGAATTAATCGGATTAATTAAAGAAGATGGGAAATGGATTGAACCCCACGAAGTAGAGGTGTTAGTCTAATACTGTTTTATAACATCAAAAGAAATTATTATGAAAAATTATTTTCAAATTGGAGAAGTGTTTCAATATTTCATACGCGTTTTTAAAAAACCACAACCCGGCCAACCCAATTCGCTCAATTTACGTATGATGCACGGTATTAATCGGATTTCAATCGTCATGTTTCTGATTGCATTAATTGTTATGATAGTCCGTGCCATAATGCGATGAACACAGAATCCCTAAGAGACTACTGTCTATCACTTCCTGGTGTTACTGAAGAGCAGCCATTTGGCCCTGACACCGTTGTGTTCAAGGTGATGGGTAAGATGTTCCTGCTAATGCCGCTGGATGAGATCACTATAAAATTTAATGCGAAATGTAAGCCAGAAAAGGCACTCGAACTTCGAGACCATTATCCAGATATTACACCTGGATACCACATGAATAAAAAACATTGGAATACCGTATCTGTAACTGGAAAAATCCCTTCTGATGTATTATTTTCTTTGGTCAAAGATTCCTACGAGCTGGTCGTTGCTGGGTTGCCAAAATTGCTGAGGGAGTCGATTTAACTGATTTATAAAATAATAGCCCAGACCTAATAAAAGATGCGACGGGCTATTATTTTTTAAATATGTTCTTTCCTGTCTACTTTTAATGAATTTATGTACTTACTGTTACTTCTAACAGGGAGTGTATTGTAAACATAAAATAAGACATTTACAAAGAAGTCAAACTAGAAAGATGTACGAGACTGAGGTACCTCAAGATCTCCACCCTTTAACTAATTCACCCTTCCTTTGAAGCAGCTTTCATTTCTTCGTCCAGTTTTTTACTTAGGTTTTCGCAAAGTCCTTCTATGGAATCAGCCATACCTTTGTCGTTGGTGGCGGTAAGTACGGTGTCAGCAATGCCACTCATGAGCTCTATATAAAACCTTTTCATATCAAAAACTTCCATGTCCTTTGTCCAAAGGTCAATTTTCAAAGTTCCCCTATGGTAATGATCCCATACCGCTATCGCTATCGCTCGGGTATCGTTAATACCTTCATTTGGATTATCTGTGGCGTTCCAATATATTTTTTCAGGGATATTCTGATTATCTAATTCAACATTGAAATGTATTTCCGAATTCTTCATAAATTGTTTTGATATTATACGCAAAAGTAAAGGATTATAGTCCTTAACAAGTTCCCCGGCATGAATTATTTTCCGGCCTGACTAAAAACTTTTTTCAATAATGAAGTTACACGCGCGCCAGGATCCTCTCTGATTTTCTTTTCTTCCTGTGCAATCAGAATGTATAATCCATCGATCGTTTTTTGGGTGGCATAGGCCTTCAAGTCCGGATCCACTTTTTTAACAAAGGGAATTTGATTGTAGGTTTTTACAATATCACCATAATATTCCGTGGCCTTGTTCAAATTCAGTGTACTATCCACTACCGGAAAAAAAGTTTTGAACAAATCATCATTGGTAGTCTTTTTCAAGTAAGCCGTTGCAGCATCGTCATTGCCTTTTAATATTCCAAGGGCATCCGTAATGGTCATGGATGTAACTGCCTTCACAAAAATTGGTTTGGATTTTTTAGCAGCATCTTCTGCGGCCCTGTTGAGAGCCAAGGTAAATTTGTCTACCTCAGAGCCTAACCCCATTTTACGTAAGGTTTCAGCCACTTTTTGAGCCTCTGGCGGAACCGCTAGTTTTATCAGTTCGTTTTTAAAATACCCGTCCAAATGAGATGCCTGATCGGCCCCATTGCCAACACCTACGGTAAGTGCCTCTTTCAGTCCATTTACAATCTCGTTTTGACTCAAGGATCCACCGGAATTTTGTAATCCTCCCAATATTTCACCTAAGCCTTTGTTAAACTGCGCCTGAGAGGCACAACCGCTAAATGCGAACAGAATCAATACTATTAATACTTTTTGTTTCATGCTAAATATTGTTTGTTAATTGCATACTATGCCCCAAACGTACTCAATAACGATTAATTTTACCTATTTTTGAAGAAATAATAGCTCTACTAAATCCTGTTTTGACTTCATGATTAATTCCATAAAGGCAGAAGTAATTACTATCGGTGACGAAATTTTATTCGGTCAAATCACTGACACCAATACGCAATGGATTGGCTCTCAACTTACTGACATCGGCATAAGGCCATCATGGAAAACGTCTGTAGGTGACAATCAACAAGATATTATTGACGCATTAACTGCTGCCAGCAAAAGGGTACAAATTATAATTGTTACAGGTGGCTTGGGGCCAACAAAAGACGATATAACCAAGCATACCTTTTGTAAATACTTTGAATCCGAACTTCAAATTAACGAGGATGCTTTAACTTTTATTACTGCATTTTTCAAAAAAAGAGGTCGTGAAATGTCGCCATTGAATACCCAGCAAGCAGCACTGCCTACTAATGCAGTTTATGTTCCTAACCTATGGGGTACTGCACCAGGTATGTGGTTTGATGAAAGTGGCGTAATATATGTATCCCTACCGGGTGTTCCTTATGAAATGAAAAATCTTATGGAGCATGAAATTCTGCCACGTATTAAAGCGAAGTATCCAGGTACCATCATCAGACATAAGTCAATAAAGACTATTGGAATCGGAGAATCGTTTCTGGCAGAAAAACTCGAAACCTGGGAAGACGCATTACCCGAAGATATAAAACTAGCATACCTACCCCATTTTGGCCAAGTTAGGCTTAGGCTCACCGCTACTGGTTCGAACGCCCCTCTCATTGATCAACAATTAGAAGAGCAATTAGAAAAATTAGTACCGCTCATTGAAGATTATATTTTTGGCTATGACTTGGATACGCTTGAAAGTGTGGTAAGTGATTTGCTAAAAAAACACCAAGCCACACTTTCAATTGCTGAAAGTTGCAGCGGTGGCTATGTATCCCATATTTTAACAGCATTACCAGGTTCTTCCGAGTTTTTTGAGGGAGCAGTAATCAGTTATAGCAACAAAGTAAAAAATGTAACTTTGGGCGTAGACGAAAAGACCTTGTCTGAATTTGGTGCAGTAAGCGAACAGACGGCCATAGAAATGGCGGAAGGGGTTAGAATAAAGCTGGGTACCTCATTTTCTATTTCTACAACGGGAATTGCTGGTCCTAGCGGCGGCACTGAAGAAAAACCGGTTGGGACCGTATGGCTGGCATGTAGCAGTCCTAATGGCACAATTACGCAGTTGCTGAACTTAAAAGGAAATAGAAGTGTCAATATTGAAATGACATCCATTTACGTTCTTAATTTGCTCAGAAAAGCATTACTGAGTTACTACCAATAGTTTAAATTGGAGAATTAAATTGACAAAACCACTTAAAAGACAAATTAAGTGATTGATTATAAAGGGGTTTATGAAAATAGTTGAAATGTTAATGCCCCCATTGGGCGAAAGTATATTAGAATGTACCGTTTTAGGCCATCTTAAATCGGTGGGTGATACAGTGTTAATCGACGATTCTGTGTTAGAAGTTGCTACAGATAAAGTAGATACCGAGGTACCCTGTCCGTACAAAGGAATATTAAAAGAGTGGTTGGTTAATGAAAACGATATAGTTGAAATTGGAAGTCCAGTTGCCAAAATTGAAGTGGAAGAATCTTCTTTGGATGAAAATTCGGAACCGCAAGTAATACCGCAGTTAAACGCCACCAGTGAAGCTGCAATTTCACCAATCGCCACTCCGGAGGCACCCATATCCAGTGAAACAATTTCAGTATCGAATCAGGGGAATCAGTTTTATTCCCCTTTGGTGTTAAGCATTGCCAAAAAGGAAAACATTAACTCAGGCGAATTAGCTGGCATTCAAGGAACAGGTGCAGATCAACGTATTACCAAATTTGATATACTGGAATATGTTAAAAACAGAGCTTCCAAGGCTATAGAATTACCCAACTTCCAAGGTAAATCTATCAGTGGTGAAAGTGAAATAATCACCATGGATCGCATGCGAAAAATGATATCGCAGCGTATGTCAGATTCCCGTAAAATTTCCGCTCACGTAACATCATTTATTGAAACGGATATGACACCAATTGTTAATTGGCGAGAATCCGTAAAAAATGAATTTAGAAAAAGTACCGGTATAGGAATTACTTTCACCCCTATTCTGATACAGGCCGTTGCTAAGGCGATTGTTGATTTCCCTATGATTAATATCTCCGTAAGTGGAGATAACATCATTAAAAAGAAGGATATCAATATAGGGATGGCAGTTGCTCTTCCAGATGGCAATCTTATTGTACCGGTTATTCACCATGCAGATAAGTACTCCTTGGCAGAACTTGCCAAAAAAGTACATGACTTAGCGCACCGTGCAAGGTTAAACCAATTAAAAGCTGATGATCTGGCTGGTGGTACATATACCGTATCCAATATTGGTGCATTCGCAAACCTTATGGGAACTCCTATTATTGTTCAACCTCAGGTGGGCATAATGGCTTTTGGTGCCATCAAAAAGAAACCTGCTGTAATTGAGACTGCACAGGGCGATTTGATAGGTATCCGAAGTATGATGTTTGCTTCCCATTCTTATGACCACCGAGTGGTAGATGGTTCCTTGGGGGGCCTTTTCTTAAAAAGAGTAAATGATTATCTTGAAACATTTGATATAAAACAGGTTCTACTGTAATGTTAAAACTGACATTGGATATGGACGATGTGTTGGCAAATACGCACGAAAAACTTGTCGATATCATTGTCAATGACTTTAAAACTAATTTAAACAAAGAAGACTTTGTGGCTGGTGCTATTAAAGAAAAATTGCATCCCAAACAGATGGTCAAACTTTATAAAATCATTAATTCAAAAGGCTTCTTTGCAGATGTTACCGTCAAAGAGGGGGCCCAGGAAACGGTAAAGGAACTCTCTAATTACTACGAGCTTTTTATTGCTACCGCATGTATGGAGTTTCCCAATTCATTTTCAGATAAGTTTAATTGGTTGAAAACTAATTTTGATTTTATACCTTGGACGAATATTGTTTTTTGTGGCCATAAAAACATTATTCATTCTGATTATTTAATAGATGACCACCCTAGAAACTTAACTTCCTTTTCAGGAGAAGGAATTCTCTTCTCAGCGGCGCATAACTGGAAGGAAGAGCGATTTAAACGAGTGGATAGCTGGAATGAAGTTGCTGAACTTTTTTTACATAAATAATGAAATTACTACTGATAGAGGATGAACCGAAAACCGTCCAGTCCATTAAACAGGGCTTGGAAGAAAACGGCTATGAAGTAGATATAGCTTACGACGGATTGATCGGTAAACAACTGGCACGCAGCAACAATTATAACCTAATCATCAGTGACATCATTATCCCGGGCATTAATGGCATCGAACTCTGTAGAGAACTTCGCAAATCGGGTGATGAAACTCCGGTATTAATGTTAACCGCATTAAGCACCACCGATGACAAAGTCACCGGTTTGGATGCTGGTGCCGACGACTATCTGGTAAAGCCATTTGAATTTAAAGAGCTACTGGCTCGGGTACGCGCACTTACAAAAAGAGGTTCTCACGTTTCCCAGACCGCTCAAATTCTGAAATTTGCAGACTTGGAGATTTCTATGGATGCAAAAACCGTACATCGTGCTGGCAACAAAATAAACCTTACTGCTCGTGAATTCAACTTGCTGGTTTATTTAATCAGAAACCAAGGAAGAGTAGTTTCCAAAGTAGAAATTGCCGAACAGGTTTGGGATATTGGGTTTGATACGGGAACAAATGTCATTGAGGTTTACGTCAATTATCTACGCAAGAAAATAGATAAAGAATACCCCGTAAAGTTGATCCATACCCAGTTTGGGATGGGGTATGTGTTAAAAATCGAGTAAGATGCAAATTAGAACCAGACTTACTATTCAATTCTCCCTACTGGTGAGTAGTATTTTGCTGGTTACCTTTCTGGCAGTAACGTAAATGAAGACTTCTATGATCGGCTAAGGTCCAAAGCTACTTCCAGGGCGGAACTCTTAATTGACCCACAGGTAAATAATGATATTCTGAGAGCGTTAGATGAAACCAACCGAGATCTTATCTACAATGAAAACATTCTCATATTCGACGAAAAGAACCGATTGATCTATAGCAATCTGGTAAATCCACGAACCAAAGCCATTCATGTGACCAATATGTGGCTTGACGAAATAAGGAAGGCGGGACAAATTAGATACGATGATGGTAATTATAAAGTAGTAGGATTATATTACAAATATCCATTTAACAAGGCCGTGGGTGCCCAAGATCTATAGGGACAAGCCAATCTGTCGAATTTAAGTACGCTGTTAATTGCCCTTTTTATAATACTTACGGCAATAGTGGCATTGGCTGGCTGGACCTTTTCATGGCGAGCATTAAGACCTATTTCTAATGTCATGAATGATGTGGACGGCATTTTGCCTCAAAACCTACATATAAGATTAGACGTTCCCAATCAAAATGATGAAATTGGCCGACTAACTGGCACGTTCAATAACCTTTTAGACCGTATTGAGGCAGCTTTTAAGATGCAAAAAATATTCGTAGCCAATGTGAGCCACGAATTAAAAAACCCACTAACCAAAATAAGATCACAGCTGGAAGTAAGCCTATTAAAACAAAGAAATCCTGAAGATTATCAAAAAACGATTAGCTCGGTTTTAGAAGACATAAACGAATTGGCGCAGCTCTCCAACACTCTTTTAGAATTTGCTAAAATAAGTGAAAACCAAAAAGAACTCTTAACGGAGCAAATACGGGTAGATGATTTGCTTTTAGACTGTAGAATTACCTTGTTACAAACGTATCACCAGTATTGCGTCATATTTAATTTTGACAATTTGCCCGAAGATGATACATGGCTTGAGATGGCTGCAAGTGCTACATTATTAAAAACAGCTTTTTTAAATTTAATGGAAAACGCTTGTAAGTTTTCGGAAGATCAAACCGTAACCATTCATTTAAATACTTCTGGAACTCACATTTCTATAAATTTTACTGATAATGGTAAAGGAATCCCAGAAGAAGATAAAAACCTTGTTTTCCAACCGTTTTACCGAAGTGAAAATACAGCTAATATAAAAGGCTATGGAATAGGCCTATCATTGGTGGATAGAATAGTTAAACTTCATAATGGCACCATCAAAATTGAATCCAGAAATGAAAAGGGAACGGCAATATCAGTAGATTTTAACCGTCTCTAAGCAAATTCTAATATTGTATTAAGCTTATCTTAAGTATTGTTTTTCATATTTGTATTATCAATTTGAATCCGAGATATTTTAAATATATACGATTTCATTTTTTGTGGTGTTAATTATCATACTTGCCAGGTGTCACTCACGCCTGGCAAAGTTTTTATTAAGCCTACCCATGAATCATAGGTTGTTTGATATTAATAAAAAGAGAAAAGCTTCCTTTTTAACCATAAAAAAAGGAGCCGAATTTCGACTCCTCCAATTCCATATTATTTGATTAATTCTTCTTTCGAATTTCAATTACCTTCATTTTACTCAAAAGCTTAATTACCGGATAGGTAGGATCTATTTCAAACCATTTGGAGCCGAAGTTAATAGAGTTCGGTCTTTTATGGTGGTTATTTTGAAACAGCTCTCCCATCATCAAAAAATCAAAGATCAAAGAGTTTTTAGATTTGTCCTGGTTGTCGAAATTTTGATAGCCATATTTATGGCCACTCCAATTAACGATTGCACCATGGATAGGGCCCATTAAAAGGTGTATAGGAATTAAAAAGAAAAATACCCAATGCATATCTAAGTAAAAGTAGGCAACAAGGTAAAAAGCAATATACAGAAGCCCCCACAAAACCCTCGACATCCAACTGTCTCCTAATTTCTCGATTAAATTCCATTCCGGATAATTTCTTTCAAACTGCGCTTCTACTACCCTTTTACGGTTAAGCACAGCATTATAAATATCTTTTGTTTCCCACATCATGGTAAATACGTTTTTAGTATGATGAGGCGAATGAGGATCCCTTTCAGTGTCACTGAATGCATGATGCATCCGGTGCAAAATGGCATAGGCCCTTGGACTTAAATAGGAAGAGCCCTGAGACAAATAGGTTAATAGATAAAAAAAACGTTCCCATGGCTTACTCATGATAAACATTTTATGGGCAGAATAACGATGCAAAAAGAATGTTTGACAGAAAAGTGATAAATACCAGTGAACTGCAAATACGGCGAGAACAATATACATGTAAAAGTGTAGAATTAAACTTAGTAACGAACAAATTTACAAGGAAGTGCTTAAAAAACCATATCAAAGTTTTATAATTACTTATAATCTGTCCAAAATAGAAATTAAAATATAGACAACAAGGGGTTTAAAACACCGTACAAGCATAAATCATTAAATTGGCTCCCATTTGCAAAGCTTGTAATCTAGACTCCTGCGAATCGTTGTAAACGGTTTGGTCTTCCCAACCATTGCCTAAATCTGTTTCATAGGAATAAAAACAAACGAGTCTTCCTTCCCAAATTAATCCAAATCCTTGCGGTGACTTTCCGTCATGTTCATGAATTTTGGGCAAACCTTGGTTAAAAATATACTTGGTCTTAAAGATGGGATGATCGTAGGGCAACTCCACAAATGACAACTCCGGAAATACTTTTTTCATTTCCCTTCTAATAAATGGATCTAAGCCATAATTATCGTCTATATGTAAAAAACCTCCGCTTATTAAATAGTTCCTTAGATTTTCTGTTTCAGAGTTGGTAAAGACAACATTACCATGCCCGGTCATGTGAACAAATGGATAGGTATTTATGGCGGCACTTCCCACGTCTACCACTTCTTCAGAGGGGTCAATATTCATTTTTAGATTGGTGTTGCAAAAGGCTATTAAATTGGGCAGTGAAGTTTTATTGGCATACCAATCACCTCCTCCCCCATATTTCAATTTTGCAATTTTAAAAGAAGATTGCGCAACCACTGTTCCGATGGAGAAACAAAAAACCAACAATATAAAGCACCCACTATTCAATTTAAATTTTTGCATCGTTCTGTTTTAAATGATAGGCCATATTTAAAGCATGACAGCCCGTCACGGCCGCTGTTTCAGTTCTTAGTCGTGTACTACCTAGGGAAACAGGCTGGTAACCATATTTTATTGCTGCTTCAACCTCGTCGGGTGTAAAGTCTCCTTCCGGCCCAATCAGTAAGGTAGTTGATAAATGGTGGTCCACCAAAGAAAAAGCATGGGGTGCAGAATCATGAACAGGAACATAACCAATCATTTTCGTTGAGCTAAGGTCTTGTTCTAGAAACGATTCAAAACTGGTATACAATGTAATTTTTGGCAAATAAAATTGTTGCGATTGCTTCATAGCAGAAGCAGCTATTCGATTAAGACGACTTTGATTCACAATTCTATTAATTCCTTCTGAAATGGTATTCTCTGTAATTACAAAAGCAATTTCGAAAACTCCAATTTCGGTCATTTTCTCCACCATCCATTCATTACGTTCTGCTTTTCTGGTGGGAGCTACTGCCATACATATTCTATTTTTAGCCTCCGGGATCAGGTATGAATCTATAATATGATAAACTACCTTCCTACCCGTTATCTCTAACACACAATTATAGACATGCCCTCTTCCATCAGTTACCTGAATGCGGTCATTATTCTTTAACCGTAATACTTTAAATATATGCTTAGCCTCCTCATCACTAAATTGATTTTTATCTGGTTCCGGCTGAAAAAAAAGATGCATTATTTTTACTCAATTAAGTTGGTTATCAATTTCAAAAGTAAGCAAATATCAATGATTAAATAAACTTTGGAATATACATTTCAGGGTATTCGTGCGCACTCTTGAAAATCATGATTTTTGATTTTTCCACAAGAATTTGTAAAAATCTCATTAAATTTTACCTTGGTTTTCACAACTAATACATTTTATCAGACAACTAATGTTTTTTTCAATAGGCAATATTTGTATAAGAATAGTACATTATTTACTGACAATACTACCACAAACGTAATAATATTCCGAAAATTTCAAATTTTATTAGATTTTATTTCCTTAAAATACATATTTGCCTTAATATTGTGTCGTTATTATAATTAGTCACCACCTTATCTAGTACTATTATGTCAAAATCCAAACTGGAATATATTTGGTTGGATGGGTATAAGCCTACCCAAAGTTTACGTAGCAAAACTAAAATTGAAGAAAATTTTAGTGGAAAATTGGAAGACTGCGCTATGTGGTCCTTCGACGGATCTTCTACTGAGCAAGCGCTTGGTGGTTCTTCTGACTGTCTGCTAAAACCTGTATATATCATCACAGATCCACAACGTAAGAACGGATACTTGGTAATGTGTGAAGTATTGAACGCTGATGGCACTCCTCACGTTTCCAATGGTCGTGCAACTATCTTGGACCATGATAATGATTTTTGGTTCGGATTTGAGCAAGAATATTTCCTTTGGAATCCAGAAACTAACAAACCATTAGGTTTCCCAGTAAACGGATATCCAGCACCACAAGGCCCTTACTACTGTTCAGTAGGTGCAAACAATGCATTCGGTCGCGACATCGTTGAAGAGCATCTTGACGCTTGTCTGGAAGCAGGTCTTAACGTGGAAGGTATCAATGGCGAAGTAGCAGCAGGACAGTGGGAATTCCAAATTTTCGCAAAAGGTGCTCAAGAAGCTGGTGATCAAATTTGGTTAGGTCGCTATTTGTTGGAGCGTATCGGTGAAAAATATGGTGTTTCTATTAACTGGCACTGTAAACCACTTGGAGAACTTGACTGGAACGGTAGTGGAATGCACGCCAACTTCTCTAACACAGCTTTAAGAACAGCTGGAAACAAAGCAGTATTTGATAAAGTTTGTGAAGCTTTCCGTCCTGTTGTTAAAGAACATATTGAAGTTTACGGTGCACACAACGAATTACGCCTAACCGGAAAACACGAAACTGCAAGTATATTTGACTTCAGTTATGGTGTTTCTGACAGAGGTGCTTCTATTCGTATCCCTGTAATCGTCCCAGCAAAAGGATGGTCTGGATACATGGAGGACCGTCGTCCAAACTCAGCAGCTGATCCTTACAAAGTAGCAGCAAGAATTATCAAAACTGTTAAAACAGTAGTATAGTCTTCAAAAGGCAAAAAAATAACCTCGATGGGAAATCCCATCGAGGTTATTTTTTATATAACTAATTTTCAATCTTCGTCTTCACTCGTAAAAGAATACACCGTTGAATCCAGCTGAACCCGTCCAGCATTATAAGCAATAATAAAATCGCTGATTAGCTTTTCATTGATTTCGGTCTTGTTAAGTCCTACTTCTAGGCCAATACCATATTCAAAAGTGGTGTCTATCTCAACATGTTCCTTTACTTTGATCTCCTCAGTTTCTTCGATTTCTTCGATAAATTCGGTAAGTAGCAATTCCGCTTCTTGGTCCTGCTCTTCATCAAATTCCTCGTCTTCATCACGTTCGTCTGGCGAAACATAACCAGGCATTTCAACCTTCAATCTTTCCAGCGCTTCATCATAAACCAAAGTAGAATGATGTAATCGAAGGGTATAAATCAAGGCATCAAAAATGACCTCTTTGTCCTTATACCATCCAACAAATTGAATATGAGCATGTTCATTGTTCTCGTCTTCATCCTCTTCTAACTCATCAGCCACATAAACAAAATTCAATTTTTCTTTTCGACACTCCTTTTTGAGCTGTTCAATTTCTTCTGGGTCAAACCCCGGATTCTTAGCCATTACTAAATGTGTTAATTAATGTGGTTCAAATTTACTCCAAAAATAACATTTCTCGGTATTTTGCCAAAGGCCAATCTTCATCATCTATCAATAATTCTAATTTATCAACATGATATCTAATTTGATCAAAGTAACCTTTTACTTCCGAACCATAAGCTTTTGCCTTTTCATAAAAGTCTTCAATCTTATTTGCTTTCTTTCTTGCCTCGGTCATTTCTTGCACAAGCTTTTTGATAACCACCACGTGCTTAGATATATCTCGAATAATCTCTTTAATCGGCTCCGCTTCTTCTATCATCTCTAAGTCTGTCAGTGACCTTGCCGTTTGTGCCAACTTAAATTGGTACTTCACAACCGTGGAGACGATATGGTTTAAAGCTAAATCACCAATAACCCGAGACTCAATTTGCAATTTTTTGACATAGTTTTCTAACTCAATCTCATAACGGGCGTGTAACTCCCGAGATGATAAAACGTTCGATTTTTGGAAAATTTGAATGGTTGATTCTTCGATATATGCATGAAGGGCATCATAAGTTTCGCTAATATTACTCAATCCACGTTCCTTCGCTAATTCTATCCATTCATCCGAATATCCATTTCCTTCGAAAAGTATTTTTTTGGAATCCTTATAGTATTTTTTGAGGATGGCTACATTCGCAATTTTCTTTTCTTCACCAGCAGCCATTCTTTCCTCCATTTCCTTTTTGAATTCCATTAATTGATTGGCAACTATGGTATTCAAGACGATCATGGCCGAAGCACTATTTTGAGAACTACCAACGGCACGGTACTCAAACTTGTTGCCCGTAAAACAAAATGGCGAGGTTCTATTTCGATCCGTATTATCTCTTTGCAAATTTGGAATACGGCTTATGCCCAGTTTATAATAAAAGTTTTCACCTTTTTCCACTGTCACTTCTCCTTTGCTAACTAGCTCTTCCAGCATGGCCGTAAGTTCACCTCCAAGAAACACAGAAACAATAGATGGCGGCGCCTCATTAGCTCCTAATCGATGTTCGTTACTAGCCGAAGCAATAGAAGCACGCAATAGATCTGAATGATCATGTACCGCTTTTACCACCGTTAATAAAAACGTGAGAAAACGAAGGTTCTCTTTCGGCTTGGTAGTAGGAGCTAGCAAGTTGATTCCGGTATCAGTCGAAAGAGACCAGTTATTATGCTTTCCACTACCGTTGATTCCGGCGAACGGCTTTTCGTGGAATAGTACCTGGAAATTATGCTTATCACCCACCTTTTGCATTAAATCCATCAAAAGCGCATTATGGTCGATGGCCAAATTTACTTCTTCGAATGTAGGAGCACACTCAAACTGACCTGGTGCTACTTCATTATGCCGTGTCCGAACAGGTATACCTAATTTCAAGGCTTCAAATTCAAAATCGGCCATGAAGGCATTTACACGTGGAGAAATTGATCCAAAATAATGGTCGTCTAATTGCTGACCACGCGCTGGACTATGTCCAAATACCGTTCTTCCAGCCATTAAAAGATCAGGACGAGAATAGTACAAGGCTTTATCCACTAAGAAATATTCTTGTTCTATACCTAGTGTTGGGGTAACCTTGTCAACGTCACGATTAAACATTTGGCACACCGCCGTAGCTGCCTTATCCAACATCACCAGCGAACGAAGTAATGGTGCTTTAAAATCGAGCGCTTCACCCGTGTAGGAAATAAAAACAGAAGGTATACAAAGTGTTTTGCCCCCAGCACCATTGTCCATCAGGAATGCAGGTGAACTTGGATCCCATCCAGTGTAACCACGTGCTTCAAAAGTGGCTCTTAAACCACCACTAGGAAAAGAGGAAGCATCTGGCTCTTGCTGAACCAGCGCACTACCTTTAAACTTTTCAACTGCTTTGCCGTCCGATGTAAGATCAAAAAAGGAGTCATGCTTTTCGGCAGTAGAACCGGTAAGAGGCTGAAACCAATGCGTATAATGGCTTGCACCTTTTGAAATAGCCCAAGATTTCATTGCTGCCGAAACCTCATCGGCAACTTCACGGTCAATAGTAGTACCAGATTTTATAGCAGACGAAATTTTAGAATATGCCTCAGCCGACAACAAGGTACGCATCACATCATCACTAAAAGTATTACAACCATATAGGTCGGCCACTTTCTCGACGGGTGGAGTTAAACTTGGTGCTACCCTACTTAGGGCTGTTTCATACGCTTTAGAACGAAATGTCATACTTAAATGGTTTTATTAAAATTGATTCACAAAATTATTTATTTCTTATACTTTCATACCGAATTCTTTGGGACATTATTCGCATAAAAAGTCATAATATACGTATTTTTTTAGATTTTTGTGTTTTAATACGACACCAATGCGAACACGAATTATATTTTTGGGCCTTTATTGGCTTTGTTGGATCCTACTTTTTCAGTTTTATAGAATAGTTTTTTTAACTTACCATTACCAAAAAGCATTGGAGCTTCCGTCTGTATTTTGGTTCAATAGTGCGAGGTATGGATTTCAGATGGATGTCTCTTTTGCTTCCTATCTGTTGGTGCTTCCTACTCTTCTAATGGCGTTTGGCTTCAAAAAATCGAATTGGTATACTAAATTCATGTCATTCTTCACCTATTTTACAGTTGGTTTAATTTCTATATTAGTGGGAATTGATTTAGAACTCTTTAGGGCATGGGGGTTTAGAATCGATGGATCATCCTTACAATACCTAAGTACACCCCGAGAAGCTTGGGCATCTATGAGTGCTGCTCCTATATATTTAATTTTAGCCATTATCATCGGACTGTTTTTTTTGAGTTCGAGTATTCTCCTCAAAATAATTAGAAGAACTGGCACCAGCTTCAAAAATGTAAATCCATATCTTGCTATCCCAGTGTTCTTAGTCTTGACTGCCTCCTTAATTATTCCCATTCGTGGGGGATTTCAGCTGGCACCTATGAATCAGAGTACCGTATTTTTTAGTGATAAAAGTTTCGCAAACCATGCAGCTGTAAACGTTCCATGGAACTATGGGCGCTCTATCATGAGTAATACATTTTCCAAAAATAACCCTTTCAACTACTACCCTGAAAAAGAAGTGGAGCAGAGAATACAAACTTTATATAGCAGGGATAAGGAACATATTCAGGTAATAGATACGACCAAGCAAGTAAATGTTTTGGTGATTATCTGGGAAAGCTTTACAGCCAAAGTGGTGGCACCCTTAGGTGGACTCCCAGACATTACGCCTGAATTTAACAAACTCGCCGATGAAGGAATTCTTTTTAGAAATATTTATGCCACTGGCAATAGAAGCGACAAAGGTATGGTTGGGATCCTGAGTGGCTATCCGGCACAGCCAACACAATCGATCATCAAAATTCCTACTAAGACAATGTCATTGCCTTCATTACCGAAAATATTTGGACAAAACGGTTATGAAACCGTTTTCTATTATGGAGGTGAAACTGAATTTGCAAATATGAAGAGCTACTTTTTGCAACAGGATTTTCATAAAATCGTGGATATTAATTCGTTCGATAAAAAAGATATGAATTCCAAATGGGGCGCACACGATCATGTGGTACTGAATAGGCTATTGAACGACCTGGACACTGCCTCAGAACCATTCTTTAATACCATTTTCACTTTAAGCAGTCATGAGCCATTTGAAGTACCCGTAAAAACCGTTATAGCGGGCAGTAGTCAGGAAAAACTATTTTTGAATGCACACCATTATACCGATGCGTCTATTGGGCACTTTATAAAAATAGCTAAAACCAAGCCTTGGTGGAACAATACTTTAATTATTATTATTGCTGATCACGGTCACCCACTTCCAGAAACAAAAAAGACCAAACCTGCTGAATTCGAAATTCCCATGCTTTGGCTTGGTGGAGCCCTGCAAGTGAACCATCAAAAGGTAGATACCTTGGCCTCCCAAACCGATTTGGCTGCTACCCTGCTAGGCCAACTTCAAATGGATACCGGTGAATTCAAATGGAGTAATAATATATTCATGAAGAATAGAAAACCATTTGTCTATTTTGCCTTTAACAATGGTTTTGGATGGATGAAACCGTCAGGATATCTGGTACATGATAATTTTGGAGGAAACATTATTGAAAAAAATGGCGTTGTTAATGACCATGAAGTGGTATTGGGAAAAAGTTATTTACAAGCATCTTATACCGATTTTTTAAATCGTTGATAATAAAAGAATTAAATTTGTCGATATCGACATAAATATGAAAAAAGTAGCATTTTATACATTAGGTTGCAAATTAAATTATTCCGAAACATCTTCCATTGGGAGAATGTTCGAAGCAAAAGGGCATTCCAAGGTAGAATTCAATGAAAAACCGGATGTATTCATTATAAATACTTGCTCTGTCACCGAAAATGCAGACAAAAAATGCAGGAAGATTGTAAGGGAAGCGCAAAAGATAAATCCAGATGGATATGTGGCTATCATTGGATGCTATGCCCAACTAAAACCAATCGAAATTTCTGAAATTCCAGGAGTAGATGCTGTCTTAGGTGCTGCTGAAAAGTTCAGGTTGGTGGATCTTATCGAAACTTTTGAAAAAGTGCCAAGTGGAGAAAAAGCAAAAGTACTTGCTTCAAGTATAGATGATCCACTGGAATATCATTCTTCCTATTCCCTCAATGACAGAACCCGAACGTTTTTAAAGGTACAGGATGGATGCGATTACCCTTGCAGCTATTGTACCATCCCCTTGGCGCGTGGAAAAAGCAGATCCGATACCATCGAAAATATTGTAAAAGCAGCCCAAGAAATTGCTGCGCGCGATGTTAAAGAAATAGTTTTAACGGGGGTAAATATTGGTGATTTCGGTATTAGAAATGGCAAAAAGGAGGAAAGTTTTCTGGAACTTATACAAGCCTTGGATCTTGTTGAGGGCATCACACGTTTCAGAATTTCTTCTATTGAGCCAAACCTCCTGAACGATGAAATTATTGCCTTTGTGGCAAGTTCTAAAAGATTCGCACATCATTTTCACATACCCTTACAATCGGGATCTAACGATGTTTTAAAACTAATGAAACGCCGTTACCGAAAGGAATTGTATGTAGAACGTGTTCAAAAAATAAAAGAATTAATGCCCGACTGTTGTATAGGAGTGGATGTAATTGTAGGACACCCCGGTGAAACTAACGACCATTTTCTTGAAACCTATCAGTTTTTGAATGAACTAGCTATTTCGTATTTACATGTATTCACCTATTCTGAAAGAGACAATACGAGTGCATTGGAAATAAGACCTATTGTCCATAAATCGGATAGAACCGAAAGGTCCAAAATGCTACATATTCTTTCTGAAAAGAAAAAACGCTTTTTCTACGATTCTCAAATCGATAAAACAGGCGTGGTGCTGTTCGAAGATGAGGTTCAAAATGGTCAAATGCTAGGTTTTACTGATAATTATGTTCGCGTTTGTGCCAAATACGACCCGCTATTGATCAATGAAACGAAAGTGATTCAATATGAAAAAGTCACTGAAGATGGACTAATGGAGGTTCGCGAAATTGAAATGAGTGTATATTAGCCCTAATTACTTTACAGTATTAAATAGGCTACCTAGCTATAAACTGGGTAGCCTATATTATTTACAGCATCATTTACCGATCAACTCCAGAGCCTATCGTGTGCACGTTTCTCATTCCATTCATCAGTGGGTTTGAAATAGGACTTCTCTTTGGGATGTAAGTGTTTTTTAAGTTCCTCCTCATTAAGTTCTATCCCAAGTCCAGGTGCCTCTAATGGAAGATTGGCATATCCTTTTTCTATTAGTTTACGACCGTCTGTAGTTTTTACAATCTTTTCCCACCAGGTCACATCCACCGAATGGTGCTCCAAAGCGAGGAAGTTTTGAGTAGCCGCCGCACAATGAACATTCGCCATAAAACTAACTGGCGAACCAGCAAAATGCATAGCCATTGCTATACCATGTTCCTCCGCATAATCTCCAATTCGTTTGGTTTCTAGCAACCCACCGGAGGTCGCCAAGTCTGGATGTACGATATCCACGGCTCTTTTTTCGATCAAATCTTTAAAACCAGCTTTCAAGTAAATGTCTTCTCCCGTAAGTGTAGGCGTGTCCAATGTATCGGTAATAGTTCTCCATTGATCGGTGTACTCCCATGGCACCATGTCTTCTAACCATGCCAGTCGATACTTGTCGAGCGCACGGCCCAGACGGATACCATTATTCATGTCAAAATGTCCATAATGATCCGTGGACAAAGGTATTTGATATCCCACTACATCTCGAACAGCTTCTACTACTTGTGCCATTTCTTCCAAACCTTTCTCCGTAATTTGTATTCCCGTAAAAGGATGTTTGGTATTGGCATAGGACATATAATCACCTTGCCATTGTGAAAAACCACCGCCCCATACCTCATTATTAACGACACTGTCTTTTTTATTACGAAGCATACCAATAGAAACATCCATTTTCAGCCAGGTATAACCCTGGTCCTCGGTGCGGTACTTAATTTTTCGTTTGAATTCCGATAGATCCGCAAATTCTGGTGTATCGGCATACAGCCTCACTTTATCACGATATCGGCCACCCAATAATTGCCAGCAAGGGACGTCGTATGCTTTGCCACATAAATCCCATAGTGCCATCTCTACTGCACAAACCCCTCCACCTTGCCGACCATGGTGACCAAACTGCTTAATGGTTTTAAAAAGCTGCTCCACATTACATGGATTTTGGCCCAAAATATGTCCCTTCAGCATTAACGCATACCTTTCGTCGGCGCCATCACGTACCTCCCCTAGGCCATATATTCCTTGATTGGTATCTATTCTTATAATGGGTGTTCTGCCCACATTTTGAAGGACACAGTACCGCATATCGGTTATTTTCAAATCCGAAGGCTTAGAAGCTCGTTTTACTTTGGAGGTTGCTTGCGAAATACTATCATCGGTATTCATGCCCATAAAACTGCCTAAGGCAATCCCACCAAATGCGGATCTCTTCAGAAACTCCCTCCGATTATCTTTGGTCGCCGGATTTTTTATCTCTTCCAAGCGGGCATTATTTTCTGCTGTTTCTATTTGTTTATTACTAGCCAGAATTTGATTTAGAATATTTTTCATAGAAATTAAGTACAATCAGGTTGAAATAGTAAACAATACTTAGTAGTTTCTTTCCTTCAAATAATCATCCAATTCCTTTTGGGACATCGGAAGTTTTCCTGGATAGGAATTAAGCCATTGCAAAAAATCCTTAGCAATAGCCTCCGTCCATTTCGTATCAATTTCACCAGGAGTATATTTACCTTCCCTTAGCCTAAGATGACCAAATTCGTCACGCAGGGCAGTTACCTCAGAAGTTAGCACTAATTCTTCTACTAGATGTGCTGGAATAAAGATGGTTCCATATTTTTTGGCTAACACAACATCCCCAGGCAGCACCACCGCTCTACCCACCCTAATCGGTTTGTTGATGGATGACAGCATCATTTGTTGTATATAACTAGGATCCTGCCCTTTCATCCAAGCATTAAATCCTTTTATTTTACTTAATCCTTCAACATCCCTTACTGAACCATAAAATATAACTCCCCGCTTCGATTTGGCATAAATGGAGTTTCCTAAGTTATCTCCAATCAATGTTCCATCCACAATTTTCCCATAGCCATCCGCCACATATACGTCTCCGTCTTTCAATACATCTATCGGCCATGAATTGGTCCCCCCCGCCTGCGTTCTTCCTTCCTTTTTCCCCGTTTCTTTAATTAATTCTTGATAATCAGGACGGGCGGGTAAGTACTGAGCAGTAACCACTCTGCCCGTCATGGTACTGTCCGGAAAAATCAGTTGCCAATCTCCTTCAAACTGATTGTGATACCCTTTGTTTCGTAAAACGCCCCATGCTTCCTCCATGGAAATACTTTTGAGCCTGGCAAGTATGGCATCCGAGACTTTTGGTCTTCCATCCTCAAACCGTTCCCCCTTCCAAGCGGAGGTCATTGCTTTTATTTCTTCAGAATTTGGAGAAATAGTTTGTGCCCATGAAATGGTGGCTGCAAATAACAAGGTGGCTACTAAGACTGGTTTTGTCATAAAGCAAAAAAAATTGAGTTTGAAAGATAACTGAGCTATTATTTTTGACTAAATAGTTAAAAGCAGGATTTAAGGTGCAACGATTAAACAACCTCACCGACATTTAGCGGTCGGCTACTTCAAAATTAATCTTTACAGAATCCGCCAGATTACCATTTTGGAACTGTACGACTATTTAAATCGTGATAATTTCCATTGAAATAATATACTATTCAATAAGGCTGTTGTATTTTGAAACCTACTCATAGTAACGCACTTAAAATAGAAAAAGGAAATTGGCCTAATATTTATAGAAAGGATTGGCCATTACTTCAAAAAATTTTCTAAGCAATTCAGTTGGCTAATAGACTGAGCAATTTGGCCGGTTTCAGTACTGGAGGAAATATAGATGCAGCGGATTTGGATCACCTGATTATAAAAAGAAAATGACATAAATAATGAAGTTGCCAAAGCCTATTTCAAGCCTTGGGTTCCTTCCTTATTTATGCCAAAAGCAAAAAATTAGCGGATCAAATACATGATCCGCTAATAAGTTATAAATTCAATTTAGTTTAGTACGATTAAGCTTCTACCAAAAACTCATCATGCTGACTGATATCCAAACCTTCTTTTTCATCTTGGTCAGTTACACGAAGAGGTAGGATAAGATCCGTAATTTTAAGAAGTAATAGGGAACCACCAAATGCAAATGCTGAAACACCTACCAAAGCAATCATGTGGTTGATAAATAAGGTAGTTTCACCAAAAGCAAGGCCTTGATCCGTAACAGCCGAGTTCACACCACTAGTTGCGAAAATACCCGTCATTACCATACCTACCATACCACCTACACCATGGCAAGGGAATACGTCAAGCGTATCATCCAAGGTAGAACGAGTACGAAGATGGGCTACATAGTTACTGATAACCGCTGCAATAGTACCGATGAACAGTGCCGATGGAATTGTAACAAAACCCGCCGCAGGTGTAATCGCAACCAAACCGACCACTGCACCGATACAAAATCCTAATGCTGATACTTTTTTACCCTTTGATACATCAAACAATACCCAAGCCAAACCTGCTGCTGCTGCTGCAGTGTTGGTAGTTGCAAAAGCTGAAACAGCTAACGGTCCTGCAGCTAACGCTGATCCTGCATTAAATCCAAACCATCCAAACCATAATAAACCAGTTCCTAACAAAACAAAAGGAATATTTGCGGGAGGAAGAACATGGTCTTCCAAAAGCGACTTACGTCTTTTCAGATACATCGCTCCTGCCAAGGCAGCCCATCCAGCAGACATGTGCACTACAGTACCACCAGCAAAGTCAAGAACGCCCATTTTGAATAACAAACCGTCAGAATGCCAAGTCATGTGACAAAGTGGAGAGTAAATAAACAAGCCAAAAAGAATCATGAACAACACATAAGAGCGGAAATTTACACGTTCAGCCATAGAACCTGTTACCAACGCTGGAGTAATAACAGCAAATTTCATTTGAAACATTGCAAACAAAGCAAAAGGTATGGTTCCCCAAGCTGGTGCATCCAACACGCCTTTGAACATAAAATAAGTAGCTGGATTTCCAATAAATCCACCAATATCATCTCCAAATGCTAGACTGAATCCTACCATGACCCAAGATACGCTTATAACGCCCATCGCTATAAAGCTTTGAAGCATGGTGGAGATAACATTTTTATTGTTAACCATCCCACCATAAAAATAGGCTAAACCAGGTGTCATAAGAAGGACAAGTGCTGACGAAACAAGTAACCATGCGGTGTCACCTGAATCTATGCCTTCTGTTACAATTTGGGTAGGAACATTTGGCATAAATGCCCCAAGTAAACTAATTGCCAAGAGGATAATCAGTGGAATATAATTACGCTTTTCCATAATTGTTAAATTTTTAAAATTAGTGATTAAGAAGGTATTTTTTTATTAGAATTGATAGATAAATGCCATTCCAAAGGTTGTCTGATTACTTTTAGTAAAATTCCCTTTTGAATCTTCAAACTGCTGTAACTCATTACTTCCAGAAAGCTTAGGATAAGCATCCAAACGAAATTCTGGCTTCACCATAATATGGCCATCAGCAAGTGAAATATTACCACTTAAAGTAAATGAATTAACATGAGTTCCTGCACCAGCACTGTTCACCAAACCTCTTACGCCACTATCGTTATTAAAGTACTCGTATCTAGCACCCAAACCGAAGTTATCTGTTAAGGCTACGTTAGAATAAAGTGCATATCCACCCCAAGTTTCTGTGTCAGCTGGTCCACCTGAGCCTTGGTAATCTCCCTTTTGGGCACCATAAGCTGCATTTAAACCTAGTAAAAACTTATCCGTTATTTGATAACTGGTAGTAATATCGAATACCCGGTAGAATGCATCTGGCTCTTTTCCGTCTGCACCTGGATTCGCTTCATTGCTGTTTATAAAGTTCAAATAGACGTTCCAGTCGGTAACTGGTGCAAAATATAACTGACTAATAATCCCCTTTTTACGATTGTTGTCACCAAGTCCATCTACATTGTTTACAACACCCACCATTAAAGAAACTTGGTCTGTAAAGGCATAAGTAGCTTTCAAACCAGTATGGTAGAAGGGACCATTGTTAAAAAGATTAGAAAGGGAATAATTGAAGTTTGCAGGAGCATCAATCACTTCATAACCAATATGAGTTCCGAACTGACCCGCTGTCATAGAGAACTTATCAGAAAAATTATAAGTAAAGTATGCTTGCTTAATGGCCAAAGCGGTACTGAACAACTCATTACCATAGTTTCCCATATTAGCATTAGGCCCGAAGGTTAAATCGACAACAACTTCTGATTTACTATTAGTATAAACCGCTTTCGCCTGTACCAACCCTAACTGAAACTGTCCCGATTGTATGTCAAATACACGAGCGTTTGAAGCACCTGAATTAGAACGAGACATAGGCTTATTGAAATTTGCCGAATAATATGAATCCAAATAACCTGAAAATGCAAATGCACCTTTAGTATCCTCTTCTTCTTTCACTTCTGTTACAGTAGTAACGGCGGCATTCTGAGACTCTTTTTTTGATTCAGTTTCGGACTTCGCAAAACCCAAATAAGAGATCATCAAAGATAATACTGTACAATAGACTTTTTTCATAATTTTATTCTGTTAAGTGTTAATTTGCTATTCCGGTCGTTTTGTATGTCAAATATTATACTTTAATTATTTCTAACAAATTATTTATCTGTTTTTTATCCTATTTTTGGCATTTTTCATAAAATAATACTCTTTTATCTATTTTTTAACACACAATATAGCTTATTTAAAATTTTTAATAATTTCATTTTATTCTGTATAAATATATTTTAACAAAATTTTATACCAATAAATATTTCCATTTGCTATAATTCAATTATTCTAAAAGTAACATTTGCTGAAATTTTGGGCACAAAAAACCCCGCCATTGGCGGGTTAAAAAATAATCTTTAAGCTGTCCTTAATTATTCAGCATGTAGCCATGCTTTTTTAGCAAGTAGCGTTTCTTCTTCCTCTTCGTTTTCTGGATCCGGTACACAGCAATCAACAGGACAAACAGCCGCACATTGTGGCTCTTCATGGAAACCCATACATTCTGTACACTTATCATTTACTATATAGTAAAACTCATCAGAAACAGGAGACTGTTTTTCAGTGCCACTTACTATGGTGCCATCCCCAAAGTCTACTTCTTCTAAACTGGTGCCATCACTCCACGTCCATTCTACTCCACCTTCATAAATTGCCGTATTTGGGCATTCTGGCTCGCACGCTCCACAATTTATGCATTCATCGGTTATCATTATAGCCATAGTCGCCGGATTGTTTATATTTGTTGCTATTTCTTGTCTTAATAGACAACAAATATAACTATTTAAAGTTTCTCAACAACCTGAAATTTCAATTCCTATTAATTAATAACATTATTCATAGTTTCATTAAAATGATTTCAAGATCACAAAGAATAAATGCACTTAGCGAATTAGGATTATTTTTAAATGACCCTCAAAACCAATCAATTATTGATGACTGGGCTTATCGTGCTAATTTAAAAAATAATTGGTTCGACCCACATTTAGTTAAATTATCCTTGAGTGCTATCGCTTCTAAATTTTTAGAAAAAGACATTTTAGATACCTGGGTAGCACAATACCCAGTAGTTACTGAACCAATAAAAATAGGGGTTGTAATGGCTGGGAACATTCCAGCCGTTGGATTTCACGATATATTATGTGTGTTGGTGTCGGGTCATCAGCTTTTAGCCAAGCCCTCTTCGGATGACCAAGTACTGATAAACTTATTACTCGACAAACTGATTGAAATTGAACCTGCCCTCAAAAATCAAATTGAAATTGTAGAGAGACTCAATGCGGCGGACGCATATATTGCTACAGGTAGTGATAATACAGCTCGCTATTTTCACTATTATTTTTCCAAAAAACCACATATCATCCGTAAGAGCAGATCGTCTGTTGCAGTATTAACGGGACAGGAAAGTAAAGCAGAACTTTTACAACTTGGCCAAGACATACTACTTTATTATGGGCTAGGATGCCGGAATGTCTCTAAGCTTTATGTTCCCGTCGGATATGATTTTACCGTGTTTTACGATGCTATTGAAACCATGGCTCCTAGCTACTTAAACCACCACAAATATTTCAATAATTACGAATACAATAAGTCAATTGTCCTTATAAACCGTGTACATCACTATGATAATGGATTTTTGATAGCCGTAGAAAACGAAGCTTTGGTATCCCCCATTAGCATGGTTCATTACGAGACTTACAACTCTCTGGAAGAGGTAGCTACTAAATTGGAAACACAAAAAGAAAAGTTACAATGTATAGTAACCGATTCTGATCTGAAATTAAAAAGCACCGTACGTATTGGCAACTCTCAGTTTCCTGAAATCAACGATTATGCCGATGATGTTGATACCATGCATTTTTTAAACAACCTTATATAGGATGCTTTAGATTCAAAACATACCTATTCTCTAATATGGTATGTTTTGAATCTACTAGTTCTTGAACCAATCCATTTGCTAAAACTCCTCTGTGGCACCATATGCCCACCTTAAAAATTCTGGCATTACCTTGGACCATGTATCTGGGTTGTGCCTTCCCTCTTTCACCTCCTTATAAAATACCTCCTTACCCCACCCGTATCCTTTTTGTTCCAATTCTGCTATACAATCCAACGTATCCTGAATGGAATCAATAACACCGTCATTATCACGGTCATCTGTTTCATCCTGCGTTCCACACTGAAACCAAAATTGCATATTGTTTCTTTTGATGGAGGAAGCTATTTGCTGATGCATTATCCGATCTTCTGCTTTATATCCATCGTCCAGTGCCTTTGACCGCCACCAAAGCGACCCAGAAAAAACACCGACTTTCGAAAATAAACGTGGATGGTTCCAAGCTATATCCAGTGCCATTAATCCTCCAAGTGAAAAACCACAATAGGTTATTCCTGTAGGATGAACATTGTAATTTAAATTCAAGTAAGGCACCAGCTCCTCTATTACAAAAGAGGTAGTGTTTGGGGCTTTACTCCCACGGTTGGCATAATCTGGCGTACATGCAGTACCATATTCTGCTAGCCGGTTCTGATTCGCATGAATACCCACAATTAACACCGGCTCCATTTGATTCTCATGCAAGAATACCTCCACTGTATTTTTCAAACCCAAAGCACCAAAATCCTGTCCATCATTCATTAACAATAGGGGCATTGGCTTCAAGGCATTTTGTTTAACAGGTACAAGAACTGTCAGATCCACCTTTCGATTCAAATGCTTAGAATACAATCCTGTTCTGTTTTCTATTAATAACGTTTGCTGCATGACATATAACCGATAAATATTAGTTTCATTAGGATTAGAACAAAGCTTTAATCCAAGAACCCAAGTTTACTAAAAAGGCCATTAAATAGATAACTTTATAATAAAACAGTGTGTATTTGTTGGTTATAAATTGTTTTGTATATTTCAACACTTTAACAAAAACTTTTAACGCTTTGGAAGAAAATCATATCAAGTATTATTCTCATCATCTTGATAGAGAAGTAAATATGCTGGTTTTCGGCAATTGGGGCTACCCTATTCTATTATTCCCCACCACTATGGGCCGTTACTTTCAAGCCAAAGATATGGGGTTGATCCATTCCGTGACCGACCTTGTCAATACTGGTCTATTTAAAATATATTGTATTGATTCAATTGACGCAGATTCATGGTATGCCAAACATTTGGAGCCCCAACATCGTGTTCTAAACCATATTCAGTATGACAAGTTCTTATCAAATGAACTAGTACCCTTTATAAAAAAGGAATGTCAGGTTGAAAAAATTGGAATTGGTGGCTGTAGTTTTGGTGGATTTCACGCGGTAAACTTTGCGTTCAAACATCCGGAGCTAGTAGCATATGTTTTTAGTATGAGTGGCGCTTTTGATATCAAAAGTTTTATGAATGGACATTATGATGAAAATGTCTACTTTAACAACCCTGTAGACTATTT
>CAXBLH010000010.1:0-29674 GCA_963976315.1 uncultured Dyadobacter sp.
AATTTTCACTTACCTCCTGAGTGGAAAAATAGAGAATGCCTTCAAATTTATACACCATGTGTCCTATTATATATCGCTGGTAGCTATTTTTGGAATCGCTCAAAGAATTGGACGAAATATCTCTGCAAGTATATTTTGCGCCTTGTCTTATGGCTTTTTTCTAAACTTTTTGATGCAGGCCGTTACTACGGAGACCGATATAGTACTGACCGCCTATTTAACCTGTTTGCTATACTACCTTTTTTCGTTCTATAGTACCAAAGACGACCGCTATATCCTATTATCTGGTTTGGTATTTGGTCTGGCTTTTGGGCATAAGGTAACCTTCGCACTACTGCTACCCTCCGTATTCGTGGTAATGATTTATACCGTATTTTTGGCACCCAGTTTTAAAGTATTCTTCCAAAGAACTTTGAAACTAGGCATTTCCATCCTAATAGCGGTTTGTATCTATATGTTACCGACGGGCTATATTAAAAATATTCAAACATTTGGGCATCCCATTGGCCCTCCAACCGCTTTAAAACACCAGTCCGTAGAAAGGTTTGGGAGTATACCAAACTTACTAAAACAAGGCAGTAGAAATGTAGCGAGATACAGCTATGACTTTTTCAATCTGGATGGAATACGAAACGCACAGTGGGGCTACAACCTCAATACTACCATTCGTAAACCAATCGTTTATTTAGAAGACAAGTTAAACTTACGACTGGATGAAGAAACCACCTATGCGATCGTGCCTTTTTCTTTCCAAAGGAAATTCGATTATTATAATGCTAATCCCTACTGGGGAATTTTCGGTTTTGCTTTAATTTTCCCGCTTATTTTCTTGGTTTTTTTCAGGATTCTATCCTCTCGTGTGCATTGGTTTTTGGCGATCGCTTTTCTGTTACATTTTGCCGCAATTTCCTATTCTGCGGTCTATGATCCCTTCAAAGGGCGTTATTTTATAGAAACGGGTGTTTTTGGTGCCCTCTTCTTATTACTTTTATTTTCAAATCACCGAATATCAATCATTAAGCCCCGGCGTAAAATCTGGAAAGGATATGTAGCCATCATAGTAACCGTTGCTTGTATTTCAGCCATTATGTCGGTGTATTTAAATATCCGATGTTTACCCTTTTCCGCCTACGGACATGAATCTGCCTTAACAATGGACCGCATTAATTACCAAACTTTTGCTCGGCCAGATATCTCTCCACCCTATCGGGCGTTCGACTCAATAGTACCTGCTAATGCGACGGTGGCTTTGGCTACTATAAATGATGACTTTGAATACCCTCTTTATGGGAAGGATCTTTCTCGGAAACTAATTTCGATAAATCCGTTCGAACAAGGACTTCAACCCATTCCATCGGAGGCCGATTACCTTTTTTACGATAAAAGCGTTGTTAACGATACTTCTAAAATTAAGGCACTAAAAACAGACTTACGCTTGGGTACTGATACCACCCTCAAAGAGCTTATTGTTAAAGGAGAAGATTATTATCTTCGAAAACTCAAGTAATCAAAATCTGCGTTTGTGGCAGAATTTCACCAAACAAAGTTATAATGATACTAGGAATTATGCAGCCCTATATTTTTCCTTATATAGGCTATTTTCAATTAATTAAGGCTGTTGATAAATTTGTGATTTACGACGATGTTAACTATATAAATAAAGGCTGGATAAACCGAAACAGAATATTGGTGGGCGGGCAGGCCTTTCAGTTTACGATTCCGCTTAAAGAAGCAAGTCAAAATAAATTAATACTTGAAATAGAAATTTCCAAGGACGCATCCTGGAAGAAAAAGCTGCTTAAAACAATTCAACAATCGTATCAAAAAGCACCTAATTTCGAAAGTGTTTACGAGTTAATTTCGGAGATTTTACAACCTGAGCACCAAACTATCGCAGCGCTTAATCTTTTTGCACTGCAAAAGGTTTGTTCCAGGCTCGCACTAAAAACTGAAATCATATCGAGCTCAAGCATTTATAATAATGCCCATTTAAAATCATCGGAAAGAATACTGGATATTTGCTTGCAAGAAAAGGCAACCAGCTATATAAACGCCATCGGTGGAATGGAGTTGTATGATAAAACGACTTTCGAGAATGCGGGAATAAATTTAAGTTTTATAAAAAACCAGCCTATTTCTTACCGACAACTAAAAAATGCCTTTATTCCTTGGCTTTCTATTATAGATATCCTTATGTTTAATAATTATAAAGATATTTCTGGTTTTTTAGACCAATACGAACTGATATAAAATGTCAAAAGTTATCATATTTGGAGTACTTGATACTGCGGAGCTAGCTCATTATTATTTAGAACACGATTCGGAACATGAAGTAGTTGCCTTTACGGTTAATCAAGAATATATTAAAGAAAATTCTTTTAGGGGCTTACCAGTAGTAGCCTTTGAAGATATTGAAAAATCCTATGCACCCCAGGACTATTCCTTTTTCGCACCCATGACGGGACGTAATATGAATAGAAACAGGGAAGCCGTTTACAAGGAGGCAAAAGCTAAAGGCTATCATTTTATTTCTTATATTAGCTCAAAAGCAACTATATTTCACCGAGAGCTGATAGGAGATAATTGTTTTATTTTAGAAGATAATACCATTCAGCCATTTACTAAAATAGGAAACAATGTAGTGATGTGGAGTGGAAACCATATTGGCCACCATGGAACCATTCAGGACCATGTTTTCTTTACGTCCCATGTGGTACTATCCGGTCATTGTCAGGTTGAACCCTATTGTTTTTTTGGAGTAAACAGTACCATTCGGGACTATACTAAAATAGCCGCTGGCACATTGGTGGGTATGGCCTCTGCCATTACAAAAGACACCGAAGAATGGGGAATTTATGTAGGAAACCCTGCCAAAAAAGTCCCAGGTAAAAAGAGTTTCGAGGCATATTAAAGGTCATGAGGTATTATTTCCTGATGAAGTTATATTTTTGTGTTTGATTACAAAAGAGGAGAAGTGAATGTCGCAAAAAAAGATACTTTTTATCTGCCATGACGCCAACAGAGCGGGTAGTCAGCTTTTACTATTACAGTTAATCCGTCTTTTAAAAGAAAGAGGGTTGCCCATGCATTTGCTATTGTGCGCTGGAGGAGAATTGGAAAAGGATTTCGAAGAAGTAATCAGTATTACTAGATGTTACCACGAAGCTTTTAATGAGACTTCCGAACCCTTTACCGACAAGGTGCTTCGAAAAGTGAATTTATTAAAACTTTATGAAGTCCATAATGAGCAGAAGTTTCATGATCGCGTCATTTCCGAATTGCAGAGTCAAAATATTGGTTTAGTTTTTGTAAATTCAATAGCAAACGCCACTGTTTACCACGACTTTCTTAGCTTTTTACATCATCTACCAGTAGTACTCTTTGTGCATGAGCTGGCTATGTCCGTTAAAATATATACGGAAGAAAAGCATCTTAATTTCTTATTGAATAAAACGGATCATTTAATAGCGGTTTCTAAAACGGTCGCCAATTTTTATTCTAAGAAATATGATTTTCCAGCAAAACATGTAAGCACCTTTACTTTAATCGACCACGAATTAATAGATCTTAAGCTCGAAACTATTGAGGTCGGTCTTCTAGAGAAAACCTATAAAATCCCCAAAGACGCTATTATTGTGGGCGGATGTGGTAATGCTGAGTGGCGTAAAGGAAATGATATATTTAATTGGATTGCAAAAAAAGTAATCGAAAAAACCGCCCCATTACCGGTTTATTTTGTGTGGGTAGGTGCGGGGCCGCAACACCAAATTTACGAGCTCATCGAAAGTGATATTCGAAATATGGGTTTGTGTGACAGAATTATTCTTATCCCTCCAACCTCTAAAGCACTGGATTACTTAAACCGATTCGATGTGATGCTCCTGAGTTCAAGAGAAGACCCCTATCCACTGGTGGTATTGGAGGCAGCACTTTTAGAAACCCCAGTTGTTTGTTTTGAAAATGCAGGTGGAGCACCAGAATTAATTGAAGAAGATGCCGGATTTACAGTCCCTTTCTTAGATATTGATGCTGCCGTAAACGCGACTATTCAGCTGGTATTAGATCAAAACCTACGTACCAATATGGGACAGCGTGCTAGAGAAAAGGTTCTGGACCGCCACAATACACAAAAAAGTATAGAAAACATCGAATCAATTATTCAAAAGTTCATTCCGATTGAAGTTGCGGAAAAACAAAATCAATGACAATTGCTTTTACAATTTGCTCCATCAATTACCTTGCACAAGCACGTACACTTGGAGATTCACTAAAAAAAACGAATCCAGAAATATTATTTTTCATTGGATTGGTTGATAAATTGGAGGGTATTTCTTTCGAAGAGTCCCATCTTCCGGAATATCCCATGATTGAGATTGACAAAATCGAGATTTCGGATTTTGCAGAAATGGCCAATAGATACAATATTACGGAATTAAATACAGCCGTTAAACCGTTTTATTTTACCTATTTTTTTAGAAATTACGCAAAAGCCACTCGTGTCATCTATTTTGATCCGGACATCATCGTTTACCAGCCCATTACGGAACTTCTAAACAATATAGACCAATATGGGGCCGTACTTACACCCCATATCAATACAGAAATCACGGATAGACTTACCCCAAATGAGCTACATCATTTAAATACTGGTATTTACAATCTTGGATTTGCAGCCTTTGGTAGGAACGCACAAAACCTACAATACCTTCAATGGTGGGAGGAAAAGTTACGTTATGAGTGCTACATAGATTTGTGCAATGGGTTGTTTACCGACCAACATTGGATGGATTTCTTGCCCGTTTTTGTGGACAACGTACATATAGAACGAAACCCTGGTTACAATGCGGCCTACTGGAATTTACATGAAAGGACTTTCAAGAAATTGGAGGGCACTTTTTATGTGAATGACGATTTTCCTTTAATTTTCTTTCATTACAGCGGCTATGACCCCAATAAAGCGGATGTTCTTTCCAAATACCAGGATAGAATTGCCCTTAGTCACCGTCCCGATTTAACGGAATTATTCCAGATTTATAGAAATAGTCTATTAGACCTTGGAAACGGATATTACCGCGATTTCCCTTGCTTCTATATCAAACCTACGACCATAAAACGGTATTTACGCGTTAGAAAATGGATAAAAAAACCGTTTGAATTTTTCATTAATCAGTTACAAACTACCTAAATGAAAGAGTTAGTAACTATTTTGATTCCAGTTTTAGACCAAAACCTCAGTCCATTTGAAATAAAGGTCATTCAGAATACGATTAATAAACTTAATCGATATCCTATTATATTTTTATGTGCCGAAGGAACAGTTTTAAACCCTGTTTTGCCTCAAACCACTAAAATAGAAGTACAATACTTTCCTGAAAAGTATTTTAAGTCTCCAAAGAGCTTCTCAAAACTGCTTTTAATTAATGAGTTTTATGAAAGGTTCAGTTGGACGGAATCCATACTAATTCAGCACCTTAATAGCTGGATTGTGAAGGACGAGCTCCATTATTGGTGCAAACAGGGCTATGATTACCTGACAAGCGCGCCTATTGCACGATTAAACCCCAAGGTGTCCTGGTTACAAAGAATAGTAGGGCTTTCTCCGGAACTCAACCAGAAAGTCGGCTTGGCCTATGCGGGTTGTGGATTAAGTTTACTTTTTACAGAACCAGCGTTAAATACTATTAACAAAAATAAAAAAGAAGCTCATAAACTGAGGAATTCCGAAAATATACCTAATGCTGAATCCGTATTTTGGAATACCATACCTAACCGCATTTTACCAAGTTTAAGAAAACCTACCCGCGTTGTACAAGATTATTTTGCCAAACATGTCCTTAATTTGGACGGATCAAAATACTTAACTGTTGAAAAATTACCATTTGCTTTGACCGGGGTAAAAACAGAAAATGAGCTGGCATCTATCCTAAAAGAGACAAATCATACTTGGTAAAGCTTCAAATCGACATGATGAATATTATTTATACCGTTTGTAACCGTGAATCTTTGGCCAATACATTGGCTTTGGCCGAATCGGTCAGTCAATTTCAACCCAATGATACCTTTATTTTGGGTTGGGTAGATACAAATTTACCCACGAATTTACCGGCATATATAAAAGCCATTGACGTAAAAGAACTCAATATCCCTTCGTTTGAAAGTCGATGCGCCACCTATTTTCAATATGAGCTATTACCAGCGACAAGACCTTGGTTTGCTAAACATATTTTAAAGGAATACCCTACTTGCCAAACCATCACCTTTTTAGCCCCCAGTGTTATCCTATTTGCCTCTATTTCCGATACTGAGCAGGTAATGGGGGATTTTATGGTCACGCCGCAAATTACCAAACCCTTGCCTCCATCAACCACCTTAAATGATGCAAGGATCCTTAATACCGGCATGTTTCATGCTGGATCATGGATTTTAAAACCGAGCGAACCAGTCACAGAATTTATTGATTGGTGGTGTGTCCGTACTTTAGATAGGGCATTTCTTGATTTATGCCATGGAATGTGCATGGATCAGCTATGGCTCAATTACATACCTGTTCGAATTAAAAGTTGGGGTAAACTACAAAATCCGGGATGGCATTATGGTTTAAATAAAATAGCCCTTTACCAGTTAAATAGTACCAAAAATGGACTTTTTGTAGAACAACACCCTTTAATTTCTGTTGATTTTGCGGGCATTACCTTTTTTGATCCCCTCTGGTCCGACTATAAGAAAGAAGGCAGCAGTAGACCTGAATTTACTCAATTAATAAAAAGCTACAGAATAAAGCTGAAATCTTTAGAAAACAGAAGTGTGTCTGGGATTCCTGCTTATGGTAAATATATAAAAATTAATAAACACCGAAGTTTTAGAAATAATGTGGCTCAAAAATTAAATTCTATTACCAAGCTTATAGATAATTATTGAACCTAATTTACGTTTTGTCATCAACTATGCACTTTTTAAAAAAACATACCGATTCCCTTCGATCGTTATTACAATCGAATAACTATAGAGAAAAAGACTATTCGGAAAAGAAATATCCTAAGATTACCGTCATAACTCCCTCCTACAACCAGGCAGCGTTTTTAGAAAGAACGATTTTAAGCGTTTTAAATCAGCAATACCCTAATCTAGAATACATCATTATTGATGGGGGTTCAAACGATGATAGTGTTGCTATTATTAAAAAATACGAACAGTATCTTACCTATTGGGTATCCGAAAAAGACCGGGGACAAGTACATGCAATTAATAAAGGTTTAGAGCGCGCAAGCGGCGATTATATCTCATTTCAAAATTCCGACGACGTATATTTCCCGAATGCCTTCGCCAATTTGGCGGATGCTGCTTTACAGCAGGACGATGATATTTTGTTTGGGGACTTATATATGACCACCATCAATGATGAAGTCACGGAGCAGTTAAAAACTACCTCATACAGCTTAGACTGTCAATTATTAGAAGGGATGCAAATTCATAACCAGTCCTTATTTTTTAAAAAGTCCTTAATTTTAAAATATGGCTATTTTGATGAAAGTTACCGATTCACTTTTGATTATGAGTTTATCACAAGATTCACAGTGGATAAAAGCACTACCACGAGGAAAGTATCCGGGTTAGCGGGAGCTTTGAGGGTTCATGCCGATGCAAAATCATCTACCATAGCTGAAACCGTGGGACTTACCGAACATGAAAGAGTTCAAAAAAAGTATATACATTATCTGGGACCAAACTCTCCAACTAAAATAAAGTATCTTTGGTGTCGCATACGCAAGTTCGTTTACTTTGCAACACAATTTGACTTCAAATATATCCTATATCGATTTACGAGATGAATTGGAATTTATTAAATGTATGGACCAATTTCACAAACTTGAGATATTCAATGGGGATCATGATGATGCTCAACGGTTTTCCACTCATTTTTTTTATACGTGATACCCTGAAAATTGGCCCGGCAAGCAGCGTTTTTACCGCAGCCTTTATGATTTTAGCTTTGCTTTTAATGGTTCCTGATCATTTATTTAAGCGCTACTACAAACCAAATCCCGTTCTCTTTAATCTTGGAGTGGGTTTTTTGGTCATTGCTTTTTACTATTTTTTATTCATCAATAATACTGGAAAACCAGTAGCAGACTTTGGAAACTTTGTATTTACAGGAGCGTTCCTCTTTCTACTCATGCAGGTACCGAACGACGTTAAAGAAACTTTGCTAGTAGTAATATTTGCAGTTTCTTTGTTTTGTAACCTTACCTTGGTCTATTCCCTACTCACGGACCCGAACTGGACTCCAGGTATGCGTGCTGCTGTTAACTTCTCTAACGAAGGAGCTCAACCCGGTGGAAATCCACACATTACTGCACGGAATGGTGTGATATGCCTCGTTTCTGCCTTGGTACTCCTCAATGACACGAAGGGGATATTCACTAAAATATTTTTATTCTTCTCCGTTTTATTCAGTTTAGGTGTGGTGATCATATCACTTGCTAAATCCAGTTATATAGGCATTGGATTAATGATAGGAGCCTATTTTGTTTACAAATTCAAATTCAAAAATATACTAACCGCAGTTGGCGGAATGTTCAAGTTTAGTAATGTCCTGATACTTCTGATTATCCTTCTTATTATTAATTACTTTTTAAGTAAATACGGTGATATACTCAACTTAGTATTAGGTTATTGGGATGTGTTTGAAAACCGTATTTTGGATGTAATTTTCACATCAACTGGTTTACGTTTAACCGAAACAGCCGATGTGGATTATTCAGCGATGGGCAGAGTAAGCGGGTTTGGGGTATTTACCGAGACCCTCAAATCGTGGTATATATTCTTTGGTAGAGGCTATAAATATGAATATTTAGATGTACCTATTTTGGAATCGTTTGTTAACCACGGAATCATAGGATTCGTTTTCTTCGCATCCTTTAATTTATTTTTACTGATCTATTCCATTCGCGAAGTAAAAAGAAACACCAACGGTTTGACTACATTTTTGGCTTACTTTTTTATATCTATAACCATTTTACTCATTACAGGCGGAAGGCCTTATGATATCGTTTTCTGGTTCCCATATGCGGTAATGATCCGTTTCCTAGGAATAAAATATGTAGATAGTAGCTCAGCTATACGACAGGAACGTGTGCTAACCACGAGTTAGGATTTGTAGACTATAATCAAAATTATCATAAATATCCTGCATGAAAGGTAGAGTAGAACAGTTAGATGGACTCCGAGGGGTTTTCGCAGTACTCATTATAGCCCACCATCATAATGCGTTCCCAGAATCCATATTTTACAATAACTTTTTTGTTGTAAACGCAGGCTTATTCGTCGACTTTTTCTTTGTATTAAGTGGCTATGTGATTGCTATGAATTATATGGATAGGGTCAATAATTTCCAAGAACTATTCAGTTTTCTCAAAAAAAGGTTTATCCGCCTTTATCCACTACTAGTATTCACGGAAATGGTTTTTCTGCTATTCAATTTGATTGGTGATAATACGCCTTTTAAAAATGTCCCAATGAATACAGCCTATTATCTTAATACCGTCACCGACACGCTCACGTTTATGGGGTCAACCCCTGTTTTTGGTAGTTGGATAGGACTCAATTATCCTTCCTGGTCGATTTCTTCTGAAATGATATCCTACTGGATATTCGGTTTGGTGTTAGTAACATTACCTAAGCGAAAACTACATGCGTTTTTTATCATAATCCTTTTGAGTGTGGCATTCATTGTTAATTTTGGCGAATATATGCTCGCTTATGATTTCGGTTTTATACGTGGGGTTCTTTGCTTTTGTGCTGGAATATTCACTTTTATTTTTTTAAAAAACTTCCATCTCAAAACCAACTGGGCAGAAATACCCTTCCTTTTTGTTTTAATTTCATCTATGTACTTCGTACATCACTGGGAACTAAACTTAGCGAGATTAATCTTCCCAATTTTATTCGCAATCGGTATTGTAATTTTCACGAATTCAACGGGCATTCTTGCAAAATGGTTAAATAGTAAACCGATTCAATTTCTAGGTAAAATATCATATTCCATTTACCTAAACCATGCAATCGTATTAATAGGTCTTAATGTTATACTTTTCCGAGTATTGCATTTACCTGTGGAAGAATGGATGATTCTAATTTCGTTACTTACTTCCATTTCCCTAACTATTTTGTATTCTACATTTACCTATAAATACATTGAAATGGGGGTTGGTAATTACTTGAAAAGAATGTTATAGTTTGCTATTCCAAAACCTTTTGAATATTTTTTGGGTTATTAACAGAACTTATAACGAATGATTTTGTATAAACAGTTCTCAAGCAGCTAACATACCGTTTTCAGTAAGAGTCTGACAGCCGAAAGGCAACTGCTATACTAAACAAATCGTGCTTGAGTCTTCTAAAAATCATCAAATTAAAATTATGGCTAGCTTCAAAGAACTTATCAATAGTAACAAACCCGTTCTGGTAGACTTTTTTGCCGAATGGTGCGGTCCCTGCAAATCCATGAAACCAATCTTGGAATCCGTAAAGTCGGATCTAGGAGACGCAACATCAATTATTAAAGTGGATGTAGACAAAAATCCATCGGCTGCAAATGCTTATAAAATTCAAGGTGTACCTACTCTTATTATTTTCAAACACGGGAAACCGGTTTGGAGACAATCCGGAGTGGTGCAGGCGGATCAACTCAAATCTGTTATTAAGAAATACCTCTAACTCTCTACCATTTATATCGTTATGGATTCCCAACTATTTGTGCATCATTTATATACCGGATCGGCTCTACTATATAACCAGCTCATTACCATCCAGAACCATAAGGTTATAAATATCGAAAATAGGGATAAAAATCCAGGTGTGAGGGAATTTAAAAACCTCGCACCTGGATTATTTGATACTCATATTAATGGTGGCGAAAAGCTCCATTTTACAAAAAACCCGACCGAGGACACCATACAGGATATAGCGAAAGCCAGTAAATGCACGGGTACTTCGTATACCCTACCAACCCTAATCACTTCGTCTTTAGAAAACATCCTTAAAGGCATTGAATCCACCAAACACTTTATAAGTAAAAATCCGAATGCAGGAGTCCTAGGTATGCATTTGGAAGGACCTTATATCAATCCAATAAAACGAGGTGCGCACCTGGCTCAGTTTGTAAGAAAGCCAACTTTTTCCGAATTAACAGAGATTATAAAGTATGGAAAAGGGGTTTTAAAAATGATCACCATAGCACCTGAAATGTTCACTCCTGATTTGTTGTCACTGTTATTGGAAACGGATATTACCGTTTCTGCGGGACATTCTAATGCTACTTTTGAAGAGGCAAATAAAGGATTCAAAAGTGGAATAAGAACTATCACGCATATGTTCAATGCCATGTCCTCCTTTCACCACCGCGAACCTGGTTTGGTGGGGGCTATTTTCGAACAACCCCAGGTATTCGCTCCTATCATATTGGACGGTATACATTGCGACTTTGGTGCAGCCAAAATTGCTTATCATATAAAAGGAGAAAAATTATTTCTCATTTCTGATGCGCTTTTCCTGAACGAAAAAGTCTCTAAATTCCAATGGGAGGATTTTGATGCAACATTAGTAAATGGCCAATATCTCAATTCGGAAGGGAATTTAGCAGGTGGTGCAGTATCATTGCCCAAAACCATATTCAATGCAGTGAACCATGTGGGTATCCCCATACGTGAAGCCATTGAAATGGCCAGCCTCCGTCCCGCTACAATGTTGGGACTTGCTCACCAAATTGGAAAAATTGACATTGGATACCCTGCCGTATTCACCAGTTTTAATACCGAACTCACAGATTTTGAAGTGATCCGTTGAGACGCTAAACAATCAATAAATGATGTTTTTTTAATGCCTGCCAAAAAGAGCCCGATTGAAAAGTATCAAAATCGCCTAGGTCTGTCAATTCAAAAGAAGCCTTTATTTCGGATATCTGTAAGGGAGCATTATTCCCAATTTGTAATTTAGGGGCCATTTCACAAAACCAAGCAGCAATTTCTGGTGTCGTTTCTACGGCAAATTCTTTTCGTTTATCATAAAATACTAGTTCTGCAATTTCGAACTCGCCTGTTTCATCCTCAAATAAACCCAACTCTGGTAAACTACCCAACCAAATTACTACGGCATTGGACCGAGTAGTATGGTCGGAGTTATCCAAAAGACTATTTTGAATATACCGCTTAGATATGGAGGTCTTTGGCACCTTAAAGTCAAACCAACGGGATAAAGGATAATCCAAACAAACCCCATGCATAAAATTGAAAAGCGATTTTCTTAGCCCCTCTGAAAAGAGCGCATGATCAGCACCCAGCGGATCAGCATGATCCAAATCGTTGTTAGCAAAGGATCCAATATCAGGCGTTAAATTCATTACATCGAATGATTCGGGATGCAACCCCACTGGACTATGTGCCGTCATAGCAAACCGATGCCAAAAACCCGACTGAATTACTCCCTGATCAAATAGTTGACGTACCATTTCCAGTGAATCAATGGTTTCTTGCGAGGTTTGGGTAGGAAAGCCATACATCAGATAGGCATGAACCATAATACCCGAAGAAGTAAAGGAATGCGCCACCTTTGCCACCTGTGAGACTGTCACCCCTTTTTTCATTCTTTCAAGAAGCCGGTCGGAGGCTACTTCCAGTCCACCAGAAACCGCTATACAGCCCGATGCTTTTAGCAGCACACAAAGATCCGTAGTAAAGTTTTTTTCAAATCGAATATTGGTCCACCATACCACGGTAAGCTTTCTTCTGATAATCTCCATAGCCAAGTCGCGTAGAAGAGCGGGTGGAGCGGCTTCATCCACAAAGTGAAATCCATTTTGACCCGTTTGGGCAATAATATCTTCTATACGATCACATAATAACGAAGCGGTCATTGGCTCATACCTACGAATATAATCGAGGGAAATATCACAAAAGGAACATTTTCCCCAGTAGCACCCATGCGCTAGGGTGAGTTTATTCCATCGTCCATCACTCCACAACCTATGCATCGGATTTACAACCTCAATAACGGACAAATAATCATGTAGCAATAAATCAGAATAATCGGGTGTCCCTGTATCTCTTTGAGGTACATCCCTTTCCTTGGATTTATTAAAATAGACTACCTCTTCCCCTTCTAGCTTAAACATTCTTTTCAATTCGGAGGGCTCTCGTTCACCATCCAAACACTCCAATAGAATTTTTAAGGGTGCTTCCCCATCGTCTAAACTAACAAAATCAACATAGTTAAAAAGTCGATGGTCCTTAACAGAACGTAATTCGGTATTAGCATAGCCACCACCCAACACCACTTTCATATGTGGATGTTTTGAACGTATCCATTGGCCGCATTTTAACCCCGCAAACAAATTACCGGGAAATGGGATAGAAATGCATACCAAAGTGGGCTGTTCCCGTAACAAATGTGCTTCCAGGACTTCGCAAAGCGTTTGTGTAAAAAGCGTATTAGGCGCCAACAAAGCAGTATTGAGCTCATCAAAACTGGAAGCAGACCGTCCCAAACGTTCGGCATACCTGCTAAATCCAAAATAGGGATCCTCAGCTTCTTGTATTAAATCCGCCAGATCCTCCAAATATAAAGTACTTAAATGGCGCGCCTTGTCATGAATTCCCATGGTACCAAATGCCCATTCCAGATCCTCCAGCTGCATAAATCGACTAGCTTCTGGCAAATAACTACGGCTACAAATACTATGTGCTAAGGTGGGGTTTTTATTTTGAAGAAAAGAAATAACCGCATCAATGGTTGTTATATATGCTGATCGAAGGGAATATATGCGAAAGGCATTGTCGGACAGTGCTATGTCAGAGGCTTCCAGCCGGTCAAATAATTGGGTTAAGCCCGCTTTACTAAATACCTTCAGGATTACTTCAATTCCTAAGTCCGCTTGGTAAGCTTTTCGATTTAGAGTGTTCAAAAAACCTTTTAAATAGGCCGTGGCGGGATAAGGCGTGTTAAGCTGTGTAAAAGGTGGGGTGATTAATAGTATGGAAGTTTGCAAAGGTATTTTCGTTTTCCGATTGAGCACAAAGTTAAATATTTTTAGTGTTTAGAGCCTGTTTAAATTTTAATGAAAGAATTGTTTATAGCTTATTTTTTATGCGAACCAAGGCAAATTTTGAAGGACGGTTCGTCGTAGGATAGCCATAGCTATCTTGAAAAATTTCACGCAGGTAGAGCCACAAAATAGCATAAGCAAACTATTGGTTAATTTTCAAAAAGGCTCTTAATCGTAGTTGGAATTTCCGACCCCCTCTTTCAATAATTTTGAATTTCATAATAAGTTAATATCAATTGCGGTAGATATTTACTCCTAATACCTTAGCTTTGAAAACTTCCCTTAAAATTTTTAAAAATGAAGTACCTACTAAAATCTTCAATATTCATTTCCATTGCTGTGTTCAATGGATTATTTGCAGTTGGACAAGCCTCCAAAAGCTATCCAACCTCCCCTTTTCCTGACCGGATAATTTTAGGCTGGAAGGGCGAAACTAGTACCTCTCAGGCAGTAAACTGGCGCACCAACCTATCTCAAGAAAATGGGTATGCCGAAATTACTGAAGCGGATCCTTCTCCAGACTTTGTTTCGAAGGCTAAAACGGTTAAAGCCAAGGATATTGCCTTCCAATTCGATAGTATCAAGGCTATGTACCATGAGGTGAATTTTGAAGGACTTAAACCAGAAACTCAGTACTCCTATCGGGTAGGAGCGGGAAATTTTTGGAGCGAATGGTTCCATTTCACCACTGCTTCTTCACAAGAGAAACCTTTTACGTTTTTATATTTTGGTGATGCACAGAACGATTTGCGATCACTTTGGTCCAGAACCATACGTGGTGCTTATTCAAACTTCCCCAAATCCAGCTTTATCGTTCATGCGGGTGATCTTATCAATAGATCCAATGCCGACAATGAGTGGGGTGAATGGTTTGAAGCTGGTGGCTGGCTGAATGGAATGGTTCCTAATTTGGCTACCCCTGGCAACCACGAATATTATCGAAATGAAGCCAATAAGCCGCTTGTATCCGAATATTGGAAACCACAATTAGCCCTTCCTGAAAATGGCCCCAAAGGATTAGAAGAAACGGCTTATTTTGTGGATTATCAAAATACCAAACTGATTTCTATTGATTCTCAAGCTGCTTTACTGGACTCCAGCATTTTACAGAAACAGGCAGTTTGGCTTGAAAATACGTTAAAAGCCAATAAAAGTAAATGGATTGTTGTTTTCCACCACCACCCTATCTATTCCACCAAAAACGGCAGGGATAATGATGATTGGCGTAAAACCATGGAGCCTATATATAAGAAATACCAAGTTGATCTTGTGCTTCAAGGTCATGACCATACCTATGGACGCGGTATTAATATGCCCATTGGTAAAAGCCGCGATAAACCAGATGGCCCCATTTATGTCGTTTCGGTAAGCGGACCAAAAATGTATGATATTGGCCTTCAAAATTGGATGGATCGTGCAGCTTCTAATACTCAGCTCTACCAGGCTATTACTGTTAATAACAACCAATTGAGTTTTAAGGCGTATACCGTAACCGGTGAACTATACGATCATTTTGACTTGATCAAAAACGCTAAAAAGGTAAATACCTTAAAAGAGTATTCCAATACGCTTTCCCTTCAAGAGCGCTTGGAATTACCAGAAAGGCTACAAAAAAGCTTTAAGGCTGAACAGTTAGATGAGTACAATCGAAAATACCAAGAATACAAAAAAAGAAAAGGGTTAAAATAAAGCACCTTACCACCTTTTTTATTACTAATAGCCACGGCGAAAATCCCCCTAAAAACGATATATTAATCGCTTTTAGGGGGATTTCTGCGGAAAAAGACCGAATTTTATCCTGCTGACGCGTTACGAAAAAATTACTCAAAGCTTTCGTGAATGGCCTGCAACAGGTACCCTTTCGGGTCGGAGTCGTACTCCCAAAACATCACACCTGCCAGTTGATGCTTTAATACATATTCACATTTCAATTTGATAGATATTTCGTCGTCGAAACTAATCATTTTGCCAGTCTCTGCATTATAGATATAAGGAACCTTTGCATTTTCATCACGAAACAGCTTATAACCTTTCTGGTTAACCAGACTATCTTTAATAAAACCATATCCGTCGATGTACGCTTTTGCTGTATAGGGTTCCCCAATTACTTTCTCAGAATTTGGCTTAACCGTAAAGGAACGACCATAAAAAGGTAATCCAAGTACCAGTTTTTCCACAGGAACGCCCGCCTTTTGGAATACCTCCACACAATAATTGGCATTCTTGTTAGAAACATAATCCTTACTTTCATAAAGCCCGGCATGGTTTACTGAAATACCATTTTCAAACAAATCATAGGTCATCAGGTTTATATAATCCAAATATTGTGCTGCCTCTTTCATATTAGTATGCTCCAAATATTCCTCAAAACCGGCGACGGCAGTTGTTAAAAGCTTTTTATGAGCAGTTTCTTTTTCTAATACATCCAGTTCCTTTCTCAAAGCTTTAAACATGAGTGTGTAATTCTCCTTGTCTTCTGGCCGGAAAACATTTCCTTCTTCGCCTTCCATTCCCGGATATTCCCAGTCGATATCTACCCCATCCAAATCGTATTTACGGATAATATCCACCGAACTCTTTGCAAACACAATTCTAGAAGAATCAGAAAGTACGGCATCCGAAAAATTTTCACTCCACGCCCAACCACCAATTGAAATCAAAATTTTCAGTTCAGGATTTATAGCTTTTAACCTTGCAAGGTTTCTAAAATTAGTAGAATCTGTTTTTTCATTTGTCAAAAAAGCTTGACCATCCACAATATTCACAAAGGCATAATTGATATGGGTGAGTGAATTCACCTCAATATGATCCGTATTTAATAGTCCGTGAAAACCACCCACGTACCCTATCACTACTGGTTTGGGTTCTGGTTTTTCAGAATTACCCCCACAAGAAATCAGCACACTGACAATCAAAATGAGAACGGCATAAAGGCTTTTACAAGGTCTCTTTTTCATAATAATACGATTAAAAAAAATTCTACAAATAAAGAACATAAAGGTAAAACAAATGATGGCTAACCAAATTTACAATACGGTTACAAACTGCTATTAAAAGTAATGATTTGCTTTCGAACCCCGAGAACAATCAGGAATATTTAAAACTATATATAGAAATAGTTACATAACTAGCAAAATAATTAGTTGTATAATAAATTTAAAACTAACTAGAACACCTATTTTTATTAACCACTAAATAGTTACATACTATTACAAATAATAACTATACTTACCATAATGAATACCATGATTTATTCATAAAAACAACAATATTTTACTATTACACATAATAGATAGTCAATTTTTTAATATACTTATAGTAATACACATATTTAACTTTAATTAAAAAATCTATGAAACCGAAACATTACTATAAAGTACTACTAGCATTCATTTGTCTACTGTTTACCTCTCAACAATTCGTAAATGCGCAATGTACACTCTCCAATACAGGGGTAAAATTAAATAGTGTAACTTCAGAAGGATCGTTCTGTATTGTCAATTTTGATTTCAAATTTGATGTAAACAAAAACAATGGTTTTAAAAACTCTTATTTCCATTTTTGGGAATCGGGAAAAATGCCAACAGATCTTGACGTAAACAAAACTTCCAAAGGTCCAAAGAAAAGTGATTTGGGAATTGATTTACTAGCCACCATCAGATTGGATTGGACTGATGATGGTGTGCCTAGCCTTGAAACCATTTATATTCCAGATACTGAGATCTCTCCTCTTCCTTCATCAGGTATGACTTTAAATTATGTAATAGTAGGAAATATTGTTACCGTAACGATTTCAAATATCTCCTTCAGCATTCCGGGATCCTGTGATGATATTCCAGACCTAGAAGCTGCCTCGTGGGGCACACAAACAGACAACAAAACATCCCCAATACATTGTGGAACCAAAGGTATTAAGTTAACATTAGACGACCCTAAAGCGAACGGTTCGATTAATTGTAATGAACCCAATGGACCCAGAACCTATAATGTAAATATTACCACCTCAAATACCGCCGAACTTCCAATAAGCTATAAAGTATATCTAGACGACGGTGTATTAACTGGCGGTGTGCCTACATATGGACCAGGTGATACGGAGGTATATAGTAGCGGCCCCATGACAATTACCAGTGCCACCCCTATTAACTTAACTAATCAAACGTATACCTATGCAAGAGGGGAAGACACAAGGTACCTTTGGGTCGTTGTTTCAGGGGTAGATGGTAGTATCCCTAATAGTATCATTGCGGAATTAAGTAATAACTGTACAGCTGTTGCCCTGCCAGTAACCTTAACCCAATTTAAAGGCGATTTATTGGATAACAGAATTAGCTTATCTTGGAATACCGCTGATGAACGAGGAAGCCAATATTTTGGAATCGAACGGAGCTCTGATTCGAAGGAGTTTGTAAAACTGGGTAAAGTAGAGGCATCTGGCAACTCCAACGCCATTAAGCATTATAATTTCGCAGACATCAATCCATCCACCGGCATCAACTACTATCGTTTAAAACTAGTGGATATGGATGGTACATTTGACTATTCACGGGTGATTGCCATCAATAATGATCAGGAGAGTTTGAGCTTTGAACTACTAGGCAATCCAACCACTAGTAAGGAGATCAAGCTTTTGCTTAAAAATGGCGATACAAAAGCGTTAAGTCTGACGAATATGAACGGACAAAAACTGATGTTCAGGCTAAGTCAAAATGGTTCAGAATATACTTTAATTCCAAATCAGCAGCTCGCTAGCGGTCTTTATTTAATATCGCTTGTAAATCAGAATCAAATTATAACGAAAAAAATACTGATTAATCAGTAATTGAATCCTTAGTATTCTAACAATTGTGGCGCAAATATATATTTGCGCCACAATTGTTAGAAATCAACCTATTCCGCAAGTTTTTGAATTAATCCTATTGATCCCCATTCCAACCCGACCAATTTCCACCTATCTGGAAAACAAAAAAACCTGCCAAAAGGCAGGTTTTTTTTAAAGCTGAAAGTGCAAACGCACGGTTTTGTGACCCATAGGGGGTTACGCTATTTATTGGCTAATAGATTATTAATTAAAGACTTATATAATTTTCGATTTATTCTTACTGAAACATTACTGAAACATATTTTGTAATTTGATGATATTTTATTTCAGTCTTTAATGTGAAAACCCCATTAGAATTAATTGATTAAATAAATCTTCTTCATAAATGACACTTAAATTTGCTCCTTTAGCTTTCAATTGAATGGCTTTTTCAACTTTCCTACCATAACTCGCAAATGCCCAACATGCGTTCTTTTCATCACAAACCACTAAATACTGAATCTTCCCTGAAACACTATTTTGGGAATAACCTCCGTACAACTCAATTATAGCAACCAATTCCTTTCTTGTGTATTTTTTTGATTCACCAGTAATACAAAAACTCGACTCGGGTATACAAATTTCTGATTTTGTCAGTTCAATTGTATTAACCAGGTTTTTATTGGAATTTTCACTATTTCCATACGATCCCCCAACTACATCGCAAATATGTAATAATTCTGTATGAACGCCTTCAGAAATTTTTGTTCCTTGGGCAACCTTATCCAATATTGTCAATACTTGATCAAATGGCCAAGTACCTGACAAAAACCTATGATCATTAATCCAGGTAGTTAATGCTGCTAATTCATAGTCATTTATTTTCCTATCAATTGAGATACCGTTCAAGAAACCACTTAAAGTCTGAATATTGGATGTAATAATGTTATAGTAGGGGTTTTTCTTATCCAAATACTGTTGGCAAAGCCAAGTCAAATCTTGAACTTCTTCACTAGTAATAATCCCATCTGCTAATACATCTTCAATTTTTTCAATAAAGATTTTGTACGGCAATCGATTCGCAAACTTGCTTACATCCTTAATCCAATTATTTAGGTTCTGACCTTCAACTTCATTTATAACGTCATCACATGAAATACCATACAGATAACCCCGAAGAGTATTCAAATCTTTTTCAATTTGAGCTGGTCCACAAAAAGCTGAAATGGTTTCAAATTTGTTAAACTTTGATTTTGTAGAAAGCACCTTAGTCGCATTAACCTTTATTTGTTCGGATACTTCCAAATTAATATCTGACATTAGCCTAATCGCAATTTCTGCCGATGCAACGGCATCCGAAAGGGCTTCATGATGGTTTAACTCTAACTCAAAATAACGAGCGACTTCATTGAGCTTGGCACTACTATTACCTTGAAAAAATCGTTCACTGGCTAACAAAGTACAATAGTAATTTTTTGGAAAAAATGAAATCCCATAATGACCCAAGGTTTTAGACAAAACATCTAAATCGAATTTCGCATTATGAGCCACAATCAGTTGATCTGCAAGATAAGGTTCTATTTCTGGCCATAGCTTATTAAATGTTAGCTTATCTTGGAGCATAGAGATAGAAATCCCATGAACTTTTTGATTATAGAAATCTACCTCAAACGGTTCAGGCTTTATTAACCAATATTTCTTTTCAACAATAACACCATTTCTTACGACTACCAGCCCCAACGAACATGCACTCTTTCTTTGTCTATTAGCTGTTTCAAAATCAATGGCTGTAAAATCAAGACCAGTTCCGGCACTAATTAATAATGGCTCCATCTATTTGTTGCTAACAGGTTTACTTGTTATTTTCTTATAATATTCATGGGTAGGAATTGGCCTATCGAACAACATTTCTGGTGTCAAGTCGAATATGTCATTTAATGCATAAAATTTACGAATATTGTTTTCTCTATATTCCTGTAATTCTCTCCAAGTTAACCCTGTAGGTGTTTTTTCACTTCGAGCATCATATGAACAATGAGGTCCAATGCATTCCTGCATCACTTTTTTGGCCTTTTCTGAGGTAGGGTCTTTTTCGGTAGGGTTCATATTCAATGGTTACACATTTTATATCATATTCCTTTTAATTGCTCCTTTTACAAAAAACATACGGAGTATTTTACTTTTGGGTAATTCGAATGGCTCGAAGTGTTTGTTTTCAGACACTAGGAGAAGGTGATCTTTACTTTCGGCTTTTTTTACGTATTTAACCGTTCTCAGGTTTTCTGTAATTATAAGGAATACCTCACCATAAGGGACATAGTCTCGCCAATCATGAAACTCCTTACATAATACTACTTGGCCACTTTGGTAAACTGGCCACATGCTATCACCCCAGAGCGGAAACGATACGTCGCAATCTTCAAAATTAGGTACATAAATAAAATCTGAGGGTGTTGCTGCTGCTGGATCGTACATAAAATCGGGTCCAGCAGTTACTTGAATATCTTCGAAATATGGGATCTTTTTTGCGGATGTGGTAGGTACTTTACTCTCATGATTATTTTTTGTTATGGGTAGGTTATTTTCACTTTTAAGCATTTCTCCTTGACCCGTTAAGAGCCAAGTAGGATTAACATCCGGATACGTGTTTAAGATATTTTCTAATTTATCAACACCAATTGTCTTATTATTTCTTAATTGACTGGCCAAAGCGCCATTGGAAAAGCCAGTAGCTTTTTCTACACTACTAACTTTAAGCCCCTTAAAATCAATATATTCTCTTAATCTATTTAAGGTGGTGTTCATGATAATTTAAATAATTAGAAAATATTCTAAAAGTATTTTGTTCTTTTAAGATATATCTTATATTTTTGTTACATCTAAAAGACAATGCAAAATAGCGCACTTAAATAAGTTTACCAATACGTAAAACTACCTATTATGACAAGCGGTCTTGAAAAGACATTAATTGGTACGGAGGCAAAAAAGGCAAGAAGACAAGCCATCAAAGAGAAAATTGCTGTGGTAACTGGCAATCCGAAATGGAAAAAAGCATTTGTGGCCGAGTACCCTGTTTTCAATTCATTAGTTGGAGCCAACCTCCTAAGAATGGGCACCCTTGGACGCACCGACGACCAAGCCTTACTATCTGCCCTTACGGAATGGATCCCACAAGTAATAGAAACCCAGCCCGACTGGTTCAAAAAGCAAAACCACCTATTTATTAATAAGTAATATGGACACAATCCTTTCACCCACCACCATAGCCTTATCCCTCCCAGCCGACCAGTTGGAACTCCTCCATATATTAAAGGAGCAAAATGATAGACTGATAGAGCTCAAAAATAGAACGGTATACCTAACCGAACCCGAAGCAGCCGAACGACTAAAAGTGAGCTTGACCACGATACGCCAGTGGCGTAAGGAAGGATGGCTGCGATTCTTTGCCGAAGGCGCTAACATCAGGTACCGTACCGACTATCTGGATGAAGACTTCGAAAATCGTGCAATCGTGAAGTCAACCTTCACTCCTTTTATATCAAATTCGAAACGCAAAACCGCCTAAAACATGATTCCTTCAAAAATATTACTCGCAGTGTCCGGCTTTACACTGCTTGGTGAAAAAGTAGCTGATTTTTATGCCACTTATCCAGGATACCTTTCCGGTATGGTGTTAGGAATAGCTGCAATACTTGTGGCCAGTATTTGGAGCGCCCAGAAGAATACACGACCATGATTTACCAAGTCATCTATATAGTGGTGATGCTGGCTCTCTTTGCAGGGTTGTGGTGGATCCATAGGAAAATCAACAACAAAATTTAAGCAATGCAGTATGACGAACCGTGAGAAATTCTTGGCAGGTAATTCATTCAGAATGCGCCAAACGAACCCTATCGAATACAGCTACAACAAGGCCGACGATGCCATCATGTCCAACATGGACGGTAGCATTAAAACAAAAATCATGAAGGTGGATTGGGTATCAAAAACCTACGTGGAGTGCAGTGGTGATATGGTGGAGAATAATAAGCCCCAGTTTTTGGGATTTGACAATATGACATTCACCGACAGCGTGAAAGCAAAAGAAGTTAAGAGGGTTTAGGAATAAGATTGATCCGGCCATTGGCCAAAGTGAATCTAAGAAGTCTTGGTGTAATGGTAACACGCTTGTTTACGGACAAGAATTCCGGGTTCGATCCCCGGCACCTTCACAGGGTAGGACAGGTTTCTACAAGCTCTAAGCCGTGCACGAGTAGTGCCGTGCATGTGCAAGGAGCCAATTTCAAATACATAACATACGTATAAACCCATTCGTGGCAAGCACGGGTAAGGGATTTTATGCCCAATCGACTTTTAAATGCTAAGTGGTATCACCAGTTCAGAGGTATTTTATCGTTTTATGCTGGCCTATCGAAAGCACAACGACCAATGCCCCATTTTTACTGTTTCACGTACGTGCAAGGTTACTGGCCGACTAACGGAGTTCAACCGACAAAAGGGCGTTATTCCGGAGTCGGTAAAAACCACCTTTTACATGATCCTGAGCGAGTACGTTACAAGCTACAACAATATGGCAGCAAGCATGCCAGCCGGGCTTTACAATGATGCCGATCCGCCGAGCTTACTTACCAACTCCAAAAAGATGGCCATGCTTTGCGATTGCAGCGACCGGACGGTACGCAACCACCTCGCTCATTTAAGAAATTTGGGCGTCGTCAACACCCGATTTCATGGCCGCAAACACAATTATGAGCTGTGGATAAGCAACGAATTTTTGTACGGAGGAGAGGAAGAAACGAAAATCAAAAAAGCCGAAATCAGCGCAAAAACGCCCCTTTCCAATTCAATACGGAAAATTTTTCCGCCTAATAATATTCACAGAGAGGTCTTTGAAAAAGAAAAAGGAGATGCGGAATTGTTTATTAAACACGGAGAGAGTAATCACGGAGAGAGGGGTCGGACAGGAAACGAGGCCAATGATCAAAAACCAGCTTCATTGCTTACACAGGAAGAGATAAAATTGGGGGGCGCGACGATTCAAAAAAGCGACGTGGTAGCCGAGAATACAAAAAATCGACTACTGAGGGCCGAAAAGGTAACCAAGGAGTATACATTACAAGGCCCGAGAGGCTTAAACGTAAAATATCTCAATCTCCTACTTGACTTTTGGTTCTATGCCTGGAAGGTATTGTACCCTAATGTTTCATTCTCCAAAGAAGAGCAAGAAAAGGCGCTAATGGCTATTTCGGCTGGGGTTTATAACGATTTTTCCGACAGCAAATCCGACCGTGAATGGATTGATTTTCAAGTATTACAGCTTGCTAAGCTCGACAAAGCAGGGAAATATTACGACCACCATCCGGAGCAATACGCTCCCACCCCCTACGCCATCGCAGTAGCTGGCCGTGGGTACTTCGATGCCGAAAACATCAAAGGCTTCACCGTCATCGACAGCTGGATCAAGAAAGAGCAGCTACAAAAGGCTTGGAACAAACACGCCAAGCAGGAGGCCGAAAATATTAAAGAGACCAAGGCACGTGAAATTTTACGAAAATGCCGCATAGACCTTGAAAAACAGCGTATTGGAGACCGTACCCGTAAAGAAACCCTAGGGAAAAGTATACTGGGCATTTACCAGTATTACCACAATATCCTACGTAACATGGGCAAAAAATACGCCGACATGCTCGACCGCCAATATATGGACCAGCAAGCTCGGGATTTCGCTCCACCAAAATACAACAAAGCCAAGCGTGCCCAAGGCACCAGAAAGCTCGATGACCAGGAACCTACCGTGGTGTATGTAGAAGACTGGATGACCGTAGGTGAAGGATATTACTCATAATAATTTTTAACCAAAACCAAACAACCTAAACATGAGAGGAAGAGCACAATACGGACTCAAAGAGCGCAAGCCAATGACTCACGACGAACGTGAAAAGATGATCACCACCTCAATGGCCATGATCGTGGTGGAGTTCAACAACAACCCCGTACCCATGAAAATGTGGAGCAAATGCGCCCAGCGAAAGCATGTAGACATTAGCCAAGCCATTAATTACCTGATGTGGATGGTATCCAATTTTAAGCCCTGGCAAGGCCAAGTGCATCGAGCCGCCATATTCGATGCCCGAAACATCAAGAAGCCCTGTGCTGCCAACAAAATATACCAATACGAGAAAGGAGCCTGGAGGCTGGAACAACCCATAACTTGGTAGTTCAATGCAGACCGAAATTGAGTCATTTGCGAGCAACAATCAACATCTTCAATAAAATAAAATCTAATAATTATGGCAATCGCAAAAGTTAATATTCGCCCGCACGCCAACATAAAAATGAGCAACATGGAACATTCCATTGTGCACGTTGCAAGTGGGAAAATTAAAGATGGCTGGGACTTTAGCCAAATTCGAGAACATTTGGAAAAGGAGATCCGCAACTGGAAAAAGCGAGATCGTTATAAAAACAGCAAAACAAGGCTGGATGCCAGGAGTGCGATGGAAATGGTGCTTATGAATGGCAAAAGTGAATTGGTTGTTTTCAATAAGTTAATGTAATGAAACAAAAGCTCCTACTTACAAAACAGGAAGTGTACCGGCTGGTACATTTCCTGCTCCACAAAAAGCAAAGCTTCAACCCGATCAAATCCACTATTGAAGAAGTTGTGCTGGTGGAGTTTCTACAAGGTTTCATTCCAATAGCGCAGCGGATCATGATCCGGAACGAACCTAAAAAGGGTTTTACCGTAAACCTTCCACTGAGTGTGGTACGGGTACTGCATCTGCAATTACGCAATGAAAAATTTGATTCTCGGATAAGCTCCTTGCTTTCCAAAATGGATGCGGCTTTGGTGAACTATAAAAATGGGTGGGATTTTTATTAAAGGATAAATTTTCTATCGCCATTAAAAAGATTGAAAAAAATTCAAAAAAAAGGAAAATTCTACGTGACTAAATTTTCCTTTTACGTCTAAAGAGAAAAGTCACTTTTTTTTCTTAGAAGGTTTACTTCTTTATAAACTAGATATCTTGTTCATTTCCAAAGCCTGTGCCCTCACACAGGACAATTATAAGGTATCTGTGAGGACACCTACCAAGGTGAAGCGCCAGTACTTTATCGGAAGATATTTAACCAATTCGAAAGTTAAAGACCAGGCCGCAATGGTTCTTATCTTTTATTAAATTTTTGCATTAATTTATTATTCTATGAAGGCAAATTATAGTATAAAAACGAATCCAGATAAAAATGAATTAGAATTCTTAAAAAAATGGCTATCAGTTGAATATAAAAAATATGGGACTGGTTTCTTTTGCAACTGGAATATTATTAAAAAATCATTTAGTGAAAACCGATTAATTATTTTTCAAGAAGATAAATCTCCAATTGGTTTTATAGTATGGCGAAAAAGTAAAATTTATGTTGATATTGATATTATGGAAATTCATCCAGAAAAACGCAAATTAGGGCTAGGAAAGATTTTCTATCATATCCTCCAAAACTTTTTTTTGGATCAAGAATTTAAAGCTTTTAAACTTTTTTGTGATCCTTCAGAATCAGAGATTTTTTGGAGAAAAATGGGTTTTATAGATTTTCCTGAAACTGGTTATGTTCAACACGACCTTACATTATATAAACCGATCATCGATATAGCCAAGTGCCGTTCCGATTTGGACATAATAACCAAATTAGAATTATGGAATACTGAACCACATCAGTCTAAATTCACAAAACCCATGTGGACATGGGATTTGCACAGCAACACAACTGAATTTGAAAAACCTATATTCAGTCCATGTAACCCAAACTGGATGATAAGACTAACCATAGACGGCCACGTAATTAAAGAAGGAAAAGTAAAGTATTTTCAATTAAAAGATCAAATTCTATTTGATCCATTTATTTATATTGACAAACCCAATTTTGCTTAAAATAAATCTATTAATTTTAATTCCTGAAATATAAACTAGATCATCTAGTTTATTTGATTCCAGAACTTACCTCTCCTCCAAATAGAATCGAATATTTAATTATGGCAAAACGAATTCAAATAGGATTTATAATAATACTAGCATCTGCATTTCTTGTCGTTCAGTTATTATCCAGCATATTATCAGTATTAATTACATATAAAAACCCAATCATGACAATAGCGCTTTCGTGCCTTGCCATATTATGCGCTTATAGGATTTTTTCCGGAATTTATTTCAGAAGCAATAAATTCATACATTTAAAGGAAAGCCTTAGTGCGCATACAAACAATTGTAACGAATTAAACCATTATATAGAAGAATTAAAGGGATCATATACAAACATTGAATCGTATAACTACGGAACCGCAGAATTGGCAGATAATAGTGTATATAGTTTTAAAAGGAAAGAATGGAACAAAGCCGTCCAAAGCAAACAAATACACCACTGTTCAGCAACTGTTTGTAAAAATGCCAGTAGCCAGCCTATCAAATACCTGTGTAAATATTTTGATATAAATATTGATGAGTTATCTTTATCTAAATTCGAAAAAATATACAATGACTTTACCTCTGTGGATCAAGGTAAAGTTTTACTAATTAAAGAAAGAGATTCAATATTAGAAAAAATTTATAGCTCCATCCCATTCCTAATTCACCAATTCAGCAAAGAGAAATTAATAAGAAAATTAGGATTTGAAAAAGTGGATATTAGTGATACACACATTCCAACTTTTAGCTTTCAATATATTTCCGCCGGCGGTAACAGCTCATCGAAATGTGATATAAATCTTAATATTGAAAACCTAGACCTCTTAATTAATTATCTTAATGATCAAATTAAATGGACTAAAAGCATCGCCGGTCAAAGATCCCTAATGACAGCTCAACTCAGAAATAAAATCAAAGAGAGAGATAATTTTAAATGTTGCTCATGTAGAATAGGAATAGCGGATGAAACCAATTTATTGTTAGAAATTGATCATAAAATTCCGCTTTCAAAAGGAGGAATGACCACGTATGACAACCTCCAAACTTTATGCTGGAAATGCAACAGAACTAAGGGTGCAAAAATCTTAAATTATGCATAACACATTCAACAAACAAATAAGATCTAAATTGAATTAACGAACTATAAAAGGATTCATAACCAAGGTCTGAAACTAACCACACGAAAAAAGCTATTTCCTTATCAAATGAGAGTCCTACTGCCCTACATACGGCCTTGGCTTGTCTGGTAGTGTGCTAAAAACCTCCTCCCCCAGTGCCAGGCACTCGTCAAAATCCTTTGCGCCCAAGGATTCTAATTTCGATCGGTTAGCACCTGCGAATTCATATTTGTACATGTCACTGTAATAATGAAAATCGGCTGGATTGTATTTCGTGCTCATGGTAAGGCTTTGTTAATGGTACTTGGCAAAACTAGTTACAAATTTGGAATTATTCCAAAACTTTGGATATAATCCAAATTAGTTTAAAATTGATTAATTCCGGCTGCGTAGCACGTGAAAGTGTTTCATTCGATGGGTTTCGGGACTTGTGAAGTTCAAGAAAAATTAAGGTTTTAGGGTTGTTTGATTCAGATAATCGTGTCCAAATTGGGCACGATTATTTTTTTGTATATCACTCAATACCAGTACTTTAATACTTTAAAATAAAGCAAAAAACTCTTGCCGAATGACTTGCATCTCGACACTTAAAGTGCGTCCTTAGAGTTATCAAAACAACCACTAAACGATTGATAACCAGATGTTACTACTACTAGACAACCCAAAGAAAGGCGACAAATTAACCCTTATCCGTGAATATGCTTTTGGCAAAGGCGAGTATAAGGAAACCTGCAAAATTGTATCGGTATACAACCAGCAAGTATTACTCGATAACGGTGAAACTTATAGATATTTCAAAAAAAGCTAAGCTTCCAAATTTAAGAAATAGAATAGCCTCCCCATAAAAACGGGAGGCTGTTTTGGTATAATAAACCTCAAAAATAGGACAACTCCCCTCCTTTTTAACCCACTGTAAACCAGTAAATTAAAAGTTAAAATAAAGTAAAAAACTCTTGCCGAACGACTTGCATGTCGACACTTAAAGTGCGTCCTTAGAGCTATCAAAACAACCACTTAACAATTGATAGCCAGATGATTACGCAAACAATATTAACCAACAACAACCTTACTAAAACTGAAAAAATACGCCAATTACTTGAACTAGGGCTGACCAGGAAACAGGTAAGCGAGCTGGTAGGCTGCGGATACGGATTTGTACAAAATGTTTTTGCAAAATACTGGCCAGAAAGAGTAATTAATAAAACTTTTGCTTTTACTGCCTTCAACCGCAAATTTGGGATTGAGATTGAAGCCTACGGCATAGATAAAAATGAACTGGCCAGCCTGATCCGCAGTAAAGGCGTAGATTGCCACGTAGAAGGATATAACCACAATAGCCGAGTATACTGGAAAATAATAAACGACGGCAGCCTTCACGGAGACAGGGCTTTTGAAATTGTAAGCCCAATATTGGAAGGCATGGACGGACTTAGCCAGCTGGAAAAAGTAAGCGAAGCACTTACCACCCTAAGAGCAAAAATTAACAAAACCTGCGGCTTACACATACATTTTGACGCAGCGGGATTTGAAGCCAGCCACGTAAAAAACCTCCTTAAAAATTACGAAAATTATGAAGGTATTATTGACAGCTTCATGCCCGAAAGCCGCCGCCAAAATAACAACACTTACTGCAAAAGCATTATAGTACATATTCCGGCGAAAGTGAGCCACCTATTCCGGTTTAAAGTGAGCCACCTGA
>CAXBLH010000011.1:0-29574 GCA_963976315.1 uncultured Dyadobacter sp.
GGGATTGATTACTGATGGAGATCGTTATGCTGTATTGTCTGATATTCTTGGTGATGAAGATCACTTAGGAGATATGGACTTTAAAGTTACTGGTACTGAAAAGGGGATTACTGCATGTCAAATGGATATGAAAGTAAATGGCTTATCTTTTGATGTTCTTACCGAAGCATTGCTGCAAGCAAAAGCGGGCAGACTGCATATTTTGGAGGAAATGAATAAAACTTTAAAAGAAAGTCGTTCAGATCTGAAACCTCACACGCCTCGCGCCGTCGTAATAAAGATTGATCGTGAAATGATTGGTGCAGTAATTGGGCCAGGTGGTAAAGTGGTTCAGGATATTCAGAAAGAATCTGGAGCAACAGTTTCAATTGAAGAAAAAGATGGTGCAGGATTTGTAAGTATATTCTCTGCAGATAAGACTTCAATGGATAAAGCAGTTGCTCGTATCAAAGGAATAATACTAGTACCTGAAATTGGAGAAGTTTATACTGGTAAAGTAAAATCTATTATGCCGTTTGGTGCTTTCGTAGAATTCTTGCCAGGAAAAGATGGATTACTTCATATTTCTGAGATTAAGTGGGAAAGGTTAGAGAAGATGGACGGAGTCTTGGAAGTTGGAGAAGAAGTTCAGGTGAAATTGGTTGAAGTTGATAAAAAAACAGGGAAGTATCGTTTATCTCGCAAAGTATTACTTCCTAAACCAGAGAACAAAAACGCATAATTAAGTGTTTTTGAATATGAGGGCATTTGAGGTGTCATTTAACAAACATATTAATAAAGGATTATAGATGAGACAGCTTAAGATCAGTAAACAAATAACCAACCGTGAAAGTCAATCCTTAGACAAGTATTTACAGGAAATCGGTAAGGTGGATTTGTTGACGCCGGACGAGGAAGTGACTTTGGCTCAGAAAATTAGAGATGGTGATCAGTTAGCACTGGAAAGATTGACGAAGGCAAACCTTCGATTTGTCGTTTCGGTAGCAAAACAATATCAAAATCAAGGACTTTCCTTAGGTGATTTAATCAACGAAGGAAACTTAGGTTTGATAAAGGCTGCTCAACGTTTTGATGAAACACGTGGTTTTAAATTTATATCATATGCCGTTTGGTGGATTCGTCAATCAATTTTACAGGCGCTCGCAGAGCAATCCAGAATTGTAAGACTACCATTGAATAGAGTAGGATCATTAAATAAAATATCTAAAACTTTTTCAGAACTGGAACAACGGTTTGAACGTGAACCGTCGCCAGAAGAACTTGCTGAAGTACTGGAAATAACTTCTTCTGAAGTGGTGGATACCATGAAGATTTCTGGTCGACATGTATCCATGGATGCACCCTTCGTTCAAGGTGAAGAAAATAGTTTATTAGATGTTCTTGAAAATGATTTGGAAGATAAACCAGACTCTGGTTTGGTGAATGAATCATTACGTAAAGAAGTTCAGCGCGCACTTTGTACGCTCACTCAAAGAGAAGCAGATGTTATTGCATTGTACTTTGGTTTGAATGGCGAACATGCTATGACTTTGGAAGAAATTGGTGAGAAATTTAATTTGACAAGAGAACGTGTTCGTCAAATTAAAGAAAAGGCGATTCGCCGATTAAGACATGTATCTAGAAGTAAGGCATTAAAGACTTACCTAGGTTAATTGTGAAGAAGATTAGTTATTGAAATTGAGCCTCGAAAGAGGCTTTTTTTGTATATCATATTATTAATATGGCCGTTTTACAACCTATACTTGATCTTGCGGAGTTGTTGTACCAGCATGGTGTTCGTCACGCCGTCATTTCTCCAGGGTCACGAAGTGCGCCCATTACGCTTGCTTTTGTGCGGCATGGCGGGTTCCAAATAGAAACTGCAATCGATGAGCGTTCCGGAGGATTTATAGGCTTAGGAATAGCGCAGCAAACCATGCAGTCCGTGGTGCTAATTTGTACTTCTGGTAGTGCGGTGTATAATTATGCACCTGCTGTGGCAGAAGCTTATTTCCAGCAGATACCTCTCATTGCCATTTCAGCAGATAGACCACAGGAATGGATTCACCAATTTGATGGTCAAACCATATTTCAAAACAATATTTTCGGGAAACATGTAAAGCAATTTTATCAGTTGCCCGTTGATTTTGTGCATGAGGACTCTTCATGGGCACATAACCGGCTGGTGAATGAAGCATATTGTATGAGTCAAAGTCTTCCAAGAGGGCCAGTTCATATAAATATTGGTATTCGTGAACCTTTTTATCCAGAAAATAATGAGGTTTTTCAATATCATTCAAGTGTTCGCAAAATAGAAATAGTGCCTAATCAGAAGGTTTTAAACACCACAGAATGGCATCAAATTTTGAACGAATGGGATCGTTTTGATCGTAAGCTGGTAGCAGTTGGGCAACTGGTAAACCCTAATGACAAGCTTGATTCGTTACAAAAGTTATCTTCAGAATATGACATTCCAGTAGTTGCAGATGTAATTTCCAATATTCCATGGAATGAAAATGTAATTCGGAATCATGATTTTTTCTTATCAGATCCAAAGGCGGTTTCTCTTGAACCGCAACTACTAATTACGGTGGGGATGTCGTTTATTTCCAAAGAATTGAAGACTTTTATCAGAAAAAATCCACCTTTACAGCATTGGCATATTAGCGAAGATGGTCTGGTAATTGACCCTTTCAAAACACTCACCAAAATTATCCCAATTTCTCCGGAATATTTCTTTGATCAACTTTTGGAAAAAACTGATTTTCAATTGTTTACCGAAAATGAAGAGCCCGAAAACTTTACAGAATATTTGGCTGAATGGCAAGCTGTTAGCCTCAAAACCAGTGCGTATTCCAGTCTATTTTTGGAAAATCTAACAACGATAAATGATGTATTATTGTTAGATTCAATATTTAAGTATCTCCAATCCGACTTTAAGCTACAATTAGGAAACAGTATGACGGTGAGGTATGCCAATGTTATAGGTAGCTTAAATAGGAACGTTTGGGTCAATTGTAACCGCGGAACAAGTGGGATTGATGGGTGTTTAAGTACAGCCATTGGTGCAGCAAAAGTATCGAAGTTACCAGTATATCTTATTTTAGGAGATGTTTCTTTTCTCTACGACCGAAATGGTTTATTGCAAAATAGCTTACCATCCAATTTGAAAATTATTATTCTGAACAATGATGGAGGGAATATTTTCTCGATGATAGAAGGCCCCGCAAATTTGCCTGAAAATGGAGTTTACTTTAAAACGGAACATGGTAGAAATGCAAAATTAGTCGCGTCTGATGCGGGTGTTAAATATTTTTCGGTACACGAATTAAAAGACCTGGATGCGATCCTACAGGAATTTGTGTCCCACAGTCATTGTAGCATCTTAGAATTGTTTACTGATAGTCAGGAAAATTCGAAGACATGGCTTGGAATAAAAGCATATGTAAAAGGTAATTTGTAAGGAATGAGGCTGTTTCTAATGGAAAATCTACAAAATATAATTTTGATTGTCTTTGCCTCATTCCTTTTTGATACAGCCTTATTTACAATGTTTCTTCAAATATTCAACCGACATCGCATCGCTTAGTAGAGATCCCTTTTTCCAGTTATTGCAGGCCATATCCGACTGATTTAAATCCCAATAGGTGAGTCCCGTAAATCCATATAAATTTTCTACTGGTTCAGCTATATCTATTGACTTGTGGAAAGACTCCAGTGCTTTATTCCAGTTCTTAGTGACTCTATAATACAGGCCCAGATTAAAATAGGCATGGGCATTGTCGGGATCAATTTCTATTGATCTTAAAATAAGTGGTTTCGCTTCTTGGTCTTTATTAAGTTTTATAAGCACAAATCCTTTGTTGTTCAATGCCAATGCATTGGCTGGGTCAATGGCTAAAGCGCGATCAAAATAGGCATTCGCCTGCTCAAAATTAGCTTCTTTGGTGGCAATAAGCCCTAAGTTATTAAGGGCTTCAGTTAATCTTGGATTGGATTTGATGGCCGCTAAAAAATCTATTTGTGATTGTGCATAATTACCATCTTTGTAAAATAAATACCCACGATTTACCAAAACTTCTGCACTGTTGGGTACTAAGGATAAAGCTTTGTCGTAGTCGGACATAGCAGTACTATAATCTCCCTTGCGGATAGCTAAGTTTCCATGGATTTGATAATATTTGCTAGAATCGGCATATTCCTTTTCAATTTCTGAAAGGTCCGCTGCCGCTTCTATCAAATTTCCAGTGGCCAAACTTGCTTCAGCTCTGGCCATATAGGCTTGCGACAAGGTGTGATCAATCTCAATGGCTTTAGAAATCGACTCGTAAGCTTCCTCAGAACGATTTAGTTTGATTAATGCAATACCTTTATTAAGGAAAGCATCAGAAAATTCATCATTTTTGTCAATCGCTTCATCGAATAGCCTAATTGCTTCCTGATAATTGGATTTTCGAAATTCGATATTAGCCTTAAGGAAGAAATCCGAAGCATCTTTTTTGTTTTGTGAAGTACAGCTATTTAGGAATAAAGTAATGCCTATAAGTATAGTAAATAATCTATTAGAAAAGTAAATCATGAAATATTGAACGTATGAGATATATTAAAGATATTCCGAACAATCAGTTTAAAATAGGATTATTCAATTGGAATAATAAGTATATTATAAAAATTGAGTCAGGAATGTATGAGCAAATTTACAAAATCGATGCATACGAGATTGATGATGAATCAGAATTGGCACGAATTTTTGATGATACCTTTATAAAGTCGGTAAAATCTAGATTTGAAATGATGCATTCCGATTGTAATTTATCCCTTAAAAGAAATGAGATTATGTTTTAATATGCCTTTTCTGTTTTAATGTTAGGGGAAATGTTATACGTATTTTATTTCAGTTTCGTTTATTAGCTTGAATTATACGTATAATAGTACGATCTAAAAGACTTTAATTCTATATGAATAAATCAAATCCAAATACTTCTAATAAGAAGAAAAACATTAATATGTTAAAAAGAAATAGTGCGCTCACCTTAGGCGCTATAATTTGTGCAGGAAGCGTTCCACTTTTAGCACAAAATACGCTCAGTATAACAGAGCCCGAAGCACATTTTAGAAACGGTTTGGAATATTACGAAAAGTCCAATTTTATTGCGGCTCGTGAGGAATTCAAAGAATTCTTAAATACCAAGGATAATTTATTAAGTACTAGTGATTATAACAAGGTAACTGCGGAATACTATTTTGCGGTTACGGGGCTATACTTAAATTATCCGGAGGCGGAAGTGCAGGTGGATCGGTTTGTTAAAAACCATGCAGAACATCCGAAGGCGCAGCAGGTTTACTCTGATCTTGGTAATTATTACTACGAAGCGGGGAATTACGAGAAGGCCATAACCTATTTAGAAAAAGCTGTACAGTCGCCAGGTAACCCCAATAAAAAAGCTTTGAGTACCTATCAACTGGCGATGTCGTATTATAATACAAAACAGCATGACCTGGCTTTACCACTTTTTAATCAATTAAAAACGCAATCAGATTTTGCCAACGCCGGTGATGCATCCTTTTATGCGGGAGTAATCAATTATCAGAAAAATAATTTTAAGGATGCTTACCAAGATTTTCTGAGAGTTGAAAACCATCCATTTTATAAAGACGAAGCTCCCAACTGGATTGTGTCTGCTTTATACCAGGAGAAAAACTATGAAGAGTTACTGAAATATGGTGAAAGGGTTTTAGCACAGAATAGGAGTAATGCTAAACTAGATGACGTGGCATTATATGTGGCAGAAGTGTATTACGAAAAAGGAGATTATGAAAAGGCAGTGGTAGCGTACCAACGCTATAATAAAATGAAAACGGGAAAAATCCCACCAGCAATTGCACTTCACTTTGGACATTCTATGTTCCGCTTAGGTAAATTTGACGATTCAATTAATACTTTAAAAGGTATTGGAAACGGTAAAGATTCTGTTTCGCAATATGCCTCATATTTATTGGGAATCAGTTACTTAAAGACCTCTAATTTAAGTCATGCTTTAACGTCATTCGGAAACGCTTCTACCATTGACTTTAACCCAATAGTAAAGGAAGAGTCAAGTTATAACCATGCAAAGGTTCAGCTTGATATGGGGAATAATAACGATGCCATCAAAGAGTTTAACGAGTATATTGCGGCCTATCCTAATAGTAAACATATGGAAGAAGCTACCGAACTGGTGGCCGAAGGCTATGCAAATGCAAGCAATAATGCTGGAGCTATTAAATATATTGAAGGTTTAGCAAAACGAAATACTAAAATAAATAGTACCTACCAAAGGCTAACTTTTAATCAAGGGGTTGTAGATTTCAATCAGGAGAAATATGCAAATGCAGTTGCTAATTTTGATAAATCCATTCGTTACCCAATTGATAAAGAGATTTTCAATGCCGCAAGTTTTTATAAAGCGGAATCAACTTTAGCACTGGAACAGAAGGAGGATGCAACACGCCAATACCTGGCCATCTCTAAAACTTCGAGTAACTCTATTTATGGACGTAAGAGTTTGTATGCCCTTGGATATATCTATTATAATGATAAAAAATATAGCCAAGCTTTACCCTACTTCAAACAGTTTATAAGCAATACTGCCGGTATGGATGCCCAAGTAATTGAAGATGCCCACACGCGACTGGCAGATTGTTATTTGGCTGCTAAAAATTATGATGAGGCCATTAGGACCTATGAGCAGGTTACTATAAAGGGTAAAACTGATAAAGACTATGCGATGTTCCAAAAGGCCCGGGCATATGTATATATGAAACGGGAACAGGAAGCTCGTCGTCAATTTGAATTATTAATCGGACAGTTTCCAAGTTCACGGTATTTGGATGATGCCTATTTCCAAATCGCTGATATCGATTTCCAAAATCAAAGTTATTCAGCCGCGGTTAAAGGGTTTACTAGGATGATTAATGAAAAACCAAAAAGTTTATTAATTCCGGCAGCTTTATTAAGAAGAGCACAATCCTATTATAATCTTCAAGTATATGAGCAGGCTATTGTAGATTTTAAGAAAATATTATCGGAATATCCTGATTCACCTTCTGCAAATAGTGCCTTGGAAGGAATTCAGGAAAGCTACACGGCGGTAGATCGACCAGAGGAGTTTAATCAAATTTTATCGGTAGTACGTAAAAATAATCCTGGAAATGGAAAGCTAGAAGAGGTAGAATTTGACAATGTTCGTAACCTTTATTATGCAGGTAAGTATAATAACGCAATTAATTCACTTCTTGAATTTTTAAATACTTATCCGGCTAGCAAACATCAGTATGATGCCATTTATTTTATTGCTAGTTCCTATGATAAAACCAACATGATAGAGGAAGCTTTAAAGTATTATTCGCGTGTTGTGAAAGACAATCGCTCCACTTTTGTAGCAGCATCAGCACAGCGTTCGGCAGAACTGGAAATTGGAAGAGGAAATTATAACAATGCCGTTACGAATTTTAGGACGCTTCTTAGGAACGCAGAAAGTAAAAAGGAACAGGCTCAGGCATGGGTAGGTTTGATGGATAATTACTATACTTTGAAAAGTTACGATTCCACTTTATTCTATGCCCGCGAAGTGGTTAATATTGGTAATATTATTCCAGGCAGTGTCTCTAAGGCCCAACTTTATTTTGGTAAGGTCGCTTTTGACCGGGGGGATATGGCGAAGGCCTCAGAAGAATTCAAGAAAATTACTTTGAATTCAAAAGATGAATACGGAGCCGAAGCGAGTTATTGGTTGTCAATGATTTTATTTAAAAATAAAAAATATAAAGAATCCGAAAGTGCAATTATTGAATTAGCCAAAAACTTCGAAGGCTACGATTATTGGCGGGTAAGATCTTTCATTCTTTTAGCCGACGTATACCTAGGAATGAATGATATAAGTCAGGCAAAAGCAACATTGATTTCGATCATTGATAACAGCGATGACACCGATGCGGTGGAACTTGCAAAAACTAAACTAGGCCAGATAAAATAAAGTAATGTCTTTTAAGACGCCATAAATTAAGATACTTATGAATTATAAATTAAAAGCATTTAAAATTCCGCAAGCAGGACTCATCACCTTGTGTATTGTAGGATTTTCAAATTATTCCTTGGCCCAGCGAGGGGAAATAGAAAGCCAGACTTACGAAATCGTGAAGGAAAAAAGTATTGAATTCGGTAAAGCCAATCGGATTTTCGATAAAGTACAACCGGTTTCGGCAGCAGAAAATAAAACAAAAGTGGGTTACGAATTAATTGATCCTAGTATTAATATAGCTTCTCCAAAACTTTCACCTTCCGTGGGTATTTCTTCGGATGAGAAGGAGCGGTTAGACGGCCCCGAAATTCTTAACAATTATATAAAACTAGGTGCTGGAAATTATAGTCGTTTCCTTGGTGAAGCATTCGTGGGATCAAGAACCTCGGAAGATTTGGCATTCACTGCCCAGTTGAAACAATTATCATCCGGTACAGGTCCCGTTGATGGTAAAAACTCTGCAAATGCTACCACCAACATAAAATTGGGAGGGAAATATATTAGAAGTAGTTACAAAATAGACGGTAGCTTGGAATATGATAGGCGCAATTATTATTTCTATGGATATAAGCCACAGCCTGAAAGTGCTGTTATAAACCGGGATAGTATTCGCCAGACACTAAATAACTTTGGGTTTTCACTTGGGTTTGAAAATACGGATGCGTCCGTGGCTGTGGATTATGCTGTTAAGACGAGCCTGAACTCTATCAAAGACCGTTACAATGCTTCTGAACTGGATTGGGGGACTAGTCTAAATGCTTCTATTCCTATTTCCGATTCTTTTTACGCTTTACTAGGAGCGGATGCCTATGTTTCGCAGCGAATTGACCGGCTGACCTACAATAGAAACCTGTTCCGGGTTACGCCAACTTTTAAATATGTTTCTGATTTGTTCTCTGTTTCCTTTGGTTTAAATGCAGTTAATGAAACAGATAGTGAGCTTAGTATAAACAAAACAAAAGCTTTTCCAAAGATTAATTTGGACGTTACTCCTTTCTCTGGTATGCATATTTTTGCAGGTTATAACGGTGATATTGTTCGTAATACATTAAAAAGTATGCTAAGTGAAAATCAGTGGCTTGGACAGAATGTACTTATTGTAAATACAGAAAAGACTTTTGATATTAATGCTGGAGTTAAAGGGGAAGACGGCCAAGGCATTAATTATGAAGGAAAGGTTTCATATGCTCAGTATAAGAACTTCTACAACTATAACAATTCCTTAGCTGATACTTCGAAATTTTCTATTTTATATGATCCTGGTAAAACCAAAGTTTTAACAATATCTGGACAGGTGGGTTACAATATTGATGATTTATTCAAAACTTCCTTGAAAGTAAACTGGTCTGACTATCAAATGGCCAATTTGGAAGAGGCATGGCATCGTCCTGACCTTACCCTAAACTGGTTTAATGCTTTATCAATAAGCAAAAAACTATTCATTACTTCTGATTTATACTTTCTTAAAGGAATTAAAGCTAAAAACTTTCAGTCTGGTACTGTAACGAAGTTACCAGTTGTGGTTGATCTAAATTTTAAAGTAGATTATTTATTAACACAAAATTTCTCGGCATTTGTTGCTTTAAATAATGTATTAGGTAAGCAATACCAACGCTATCAGTATTATCCACAACAGGGGTTAAACTTTATTGGAGGATTGTCATTTTCTTTTTAACTTGCATACAAAGTATTACTAAATTGAAACAAGATGGTAGCAGTTCAAAACATTATAAACAGCGTAGTGAGGGAGCACGAATTTGTGGTTCTTCCAGAATTTGGGGCGATTTTAAGCCATCAGGTTGCGGCAAGTTTTGACAGTGTAAGAGGAAAATTTATTCCAGCTTCTCGTAAATTGTCTTTTAATGAATCGTTGAAACAAGACGATGGTTTTTTGGCTAATTATATATCGAGAAATGAGAAGATGACTCATCAGGAAGCCATCCTTTATATAAAGAAGTATATTCAATTACTTAAGTTAGATATTGAAAACAATGGACACGGCGTGATTGATGGGCTTGGCTCATTTCAAAAAAATAAAGAAGGGAAATTATTATTTGAACCTAGTATTAATCAAGCAATTAAGGATAATTGGTACGGTTTTACTGAAATAAAGGCAAGAAAACTGGATCTCACTAGTACAGCTCAGACTGTCGACAAATTAGTGGAAACCATTGAGTATGTAGAAAGTGAAACTTCTACCATTCGTTCTATAAATTGGTTTAAATGGTCAGCAGCTGCCTCATTTATTGGAGCGTTAACCTATTTTAGCTATTTTTTGGTCTCCAATGAGGGAGTTTTGAACAAAAGCAATCTTAATCCGCTTTCCATTTTCCAATCGTATTTCCAACCGGTAGAAAAGGTTGCGGTATTAGGGGAAACGATTTCATTGGAGGAGGTACTTGCGGATGCAACGGTTTCCCTCGAAGATTCCGCTTTTTTAGTGGATGATTCTGCACCCGAAACAGTTGCTGCTTCCACGATAGCCGCTACTAATCCCGATTCCATTTTTACGGAGACGACAAATGAATATTTTTTGATTGCTGGAGCCTTTCAAAATGAGAAACAAGCTTTGATAATGAAAGAGGATATGATCTCCAAGGGATTTGTTACGAGTACCGTGATTCCAGCAGATGCTTTTAGTTCTAAATTTAAAGTAGCTGTAAAAGGTTATCCAACAAGAGAGGAGGCAAATGCCGATAACTCAGCATTAAAAAAAGTGATTGGTGAAATAGGTTGGGTTTATCATAGTCGATAAACTGTTAATATATAAATGATTAAAAAGGGCTTTTGGCCCTTTTTTGCTTTAATAATAAAACCAGCTAATTTTACGTTTAGAAAAATATTAATAAACTTCGATTATGTTCATATTACAAGCAGAAGATCGGCAAAGGATAACGATATCATGGATTCTTTCCATTGGTATTACGTTTCTAGTATTGGTGGTTTTCTATTTCATACGTTTGCATAGTAATCTTCAAAAAGTAGAACCAATGGAGCTTTTTGTAGAAGTGAATTATGGTACAAGTAAAGTAGGTAGAGGGGACATTCAAACGTTCAATAAACCGAACGATTCCAAGGTCGCGGAAAACATGCGTGCGGATGCCGATGAGGTTAAAAAGGTTAAATCTGTTTCGACGCCTAAACCAACGCCTCCAACGCCTCCAAAAATAGAGTCAACAAAACCAACAAGGACTGTTGCCGAAAAACCAGTAATTGCCTCTAAAGTAGAAAGTCCTGTGGAAGCTCCGGAAAAATCGGAGGTTAAGAAATCCAATGGTTCGGCGAATTCATCGACACCAGTTGCTAAACCAGCACCAGAGAAGACAATCAATAAAGATGCACTCTTTTCTAAATCGTCTGGCAGTAAAAGCGGGAGTAATGGAACCAATGGAACCAAAGCAGGTGTGGGAGGAAATAATAATGGAGATGATGCCGATGGTGTCGGTGATAAAGGTGCGAAAAACGGGAGCCTATTTTCCAAAACCTATAAAGGAGAAGGAGGCGGAGGAGGGACTGCTGTAGGACTATCATTATCAGGATGGAGCTGGTCTCGCAAGCCTGTTGTTAATGATAAGTCGGATGCCACTGGAGATATTACCTTTAAAATTACTGTTGATAAAAATGGAAGGGTAAGAAGTATAATTACCCAAAGCACCACCGTAACGGATTATGCGGTAGTGAATCAATATAAAAACGCGGTTCGTGAGCTTACATTTATTCCAAAATCTTCTAATGTACCTGATGAATCCATAGGTACCATTACATTCAAAATTAGTTCAAGATAATAGATGGAGTATCAAGAGGCTATTGATTTTTTATTCAGTAGATTGCCCGTTTTTCAAAATATAGGAAGTAAGGCATTTAAACCAGGACTTTACAATACATTAGAACTTTGTCGATTGAATGGAAACCCACACCAAGGTTTCCATTCAATACATATTGGTGGCACCAACGGCAAGGGTAGCACCTCACATATGTTAGCTGCTGTATTGCAGCAGGCGGGCTACAAGGTAGGGTTATATACTTCTCCGCATTTAAAATCATTTAAGGAACGTATAAAGATTAACGGGACGGAAATAGAAGAAGATTTTATTGTAAATTTCATAAGTGATAACTTATCTAACATTGATAATCTTTCCCCTTCATTTTTTGAGTTAACTGTTTGCATGGCATTTTCCTATTTTAAGGAAAAACAGGTGGATGTTGCAATTATTGAAGTAGGGATGGGGGGAAGGCTGGATAGTACCAATGTTATTTCTCCAATATTATCATTAATTACAAACGTAAGCTTCGATCATGTTCAATTTTTAGGTGATACTTTGTCCAAAATTGCCTTTGAAAAGGCGGGGATAATTAAAGGAAATGTTCCTGTAATTATTGGGGAATATGAGGAGGAGTCAGCTGCTGTTTTTGATCAAGTGGCCAATACCCAAAATACCAAATGTCATTATGCTTCCGAGAGCATACAAATTGATAATTATGAATTAAAGGATGGGTTGTTAAAGGTAGAATTAATCCATCAACTATATGACAATTCTTATCGTAGGAATTTGGCCCTGGATTTAACAGGATCATATCAGCTTAAAAATGTCAAAAGTGTAATTTTGGCAGTTGAAATTTTAAGAGGATTAGGTTGGGATATTAATGAGGGGAATATAGAGCAAGCATTAACGAATGTTGGTCTCTTAACTGGATTAAAAGGTAGGTGGCAAAAGTTACAGTCATCCCCTGATGTGTATTGCGACACAGCGCATAATTTTGCGGGATTAGAAGCAACTACTAAGCAAGTGCTTAGTTTAACTGCTAAGAAATACAGGTTTGTGCTAGGCTTTGTTTCTGATAAAGACGTAAAGCAGCTTTTAAGATTGTTTCCCAATGGAAGTAATGCAATTTACTATTTCTGTCAACCATCTAATATGCGCGCAATTGAAGTGACTAGCCTACAAGAGCTTGGGAATGAGTTAGGAATGCAGAGCCACCGTTTTGGAAATGTAAATATGGCCTTTCAATATGCTCTCGCAGAAAGTGATCCAGAAGATGTATTGTATATCGGAGGAAGTACCTTTGTTGTGGCGGATTTAAATATATTATAATAAAGTAAAATAACGATGCCAAGAAGAAAATTAGTGCATTATGAATACTGTAATAATGCAAGCAATATTATACAATCAGGAAAAGAACTGTATGATAAATTAAAAGGAAAATGGAATACTACTTACTTCAAGAACGATAACCCGTTGGTTGTCGAACTAGCATGTGGAAAAGGAGAATATACGGTCGGACTAGGAAGCAACTATCCAAATAAAAATTTTATTGGTGTGGACATCAAGGGAGACCGAATTGCCAGAGGTAGTAAGCTAGCATTGGATCAAAACTTAAGTAATGTGGCGTTTCTAAGAGCTGGTATACAATATGCAGATGAATTTTTCGACGAAAATGAATTAGATGAAATTTGGTTAATTCATCCGGATCCTCAAGTTCGTGACCGTGATGAATCCAAGCGCCTAACAAATCCTGTCTTCCTTAATAAATATTTGAAATATCTTAAAAAAGGTGGCGTCTTTTGTTTGAAAACGGATAGTGAGTTTTTATATCAATATTCGTTAGAGATGATTTCAGAAAATGAAAAATTTGAAATTGTTGATTTCACAAATGATTTGTATCAATCCAATTTAATAGAAATGCACCATGGAGTAAAGACGCATTATGAAGGTATTTTTGTTTCAAAGGGTTATACAATAAAATTTATTTACTGTAAAAAGTTAGCTTAATTAACTGGAATAGTAGGTTACAAAAAAAGGGCTTATTATAAAGCCCTTTTTTTGTAAGTAGAATACCGATTAGATCAGTTCTGCAAAGTAATGAACAGTACGTACTAATTGTGAAACGTATGACATTTCATTGTCATACCAGCTCACTGTTCTTACCAATTGAGTATCACCAACTGTTTGAACGCGAGTTTGAGTGGCATCAAATAAAGAACCATAGCTAATTCCAACGATGTCGCTGCTTACGATTTCATCTTCAGTATAACCATAGCTTTCGTTAGAAGCTTCTTTCATAGCTGCATTGATTTCTTCAACCGTGGTTTTCTTTCCAAGTACAACTGTCAACTCAGTTAATGAACCCGTAAGAATAGGAACACGTTGTGCTGATCCGTCCAATTTACCTTTAAGAGAAGGAAGTACCAATCCAATTGCTTTTGCAGCACCTGTACTGTTAGGTACAATGTTTTGCGCTGCTGCACGAGCTCTTCTTAGATCACCTTTGGCGTGTGGAGAATCTTGAGTGTTTTGGTCATTGGTATAGGCATGGATCGTAGTCATCAAGCCACTAACAATACCGTATTTGTCCTCCAAAACTTGCGCCATCGGAGCAAGACAGTTAGTAGTACATGATGCTCCTGAAATAATTTTTTCAGAACCGTCTAGAATGTTATGGTTAACATTAAACACGATTGTTTTAACGTTACCAGTAGCTGGAGCAGAAATAACTACTTTTTTTGCACCCGCAGTGAGGTGTTTAGAAGCACCTTCTTCACTTGCAAAAAATCCTGTACATTCTAATACTACATCTACATCATGAGAAGCCCATGGAATTTGAGCAGGGTCTCTTTGAGCATATATAACTACATCTTCACCGTTTACTATGATAGAATTATCAGTAGATTTTACATCTGCATCAAAACGTCCCTGAGCAGTATCGTATTTTAATAAATGAGCTAATACCTTAGGACTCGTTAAATCATTGATTGCTACGATATCGATTCCGTCCATATTATATATTTGACGGTATACTAAACGTCCGATTCTTCCGAATCCGTTAATTGCAACTTTTACTTTTGACATGTTGGAGTTAAATTATGTTTTTCTTACGGCAATATTAATAAATAAGAAGGTATTTACCGAACAATTAAGCAAATATCCTTCAACTAATAGACTTAGTAAATTAGCAAAGTCATTACCAATATGATTAGTAATTAAAGAATAAATTACTAACAATAGTAGTTTAGTAAATATAATCTGTATTAGTATATTGCTAATAGGTGCCTTTCTATGGTTTTAATCTATATATGATCTAATCGCAGATATCTACTATCAATTGGATTAAAAATTGAGGTCAATAAACATTTTAAGGTTATCTTTGTAGTTCATATAATTAAGGACAGGTTTGTATAAAACATTACCGTATAAAAACTTATTTTGTTCGTTATATGTCTGAATATTAAATAGTTAAAACAATTACATTAAACAATTAATTGAACATGGAGCAAGCTTCACGTATTGAAGAAATCTGGAATAATAGGGAATTATTAAAAGAAGAAACTTCTATCGCACTCATTAAGAATATAATAGAAGAGGTTGACAAGGGTAGGATCCGCGTGGCGGAAAAAAAAGAAAATGGAGAATGGTTAGTAAATGAGTGGATCAAAAAAGCCATTATTCTTTATTTTCCCATTCAGAAAATGGAAATTAATGAAATTGGTATCTTTGAGTATCATGATAAAATGAAATTAAAGACGGGGTACCAAGAATTAGGGGTTAGGGTAGTGCCCCCCGCTGTTGCCCGTTATGGTGCCTATCTTGCAAAAGGGACTATACTAATGCCTTCTTATGTAAACATTGGTGCCTACATCGATGAAGGAACAATGGTTGATACCTGGGCGACTGTTGGAAGTTGCGCTCAAATAGGTAAAAATGTACATCTTAGTGGTGGTGTTGGAATTGGTGGTGTACTTGAGCCGGTTCAAGCTGCCCCTGTAATTATCGAGGATGGTGCCTTTATTGGTTCTCGCTGTATTGTGGTTGAAGGTGCAAGGATCGGGGAACGTGCCGTATTAGGTGCAGGAGTCACCATTACTGGAAGCTCTAAAATAATTGATGTAACTGGCGAAGAACCAATTGAATACAAAGGATTTGTTCCTGCTAATTCTGTTGTTATTCCTGGCACTTTACCAAAAACATTTGCTGCGGGAACCTACCAAGTTCCTTGTGCACTAATTATTGGTAAAAGAAAACCAAGTACAGACCTTAAAACTTCATTGAATGAAGCCTTGAGAGATAATCAAGTAGCTGTTTAGAAAATAAATGGTATACTGTTTAAAAACAGGCAGATACACAATTCTGTCTGTTTTTTTTGTAAAATACTACCGTTTATTTTATTAAATTTACGTTTATAAATCTTTCAAAAATTACAATTTGATTTACAAATGGAACTAAGTGACAAAATTAAATTAATTTTAGACGCACTTGATTTAACGCCCTCCATATTTGCAGATGAAATAGGAGTGCAGCGTTCAAGTATTTCTCATATTTTAGCGGGTAGAAACAAGCCCAGTCTAGATGTAGTACAGAAAATAATCAAAAGATTCCCTGAATTGGGTATAAATTGGATTTTGGATGATCAAATTTTACCTAACAATGTGAGTACTGCAACAATTTCAAAATCAGATATATATGACAAAAAAGCACCTGAAATAAAACCTGTTACAGCTTCTGAGAAATTACCAGAACCTACATCCCCACGTAAAGAATTGAAAGAACCAATTGTAGAGGCTCCAAAACCCATAAAAGCCACTGAAAAGAAAGCTATAAAAATTATGGTACTTTATTCTGATGGAACTTTCCAAGAATTTAACCCTAGTAATAGCCCTATCTTTTAGAAAATCAGGAAAGGCTATCGTAAAATTAAAATCTTTCCCTTTAGAACCGATTTATCTAACTGTATCACGTAAGGATAATAGCCATTTTCGAGCATCTCATTTTTATATTTACCATCCCAAGCTATTGGGTAGCCGTCAGAATAAAATACAAGCAATCCCCATCTATTGAAAATTTGAACTTGGCGAATCTGGCTCACTCCATTTTTTATTTCAAAGTAATCATTAATGCCATCATTGTTTGGTGTAAAAACATCTGGAATTTGTATTATATTCAAAATGTTAATTTTAACCGTATATTTATAATCACATCCATTAACAGATTTTATATTAAGGATATAAGTGGTATCTACCAAAGGAGTAATTTCAAGATCCAAACTGGTGGTTTCTACTAATTGGTTACTGGCTGTCCAGCTAAAGCTCTCAATGGAACTTGGATCCTGAATTTCTGGTGAGATTGTAATCGGCTTTCCACTGTATACATTAAATTGTTCTGGCATTTTCACTTCCATCGAATCCTGAGTAACATGGAAGGAGCCCATTCCGAAACATCCACTCAAAATATCGGTACTTTTTAACTGATAAGATCCAGGCTTTGTGACAACTATTTTATAATCCGTTTGACCAGTTATTATAGCTTCATTAATATACCAAGCATTAGTCCTTTCAGTACTATTCGTAAGGTTATCCCCAAATATGATTAGGGAATCTTCCTTGCAAAAAACTTCCTTGTCTGAGTGCAAATCTACTAGAATTGGATCTCTATATTCAACCCGTATGGGTTCTGAAGTGGTATCTCGTGTACATTTATTAGCAAAGCTTTTGATTACCACATAAGTCCCTGTATCAGATACCATCAGTGAGGGTTGAGTGGCATTGGTAATATTTACGCCATTACGTTGCCATTGAAATGCCCATTCATTAGAACTTTCAGTAGTGATAGAAACAGGACTTAACGGACAAATTTTTAGAGTATCGATTTTGGATTCTGCAACCATTATTGTTGGTGGAACTGGTGTGTCATCCACACAGTCAATCACTAATAGCTGAAAATCGCGTCTAACCAAACCGATTTGTTTGCCATTCCTAAACTCTCTACATTCAACCGTAAAAACATATAAACCTAATTCAGAAGCATTTACAGATAGCATTCCATTCTTACTATCGATTGCCAGTGCCTTATTCCCACGTATTGCCTCCTCTTTTGAATAACCATTTTCCCAGACAATCGGAGCATAACCGTTTGGTTTTGATGTTTTATCACCAATTGTCGCAGTCGGAGTGGTATAACCTTTTAATGGTGTTTCTAAACTGAACCTTAATTCATCACCATCCTTGTCTGTTACAGCCATTGACATTTTAAAATCAGTATTAGCACAAATATATTCCCCATTTGGTTGCAGGAATTCAGGAGAAGAATTAACGGTAGATACAGGCGGAAACTCCAGATAAAATACCATTCCGTTCTGTCCAGGTGTCTTTATATTTGAAATATCTTCATTTCTGCAGCACCTTTCCCAACTGATAAAATACCCATCACTTTCATTATATTTATTAGGATCTAAATAGATATTTCCAGTATAAATGCCCATTACTGTTTCCATTGATTTAGAGGTGACACAGGCTTGGTTTTTATATTCAATGTTTTCCATGGATTTAAATTCCACCTTTACTTCATCCATCAAGTTTTTTGTCGCCTTACTATAAATGTAAAGCTGCACGGATGCATCCCGATTACCTGATGTAAATTGAGTGGGGATTGTTAGATTTCGTTTTACCCAAAACTGAATAAGTTTAATTTCGAAATTCCCTAAAGTCGATTTGGCTTGCATCGAAATTTCTCCTCCAAGAATATGATTTCCTTCCGCTGGTTTAGCAACAAAACTAATCAAAAGTAAAACCAGTACTAATTTATGATGTAACATAAGGGCTCCAACCAAAAATAAGACTATAAGTTACAAATTATTTACAATTGGTGGTAGAGATATTGTTTGGTATTCTTCATTTCTGATAATAATTATTTGAAAAAATAGACCGACAGAACAGGACAGTTTGAATATTTTTTATTGATAAATTTATTTTGTAGAATTATATTGATAATAAACATTGTTTTTTAAAGACAATACAATTCCTTATTCCTGATACTATTCAAACCGTTTTTACTTACTCACTTTTAACTTTTTTTGCCTATGATATAAAGGATCCATATAATTTTCAAAAGAATTATTTAAATTATTTGAACGCTTAAATCACTCAAAATGAAGGAAAACAAAAAAAATTCCTCCTTAAATACCGTTAATACTCGGTGGTGGAAAAACACAAAATACCTTAGTTTCCTATTGGTATATGTATTACAAACTGGTTATTCGGAAGCCTCGATTCCTAACAATTTCCCGGCGTTACTAAGCGCAAATTTACTCGACAAAACAATTAATGGTTCCGTTAAAGATGAAAAAGGGGAAGCACTTCCCGGAGTGAGTATTGTAATAAAAGGTACGAACTCGGGTACGTTAACGGATGTTACCGGTAAATTCAGTATTGAGATACAAGAAGGTTTAAAACCAACCTTTATTTTTTCTTTTGTTGGGTATAGCAGCAAAGAAGTGCTGTTAGGAAATCAAAGCGTGTTAAATATTACACTTGAAAGCGATAATAAGTCGCTCGATGAACTCGTCGTGGTAGGGTACGGTAGCCAACGCAAACGCGATATTACTTCCGCCGTATCCGTAATTGGAGTAGATGATATCGGAGAAGTTCCTGCTTCCAGTGTTACAAGATTATTGCAAGGTCAAGCGGCTGGTGTAGCCACCAAACAAAAGAGTGGAACTCCAGGCCAACAGTTTGAAGTGAAAATTAGAGGTATTGGCTCGCTTGGAGCAGGTAGCGATCCACTTTATGTAATTGACGGTTTTCCAGTAGGTATTTCGGTAGGGCAAAACTTAAACCCTAACGATATCGAGACTATCACCATATTAAAGGATGCCGCTTCAACAGCAATATATGGTGCACGTGGATCTAATGGAGTAGTACTAATTACGACTAAAAAAGCAAAAGATGGCAAAGTTGGTTTGAACGTATCGGTTGATTATGGAATTAATAATATACCATCATCTCGAAAAGTAAAAGTTTTGAATGGTGTGGAATTTGCTCAATTCAAAAAGGAAATTATAGAAGATAATATTCGGTATTTCCAAAAACGAGAACCCACCATTGAAGATATCCCTGCTGGATTCAGGTATCCAGATCAGACAAAATACTCCACCAATTGGTATGATTTAATTTTAAACAACAATGCGCCGTACACAGATGTAAACCTAACTTTAACTTCTGGCACTGGCCCCATAAAGTCACTTGTTTCAGCGGGTTATTATGATGAAAAAGGCTCCATCCAAAATACCGGTTACAATCGGGTGTCTCTTCGGACAAACCTTGGCGGTGATGTTAATAAGATGATCAATGTAGGTTTTAATATAGCAGGAAGCTATTCCAAATCAAGCTTGGCCAATACAAATGGACGTAGCAATACCCTTGGAGGTGCCTTAATAATGGACCCACGTTTTCCTGCATACGATGAACAAGGTAAGTTGATTCCTTATTATGTAGGAACCGACGGTGTTTTTGGATTTCCAAACCCACTGTTTGTATTACAAAATGTAAAACGTAACAGAAATATTGCCGATGTCTTAGCCAACGGGCATGTTGAAATTACGCTTTTACCAGGTTTAAAATTCCGTTCTTCCGTAAATGCCAAAATCAATTACAGTATGTACAAGGATTATATTCCTTCTACAATAGGCTTACCTGTTCAAAATGGCAGTAATGGAGCACCGCCAAGAACAGCTACAGAACGCGATGATTCAGAAGAACTCCGCAATTTCGCTGCCGATCAACTGCTAACCTATAGCAGAACCGTTGGAGAAAACCATCAGTTCGATGCTTTGGCAGGGTTCAGTGCTCAGCAGGAAACTGTAAAAGGCTTGTACGGTTCAGCAAATACTTTTCCAGACGATTTAGTACCTTATCTTGGTGCCGCTTCTATTAGATCTTCAAATTCCATTGAAAAGAAATGGACGATGATGGCTTATGTTGCCCGTTTCAATTATGCCTATAAGGATAAATATTTAGTATCAGCATCATGGCGTCGTGAGGGTAGTTCTAGATTCAGTGCCGATAATAAATATGGAAATTTTCCAGCAGCGTCTGTCGGATGGCGGATTTCAGAAGAATCCTTTATGCCTAAAGTTTCCTGGCTTACAGACTTAAAACTTAGAGCTAGCTGGGGTAAAACAGGAAACAATAGCTACCAAGTCGTTAACAACTTTGAACTTGGAAACAATTCGGGTGCCGATGGAAACTATGCTAGTCAAGCCTTTTTAGGTATTAATAATTATATTTTCAATGGTCAACTAGCCTCTGGTAAGGTGGTAACTAGTTTTGCAAATACTGCATTAGGCTGGGAAAAATCAAACCAAACAGATATTGGACTCGATTTATCTACTTTTAACAATAGCCTGATTTTTACTTTCGAATATTATAAAAAAATCACCAATGATATGTTACTGGGTTATAATATCCCGGCAGTATCGGGTTTTACTTCTACCTTGAAAAATTTAGGAAAAGTACAAAACCAAGGTGTTGAACTTGCAGCTAATTATCGATTGAAAATTGGATCAGTTAATTTTAAGACCAATGCTAACCTTACCATTAACCGTAGTAAGATTTTGGCTATTCGTGGAGAAAATGACTTTATATTAAACGGTAGTTTTTACGGTGGCTACAACCAGCAAAAAGTGGGACGACCAATCGGTATGATTCTAGGCTACAAAAAGTTAGGAATATTTAATACCCAAGCTGAAATAGACGCTGCTCCAAAACAGGATGGTGTAATTCCTGGCGGTATGAAGTTCTGGGATGCTGATGGCAATGGCGAAGTTACTTATGATACCAAAGATATGATTGAAATCGGAAATCCTAATCCAAAATTCACTTGGGGCTGGACCGTGGGCGCTGATTACAAAAGGTTTGATATTAGTATTTTATTCATGGGTGCGCACGATTTTGATGTTTATAGAAACATTGAAGCTTCTACTATGAATATGGACGGTGTGTTTAATGTATTAGATAAAGCGAAGGACCGTTGGAGGTCACCTGAAAATCCAGGTTCAAACCCCAATTCTAAAAACTCACAAGGAGGCACCAACTACTTCAAATGGTCTAGAGAGAGTAGTGAACGTTACGTATATGATGGAAGCCATGTATGGTTACGGAATATCACCTTGGGTTACAATCTGCCGCGGTTAAAGTCTGTTTTGTCTGATGCGAGAATTTTCGTCAATGCTTCTAACTTATTTCTTTTCACAAAATACCCCGGAAATAACCCAGATGCAGGGGTAAGAGGCGGAAATGAATTAAACAATGACGATGAATCCTATCCAGTCCCAAGAACATTTTCGGGCGGTATAAAAATTAACTTCTAAAACTGACAGAACATGAAAAAATTACTTACATATTGCGTCATAGGCTTGAGTATATTCCAAAGTTCTTGTGGCGAAGGATTTTTGGATCAAACAGATCCTACTAAAATCGGTAAGGATGTATTTTACAAAAATGAAACGCAACTTTTACAGGCTCTGAACGGTGTTTATGGAGGCTTACAAACGATTACTAATACTGCATACCTAGCAGGAGAATTTCAGACCGACAATACCACCCTTGATTTTAACCCTCTTGACCGAGGCGGTGCTAGCGGCTGGGAAGCTTTCGAATTTTCGACTATCAACTCAGGTAACAGCGAAATTAACACGTTATGGAATAACTATTATGCAATCTTGTATAATAATAACCTTACGTTGGAAAAACTGCAGTTAGCCACCGTTGATGCCGGTGTAAAGGCTGTGGTTGAAGGACAATTGAAATTCCTTAGAGCCTATTTGTATTATAACTTGGTCCAATATTTTGGTGACGTAGTTCTTGTTACCAATACATTGGAAGTTCCTGATCCAGCTTTTGATCTCTTAAGATCTTCGCAGGAAGCAGTTTATGCCCAAATTATCAAGGATTTGACAGAAGCAGCGAGCGCATTACCAGTGAAATATACTTCAGCTTCTGATAAAGGTAGAGCTACTAAAGGAGCTGCTTTGGGACTATTAGGAAAAGTACATCTGATACGTAAGAATTATCCAGAAGCCTTAACAAACTTAAAGCAACTTACTTCAATGGGGTATGCGCTGAATACGAAATATGAAGACAACTTCAATATTTCAATGAAAAATGGAATAGAGTCCATTTTTGAAGTTCAGTACCAAGGCGATAATGATTTAGGCGAATGGAGTAACTTTACTTATGTTTTTGCACCCCGGCAATCAAAAGGTGCAATTACTGGTTTTGCCACAGTGGTTCCAAACGGAAGAAATATTCCTACTAACGACCTTTTGGCAGCTTATGAACCAGGTGACCTACGTAAAGACCTGTCTCTGAAAACATCCTATATACTAGGTTCGGAAACTTTCGTTATACCATATGTAATAAAGTTCAACCATGCGCATACTATTGCCGGTAGAACCAATGACAACTGGCCTGTTTTACGGTATTCCGATGTTTTGCTGATGTTGGCCGAATCAATTAACGAAACCAGTGGCCCAACTGGTGAAGCTGAAGGCTATTTGAACCAAGTAAGAAAACGTGCTGGTCTTAATGCATTAAATGGATTGGATAAAGCCAAATTCCGTGCTGCTGTATTGAAAGAAAGAAGAGTAGAACTTGCCTTTGAAAATCAAAGATGGTTTGACCTCAAAAGAACCATGACACCTGCCGAATGGGCAGCTCACATGAACGCCCATGGTGCTCGCGAGAGACTAAAACCCACTGTTACTAGAGGTGGAGTAGCTTTCAATGCTTTGGACTATGTCTATACCGAGAATGAGTATGTTTTTCCAATACCCTCGGGACAAATACTCATTAATAATAAATTGACCCAGAATACAGGATATTAGTATGTTCAGTCCCAAGAATCCTTATGATTCTTGGGACCTTATCAAATATCTAATTTAATGTGGTTAGAAAACTTCGATTTAGTTCTCTTTAAATTATCAAACATATCAAAAATACATAGTGGTACTCCTAGACGTAAACGAAACTTTCTGGCTTTGGAAATTATTAGCCAGACTACACCCTTTATTGGTTCACTTTCCGGTTGGCTTGCTCTGCATTGCTTTACTATTGGAGTTCCTGGACTGGAAAAACAAAACGATCAAATTCCAGCCTGCTACTCGAATATTAATCATCATTGGATCTATCTCAGCTATCTTTTCAGTGGTATTTGGTTTAATGTTAGCCAAAATCGAAGAATATGGTGGCGATGGCCTTGAGATTCACAGGTGGTCGGGAATTGCAACCCTTGTTCTATCCTTGTTCGCATTCTATTTTCTAAACCAAAATAAAATAAAACTTTACCGCACCTTTCTTTTTCTAAGTGTTGTGGGAGTAGCGTTGGCTGGACACTATGGAGCCATGATAACCCATGGTGACGACTACCTAACTAGTGTACTTCCAAATGAACAAGAGGAACCATTTGCAGAATCAGATGGGGAGCCCAGTCATTTTCAGTTTGTAAACGATGGTGCTGAACTTTCAGCCGAACAAACACAGGAACTCAACTTGGAAGTTAGAACGATCTTAGCGCACAACTGTTATAACTGTCACGGTGAAGCGAAGCAAAAAGGGGAACTGCGTATGGATAGTAAAGAACTGCTGTTTAAAGGAGGAGAAAATGGACCCGTTATAGTGGCTAGCCACCCTGATAAAAGTGAACTGATCCGCCGAATTTCTTTACCCAAAAACCATAAAGAGGCTATGCCTACCAAAGGTAAGCGTCTCACAGACAATGAAGTTGAAATTTTGAAATATTGGATATCAAAAGGTGCGCCGTGGCCTGACGGCAAACTAAAAAGCATTTATAGGGTAGCGGAAATGGCACCTCGTCTGCCAGAAATACCAACAGCTACTGCTGGCCTTAACAAACCTATTGACCTTTTCGTTAACAATTATTTTGTTGCTAATAAAATAGAATGGAAAACCGTAATTGACGACAAAACTTATATCCGTCGAGTTTATATGGATATTGTGGGTCTGCTTCCCAGTCCTGAAAGTATCAATAGCTTTGTGGCAGATGGGAGAACTGATAAACGTGAAATTCTTGCCAAAGAATTACTGAATAGAAATAACGATTATGCGCAAAACTGGATCACCTTTTGGAATGATGCCCTCAGGAACGATTATTCTGGAACAGGGTATATTACAGGAGGACGTTTTGATATCACAAAATGGCTCTATAATTCACTCGATCAAAACAAACCCTACAATGAGTTTGTCCATCAACTGGTAAGTCCCGGTAAAGAATCTGAGGGTTTTATAAAAGGCATTAAATGGCGCGGAACTATCAATGCTAGTCAACGAACGGAAATGCAAGCCGCTCAAAATGTTGCTCAGGTTCTATTAGGACTTAATCTAAAATGTGCTTCCTGCCATGATAGTTTTATTAGTGATTGGAAACTGGAAGATTCCTATGCTTTTGCAAACATTTTTGCCGATACCTTATTAGAAATCAATCGTTGTGACAAACCCACTGGAAAAATGGCCGGTACCAAGATGCTGTATCCCGAATTGGGTGAAATCAGTATCGATGCAAGTACGGAACAACGTTTAAGACAACTGGCCGACAATTTGGTAAAACCAGAAGATGGGCGCTTATACCGGACAATCGTTAACCGGATTTGGGCACAGCTAATGGGACGTGGTATAGTAGAGCCCGTAGATGTGATGGATAACCTACCATGGAGTCAGGATCTTTTGGATTATATGGCATATAATTTTGAAAAAGAAGGTTATGATATCAAAAAATTAATTTTTAATATCGTTACCTCAAAAACATACCAGCTTCCCTCAACCTCCACTAAAGAGGCTAGCGATTTGGTGGCGAAGAATTATAAATTCGAAGGTATGGTTCGTAAAAGGTTAACGGCCGAACAATTTGCGGATGCCGTAAGCATATCATTCATCCCAATGTATGCCGATTCCGCCCTGGTAACGAAACGTCTCCCTGATAATTTTAGAGAACAGCTACCGTTTGTTCGTGCTGCTTTTGTAAAAAACGATCCTTTCCTAACTGCTCTAGGCCGTCCAAATAGAGAAACTGTAAGTACTAGTAGAACTACACAGGCCAATTTGTTACAGGCATTAGAGCTTACCAATGGCTACAAATTCAATGAAACCTTACAGAGAGGTGCCAAAGTTTGGCAGCAAAAATACCCAAGTACCGATTCACTGGTAACGAACTTGTACTGGAATGCACTGGGTAGAGCCCCGGATCAAAAAGAATTAAATAGCGCTAAAAAGCTATTAGGAGCAAAACCAAAAGTGGAAGCGGTTCAGGATTTGCTTTGGGCTATGGCACTTATCCCCGAGTTTCAATTGATATACTAAACAAATGATTGGTACTAATAAAAAATATAGATCATATTTTACTAACTAATTGTTATTATACAAATGATTTTATATTAAAAGTATTAAACTTTAAATACATATAAAACACCAGAATGGCCTATAATCCTGTTATTCAGTACTTTAATAGAAATTATGAATATAGAGAAGAATTGGAACCGACGACAATTTATTCAGCGAGCAAGTGCAGCAACCATGGCTGCCATTGCGGCTGGCGCGCCCATGTCCGCTATATTAAGTAGTTGTAAACAAACACCAGGATCCAATGCAACTGCGGATACCGTGATACTACTTTGGATGGCTGGCGGTATGGCACATACGGATACCTTTGATCCTAAAAAATACACTCCTTACGAAAAAGGGCTCGAAGGTAATCGGGTATTAAGTACCTTTAAATCCGTTCCAACAGTTTTGGATGATATCCATTTTTCAGATGGATTGCAGTCCATAGGAAAAGTAATGGATAAAGGAACGTTGATCAGATCCTATACCGCTGCTGACATGGGACATATCCTGCATTCGCGTCATCAGTACCATTGGCATACCTGTTATGAACCACCTCAAACAGTAGCGGCTCCACATATTGGTTCTTGGATTTCCAAAGAACTAGGACCTAAGAATCCGGTCATTCCAGCCTTTATAGATATTGGACAAAGATTTACCTTGGGTGAAGGGGAAGAACTAAAAGCTTTTCATACTGCAGGATTTCTTGGGAATGAATTTGGCCCCTTCTTTATTCCAGACCCAAGTCAAGGCTTAGATAGTGTCCGCCCACCTGTAGGCATGGATACCAAAAGGTTCGAGCGCCGAAATGAGCTTTATAATGAACTAGTCAACAACAGCCCGATTGGAGAATTTGGGAGTGACTATCAGCGGGAATCTCTCAAAAGATCAATGGAACAAGCCTATGCACTTTTGAATTCTCCCGAATCAAAAGCCTTTGATTTGAGTACCGAACCCAAGGCAAGCTATGACATTTATAATACTGGAAAATTTGGATTAGGGTGCTTGTTGGCCAAACGACTCACCGAACAAGGAGCGAGGTTTATTAGTGTAACTACTGAATACGTTCCATTCGAAGGATGGGATACCCATGAGAATGGTAATACTAGGCTGGCAGAAATGAAAAAGCAAATTGATGGTCCAATAGCACAATTAGTCAAAGATTTGGATGAATCAGGGCATTTGGATCGCACCTTGATCGTACTTGCGAGTGAGTTTAGTAGGGATATGATGGTAGAAGGTAAACCAGATGCCAAAGTAAAAGAACAAGTAAAACAACCGGATATTATCAATGAGATGAAGTTTTACGGGATGCATCGCCATTTTACTGATGGTGGATCGATGTTACTATTTGGTGGTGGAATTAAAAAAGGATTTGTGTATGGTAAAACAGCAGATGAACGTCCCTGCAAAACCATTGAAAATCCCATTAAGATTGACCAGGTACATCAGACCATTTACCATGCTCTAGGAATTCCGCCGGATACACAATACGAAATTGAAAAAAGACCTTTTTACACCACACCAGACGGAAAGGGTGAAGTGGTCAAAGACTTATTGGCAAAGGCCTAACCGAAACAAGCTGCTTAGCTACGCAGTTGCTTTTACGTTTAAATTGGCTCGTGAGGTATGTTTAAAATTAACCCATTAAAAATGGAAATTTTAAACATACCTTTTTTATTATACAACATACATAAAGTAGATTTGTCAAATTACATTACTTTATACTATAAATTTGTGTAGTTGTAGATTCGTAAAATAAAATTTAATGTATACAAAATACGTAACTCCAATTTATTGCACAATGTTTTAACTGGTAATCATTCTAAAAAATCACATTAAAATCTCTTTAATATAAAGCAAACCATCACAGTACAGGACAGTTTGCTTATCTATCAATCCTAATATTGTATTATTCATTGTTAATATTGGTCATATTAAGGACTAAATTGCTAAATGGATTTACTAAAAATTGTTCATTAAAAAAGCCGAGAGTATTGGCGTACTCCCGGCCTCAAAATATCCATTTTCCTGAATAGCTGAACACTGTAATAGGAAAATGGTTGTCTCAATTAATTATTATTAAAACAATCAAATTTATGAATCAACCTCGACAAATGCAATTGTATTTTAAAAGGCACGAAATGCCTAAAATAACAATTGCCAAGGTATTTGCTGGTATTATGCTAACAACCGCTTCATTGGCTACCTGTTCGGAAAGTTACGCCAGAAAAACCATTCCACTAAAAAACATCGAAAGTAGTATTTGGGTTAACCGAACCGTAAAAGGCGTAGTGGTGGATGAAAACGGTCAAGGACTACCTGGTGTAAGTGTGGTACTTAAAGGTAGTACAACCGGTACTGTTACCTCTGTAGAAGGAGAATTTACTCTTGTAATCCCCGACAATGGTGGGACTTTAATTGTCTCTTCTGTGGGTTATTTAACTCAGGAAATCGTTACAGGAACAAAAAGTAGTTTCGATATTAAAATGAAGATTGATGCAAAATCACTTTCAGAAGTCGTGGTTGTGGGCTATGGTAGTCAATTGAAGAAAGAAATTACAGGCTCTGTACAAACCGTAAAAGCGGAAGAGATAAAAGATATTCCGGTTTCACAAATTACTCAAAAGCTACAAGGTAGACTTGCCGGTGTTCAGATCAATCAAACAACAGGAAAACCTGGTGAGGGAATGTCGGTCCGTATACGTGGACAGGTTTCGGTTTCGGCAGGTAGTGACCCCTTATATGTTATTGATGGATTTCCAATTACTGGAAATATCGGGCAAATGAATCCGGACGAAATTGAGGATATTACCATCCTAAAAGACGCTGCCTCAACTTCACTTTATGGTTCACGTGCAGCGAATGGTGTCGTTTTAATTACCACCAAACGTCCCCAAAATGGTAAAACTTCGGTTTCTTTAAATGTATATACAGGAACTCAAAAAGTACCAAAACGCGGTTTGGTAGACATGATGACAGCACAAGAGTTTGCCCAATTCAAAAAAGAATATTACGAAGACCAAGGGGATCCCGTACCAGATATTTTCCAAAATCCAGCAAACTATGCGGATAAAAATAATGATTGGTATGGTGCCATGCTTCGAAGAGCTCCCTTACAAAGTTATAACCTGACGCTTACCAATAGTGGTGAAAAAACTTCTACTTCTATCGTTGCAGGGGTGTTTAATCAAAAAGGAGTAGTACTTAATAACCGGTACAATAGGTACTCTTTACGTATGAATACCGAATACAAAATTTCGGATAAAGTTAAAATTGGTTTTAACATTGCTCCACAGTACGTGTTTGACAATACTCCAAGATCGGATGGTGATAGAGGAACTGGTATTTTGTTCAATGCTTTGCATACTTGGC
>CAXBLH010000012.1:0-28804 GCA_963976315.1 uncultured Dyadobacter sp.
ACCAGTTGGCCGCTGACAAAGCCAAAGAGGTAATCACCTATGCTAAAAGTAATCCAAGTGAAATTTACCTTTTTGACAATTACAATAAAGTGCATCAGGAAAGTCTTGGAAATACCGGGGAGCACATTTTCCAAATCCAGTATAATACACTAGTAGCTGGCAATCCTATGGGTAACTATTTTCCGAATTTCCAACCTGTAACTTATTCGGGACCAGGTGGAACAGGAAGTACTATTCCAACAGCTGAATTTTACAACTCTTTCGAAAAAGGAGATTTGAGAGCTAAAAATCAGGATGGATATTTCTACGACAGTTACTTTACAAACGGAAGCGGTGCACCCTTTTCATTGGGCCGCCCTTATGTGTTCAAACACTTTAACCGTACAGCAAATGGTACTGAAGGCGTAAAAGGAACACAAGTTGATAACCTAAATGTACCCTTGATTCGCTACGCAGAAGTTCTATTGATTTTTGCAGAAGCACAAAACGAAGTAAGTGGGCCTTCACAAGAAGCTTACGATGCTTATAAAAAGGTACGCGACCGCTCCACCTTAGCGGTTCCTGCAATGGGCTCTTTCTCTCAGTCTTCATTCCGTACTGCAATTTGGAAAGAACGTCAGTATGAGTTCTGCTATGAAGGAATCACTTGGTACGACATGGTTCGTACTCGGAAAGTATTCAATGACCAAACTAAGGGATTTGATGATTTCGTGGGCCACTTAAACAATGGCAAGTTCAAATTAGAAGCGAAACACTTATTGTTCCCATTAGGTATTCAGGAAATGCTCAATAACCCGAATCTAACACCTCAAAACCCTGGTTACACCAAATAAGGTTTTTGATAGTAACAAAAAATCCCTGCTTCATTACGAGGCAGGGATTTTTTTATGGGGATTAAAAGTATTATTCAAATACCTTACCTTTCAAACAAATTACCCAGTCCGCCAATGACGGATCCGCTTTCCTTATTAGAATTGGCTCCACCAACTGCAAGACGTTGAATTAGTTTGGAGATAGGCATCGACTGAATCCAGCATTTTCCAGTACCGCGTAAGGTGGCCAAAAACATCCCTTCGCCCCCAAAAACCATGGATTTAAGCCCTCCGGAACGTTGAATATCAAAACTCAATGATTGTTCAAACGCTACTACACAACCTGTATCAACCCGTAAGGTTTCGTTATTAAGCTGACGTTCTATCACGGTACCTCCTGCGTGCACAAACGCCATTCCGTCTCCTTTTAGTTTTTGAAGTATAAAACCTTCGCCACCAAAAAGACCAGAACCAAAGCGCTGGTTAAAATGAATTTTCATACTTGTACCCATTGCGGCACATAAAAATCCATCCTTTTGAACAATTAGCTCATTACCATAAATATTAGCCAAGTCAATGGGCATAATGGTGCCAGGATAAGGTGCCGAAAAAGCAACCTTTCTTTTGCCCACACCTCGGTTCGTAAAGTGTGTCATAAATAACGACTCACCCGTAATTACGCGGGTTCCGGCCTGAAAAATCTTACCGATGATGCTTTGATTCGCCTCTGAACCGTCACCCATTTTTGTTTCAAACTGGATACCGTCTTCCATATAAAGCATAGCACCAGCTTCGGCTATAACGGTTTCATTAGGATCCAACTCTACTTCTACTACCTGAATGTCGTCTCCAATGATTTTGTAATCAATTTCGTGTGATCTCATTGTAAATAAGGTTTTGAAAAATTTAGATAAAGCTATACTTCAGTTGCAAAAAACAGCCTATCCCACCATTTCGAAATTTTCATTCCTCCTCTTCACTAAAAGGCAATTCATCCTCCAAGTCATCCACCGGAGGTTTCCCTTTTTTCGATTTTCTACCTGGAATATCTTCTCTATCTCTCAGCTTTTTATCATCGACATTTTTATTCAAAAACGCATTAATTTTGTCCATGTCGAAACTCGTGGTTATTTCACCAAACGAATTTATTTTGATATCAAAGCCTTCCAAATCCTTGTGAACTTTCGGTTTTTCATCCGTTGGTTTTGATGCGCTGTTCTGTTTTTTCTTAGCCATTTCATTTTTATTTATTGTAAATAAATTGCCCTTTAAAGACGAGTATTTACGATGATAAACTAAATAATGGTGGCCTTGCAATAAAATAAAATTACAAAACCACTACGCTGATAGCAATGATAACTGAGTAAACGGTATTATTGAATTAGGCCAGGCGAATTTGGGCAGGTAAACGGTCTAAGGCATTTTGGATTCGTTCAATAACTCCTGCCTTCCCTACTATTTCCATGGTCACCATTAGATCAGGACCTGTTCCTTGCCCAGTTAATGCAAGACGAAGTGCTGGCATTACTTTTCCTATTTTCATCGAAAGTGCTTCCAATGTTTGGGTTAGCAACAACTTTATTTCCACCGCGCTAAACTCGCCCTTATACGTGGCCAAAGCTTCATTAAAAGCATTCAAAGCGGATACTGCCTCTTCGTTCCATTTTTTTACCACCAGATCCTGATCATATTCGGCTGGTGCACTAAATAGGAATAAGGATTCGGCAACGATATCTTTTATAAAAGTTACACGGTCTTTCAACAAATGAACAATCTGGCTTATTTGTTTGTCGGACACGCTAATACCATTTTTCTCAAATAACGGTTTCACCTCTGCGGCAATGGTGTCCTCTGCTTTCGACTTGATATATTGCTGGTTAAACCAATTCGCTTTTTGTATATCAAATCGCGCTCCAGCTTTATGGACACGGTCAAAGCTAAACTGTTGGATCATTTCTTCCATCGAGAAAATCTCTTGTTCAGTACCGGCATTCCAGCCTAATAGGGCTAGGAAATTGGCTGTGGCATCGGGCATATACCCTTCTTCCCTGAACCCTTTGGCTATGTCTCCAGTAACTGGATCCGTCCATTGCAACGGAAATATAGGAAATCCACCTAGGTCAGCGTCTCTTTTTGAAAGCTTACCGTTACCATCTGGTTTCAGTAACAAAGGCAAATGAGCAAACTTTGGCATGGTATCAGCCCATCCCAAGTAGCGATACAATAAAACATGTAACGGTGCCGAGGGTAACCATTCTTCACCACGAATTACATGGGTGATGCCCATCAAATGATCATCTACTATATTGGCCAGGTGGTAAGTAGGCATCCCATCAGACTTCAAAAGCACTTTGTCGTCAATTTGACTGGAATGAACAACAACCCATCCACGAATCAAATCATTGAAACGGATATCTTCCTTCGGCATTATTTTCATTCGGATTACATAAGCATCTCCATTGGCTATTCGAGCTTGGGTATCCTCTGGGGAAAGCGTAAGAGAATTGGTCATCTCCATACGTGTAATCGCATTATACTGTGCAGCAGCTACCTTTGCGGCTTCCAAGCGTTTACGCATGGCATCCAACTCTTCAGCAGTATCAAATGCGTAATAAGCTTTCCCTTCTGCAATTAATTGATCGGCATATGCTCGGTACATACTTTTCCTTTCCGACTGTCGGTAAGGTGCATGTGGACCACCAGTTTGAGGACCTTCATCTATTTCAATTCCTAACCACTTTAGAGCCTCCAAAATATAACTTTCGGCACCAGGCACAAATCTTGTTTGGTCGGTATCCTCAATTCTAAGCAACATTTCGCCGCCAGTTTGTCGGGCAAACAAATAGTTATACAAGGCTGTACGCACCCCTCCGGCATGTAACGGACCTGTTGGACTTGGCGCAAACCGAACTCTTACTTTATCGTTATTCATCTTTTTTTATTATTGTTCACTTTTTTTCGATTTGAAATAACTTTTGCTTATCAAATCCCATTACTCAACGGTCTTTCTGCTGAACCACACCGTTGGTTTTATACTACGGCTACTACTGAAATTTCAACATTCACATCCTTTGGAAGCTTAGCAACCTGAACAGTTTCGCGTGCTGGTGGTTCATTGGTAAAAAATTTACCGTACACTTCATTTACAGCTGTGAAATCATCCATATTTTTTAGAAAGATTGTAGACTTTACCACCTGTGCAAATGACATGTTGGCAGCACCCAGAATATGGCCAATTTGCTGCATTACTAGTCCAGCTTCGGCTTTTATATCGCCTGATTTAGAAAGCTCAGCGGCAATTTGTCCAGAAACATAAAGAGTGCCATTTATTTTTACAGCCTGACTATAAGGACCTATAGGAGCCGGTGCTTTATCGGTGAAGATTATTTCTTTTGCCATTGTAAATTCGTTTTGAATTTCTATTCGAGAAAACTGGAATAATTAGTCGAATAGAATATGCTGAATAATTAGAAAGGCAAAATTATCAAAAAATATGGCAAGATTACGAATTTATTCCACTTGGAAAAGGGCACGGAGTTCAACTGCCTCAGTGGGTTTCATTCTCCCGGCTAGCACCAGCCGCAACTGACGACGACGGAGTGCACTATCAAATAAGGTGTGTTCTTCGGGGCTTTCTGGCTCCAAGCTGGGTACTTCAATAGGTCTACCGTTCTGATCTACGGCTACAAAAGTATAAAAAGCCGTATTGGTACTCACTCTTATACCGGCAGGAATGTCTTCGGCCCATACTTCCAAATGCACTTCCATAGAGGAATTAAAGGCACGAGTAACTTTTGCAGACATAGTTACGATATTACCTAACCGAATTGGCTCCGTGAAGGAAACATTATCTACCGAAGCGGTTACTACAATTCTATTCGAATGCTTTTGTGCCGCAATGGCTGCGCAAATATCCATCCAATGCAGCAGTCGGCCTCCCATTAAATTGTTGAGTGTATTGGTATCGTTGGGCAGCACCATTTCTGTCATGGTAACTTCTGACTGAATTGGTTTTTTGGGTTTAAGCATATTAGTTTATGGTATATAAATCTGGTTAATGAATAGAGCTCAAACTCAATTCATTATTGAGCTCCAAGAAAAAAAGGATTACAATTTTAGGCACCGTAAGCGTTTTCGTTCCAGTGCCCGCATTCTATTGCCTATTAAATAGGTCGCTCTTACTTGTAAAAACAAATAGCTATCCTTTACCTTGGGACCGCCCCGAACACCACCCACTAGGCGGGCTGGTAGGCCAATTTCAGGAGAACGATCGGAAAGTGCTCTCGCCAGATCACTTGGTAGTACATCTGGATTAGGATAAAAGGTACTCACATCGTCCAGATAGTCCGACTGAACAAAGTTGTTACAAAGCTCCAAACCAAAACTTAATTTCTCGCTGTATTTGGCTGAAACACCAATTCCACCCGTAAACACTAAAGGTAAACGATTGTACTTTTCGCCCTCCGTGGTAAGTGGTGCCAAGCTATACCAGGAACCTTGGTAACTGGCCTTGGGATTTAAGAAGGTAAAGCCAACTCCTGCAAACAGGTAGGGGTTAACCGGCGACTGGCTATTAAAAGAAAACAAATCAGCCTGTATTCCTAAATTTATATCAGGGTTTCTTGTGCGAAAACTCAGGTTGTTATCTGCATTTCTAGAATATTTTTGATCAGCTGAAACTTGATAGAAGCGAAGCTCTCCGCGTGCACTAAAATGTTCCGTAACCCGATACAAACCTCCGATGGACAAAGAGGGACCCATCCCTAAATGTTTCATATCAATGGCGTCGCGCAGGTCGCCCATATAATAGGCTATTCCAATCCCCGCAGTAACACTGTAGACTCCAAAAGGATTTACATACTTACCTCCATACTTACCTGCACCCTGTCCAAAGGATGTACTTACAAGAAAGATTAGGTATAACAATAAAAGTGTGCTTCGTTTATTTTTCATGTTCAAGGCTTTTGCTGATGCTTTTATGATTCTGGAATAGGCTATTCCTCAAAACTTAGAATTAATTTAACGACAGCCTACCAAGGATAGTCAATACAATTCTGTAAATATATTATTTTAATTTAGAGCCTGATTAAATTTTAATGATTGAATTGATAAAGCTTATATTTTGAGCGAACCAAGACCCGTTTGCAGGGTGGTTCGTCGCACGATAGCCGTTACTAGCGCAGCAATATTTTACCTTGGTGTAGCACAAAGCACCTATTGGTTTATTTTTTAAACAGACCCTTATAGCCGGTTTAAATTTGAACTATATCCAAAACAAAAAGAGCCGGTAAAAAACCGGCTCTTTTTGTTTTATCAATAATCATTTCTTAATCATGCTTCACCGAACTAGCACCTGATGTACTGGAATGTATATCACTGGCACTTCCAGAATACCTCACGGAACTAGCTCCACTAGCCTTAGCGTGCACCGAATTACTTGCCAACACCAAAGCCTTACTTGCTCCGGAAGCATCGATATTGACCTCTTTACAAGAAAACCCTTTTCCTTTAAAGGAGGAAGCACCTGATACTTCCCCATTTAAAATATCACAGGAACCGATTAATGTCAGGGAAGAGGCACCCGAAAGCTCCATATTTACTTTTGAAGTAGTAAAATTCATAACGACCTGCGAGGCACCTGAAATTGCTACATCCATTTTTTTCACATGCTCAAATTTGGAAACATTTACTTTGGTAGCACCTGAAAACTCAACGCTCTCCAAAGTGGGCATAGTAATATCCACGGAAACTGAGCGATGAAAACGGCTAAATCCGTTGGTCTGATAACCTAAGTAAAAAACACCATTTTTGACACTGGCTTTCAGATCATTAATATCCTCGCTTCTGCCCTGCACCGTAATATTATAGGTTTTGCCTTGTGTAACAGTAATATTAAAAGCGCTGCCCATAGAAAGTTTCGTAAAACCAGTTTCCGAAAACTTCTTAGAATCTTGTGCGTACCCTACCATTAGCGCTGAAAAAAATAGTAGAAAGGTTAGATGTAGTTTTTTCATAATTAGGATGATTAGATTTTAATTATCAGATGTCTCCATGTTACAAATAGTTGCACGAAGGCTTAATGACTTTCTATTTTACTGGCCCCGGTTACCATTTTCTTAATAGTTCCTATTTGCCCCAAGTCTGCACGCGAAGCACCAGAAGCTGAAACCTCTGCCTTGTCAATTTGCATCCCTCTGGCCTCCACTTTACTCGCACCAGAAAGGTACATTTTAACGTCAGATGCTCTACCACGGAACATGGCTCGGGAAGCGCCGGATACATCAATATCTAACCGATTGGCTTCCACTTCTATTTCAGACCTAGAAGAGCCACTTATGTCCACTTTCAACCTATCCAACCCTTTAAAGCCAGACACTTTTGTTTTATTGGCTCCTGATAATTCTAATTTCTCAAGATGAGGCGTTTTAATGACTAGTCCAATCCGGTTCCATTTTTTATCACTAAACAGCGCTTTATTATCTGCCCTATCCACTTTTAAGGTTCCGTTATCAATATTCACCCGAATATTATTCACATCCTCCTCATCCCCATCAGCAGTAACTTCAACCTGCTCGCCATATTCGATACTTATCGAGTAAGCACCTCCAAGGTCAATATTAGCAAAAGAACTTACTGGAAACTGTTTGATGAAATTCCCTCGGTTCCCAAGATCCAAATGGTCTTGGTCATCGTCTTCATAACGGTAGGAGGCGGCATTATCATCCTCATTGTCTTGCTCACTTTTCAAGAACTTGGCTGGCAAATTGGTACACACCAAGCCAGAATCACGTAACATTACCCAACGCAAGCTCTTCCAGTTGATATCACGATTATCTAGGTCATAACGGCCAATATGTTGATACGCTTCGCCCCAGTGCGCGCTAAAAAAGTAAAAATCACGTGACATAATAAAAGGCTTATTGAAGGGGATATACAGGACAACATCCACCCGCTGATTTCTAAAAAAACTCAGTTTCTCCACTTCTGGATCACGCGGAAAAGTCATGACCGAATCTTTTAGAGACACTAAATACTCTAATTTGTCCGCATTATTTTGGGCATCCTCTACCGAACGTCCCCGAGAATACAATTTCTTTTCAAGTAGCAAGCTATCTGCTGCGTCCGATCCTGCGATTCTTGCTCCTATATCGACTGTGTTCTCTTCATTATAATAATTGCTTTCAAGCGTAAGCGTTCCTTCTGGAATCAAAAAGCCAGAACGCTGGATCACCTCCCCATGTTTAGCAAAGTTCCTTTGATAGGAAATACCACCAATCGTACTTCCGATAATACCCACTACCCAAAGGCCTGCTAGCGTAAGCCACACCGATGTCGGAGCTACTTTTCTGTTGGTGACCAAAGTAATACCCAACAATAAAAATATAACAATTGGTATAGCCGCTAATAAAATTCCCGATAAAATAAGGCTACCAGGCAACTCTTGGAAGATTAGAAATGGGATAGGTAAATTATCAAAAGGAACGGACGAGGTAAGCCCCATGGCTACACTTCCTGCAATGACAAGCCCAAGTAATGAAAGTGCTGAAAAACCAGTTAAAATGGAACCAATCAGAATCCTAAATACAGGCCCTATTCCTTTTAAAAGTTTTCCTAATAATGCGATTACAAATGCAATAGCACGAAAAGGGAAAAGGGCTATTTTAGAAATTAAATTTTCTTCCCCTGGTACGCTATCTACGTTCAAACTTTGCTTAATATTTGATTCAATGTTAGATAGCGTAATGGGCTCCCCCTGCATTTCCATTTTTTCGGTGAGGGTATTAGCTGTGGGTGAAATTACCCACAGCACGATGTATATGACTAGTCCGGTTCCGAAAAATAGAATTGAAATCACCCATAAGAATCTGGCAACACCAAGATCTATTCCAAAATAAGAGGCAATACCTGCAGCAACTCCACCTACTACTTTCCTGTCCGGATCGCGATAAAATTTCTTAATAGTAGTATCTTCTTCCAAACTCGTTGAACCTGGAAAAGCGATCCACATGGCGATGTACACCAATGTTACAAATCCAGAAATAGAACCCAGCTCATCCCCTATATTCAAATGAAGCATTCCTGAACCAGCAGGCAGGCCGATGACAGAAACTAAAAAGGCCAATCGAACCCAAATGGCATCAATCGTAAAATAATTAGCCAATCCAGCAGCAACACCACCAATTAATTTTCTTTTCAAATCACGGTATAGTTTTCGTGATTTATTTGGAGCAAAGCGAGCCTTTTCTTCTGATGCAGAAGCAAAGGCAGCAGCGGGCTCCACTTTCTTTTTACTTTCAAAAGCAGGTTCCGTGCTAACTTCTAAGGGATCCGCTAGAATATCTTCTGCTTGCTCAATCGCCTCAAAATCCGCAACGGTTCCCATCGCCTTAATAAGTTCCTCTACATCTTCTATAGAAATAACCTGTTTGGCTTCGGACTTTTGCTTGTTATAAAACCGTTCTGCCACTCTGGCTTCGATATCCGATACAATCTCTTGGCTATCGGCAAAAGTTGAAAAGTAGCGTTGAACCGAAGAAAGGTAATTTTTTAGTTTTTCGTAGCCATCTTCCTCGATGTGAAAGATTACGCCACCTATATTTATGCTGATTGTCTTTTTCATATGGAATTAATCAAAAATCTATATATGGTCAGTTAGGATCAAGAGGGATTGGAGGGCTTAGTACTCAAATCTTCGGTGCGCTTTATCACATAGGAAACGGAATCGGCCAGTTCAAACCAGGTAGCCTGCATGGCTTCTAAAAACTCTTTCCCTTCTTTTGTAAGTATATAATACTTGCGAGGTGGCCCAGAAGAGGACTCAACCCATTTATATTCCAACCATCCCGAATTTTTCAATCGAGTAAGTAAAGGATATAAGGTTCCTTCCACTACCATAATCTGGGCCGACGTTAATTCGTCTAACATATCGGAGGCATATACTTCACCCCTCGATATAATGTGCAGGATGCAGAATTCTAAAATTCCTTTTCGCATCTGCACTTGGGCATTTTCTATGTTCATATTGGTTTCATTTGTTTATGATTCGTGTTTTATAAAAAAACGTTAGTAGACCCGCTATCACTTACCTAACTATGCATACTTTTAAGTTGGAAGGAATTACTGTCTACTCAGCAATAGGATACAATCTATGCTACAAATATATACACAGGTACTTTGTGATACAAGGTACTGTGTTAAAAATAGCATTTCAATATGATGAAAGGTTTATTTAAATTATGAATGGTCAACATTTTATAGATATTTTTTTAAATTCGTAGATTACACTTTTGGTTGAAAAAACCTTCTATAAATTCTAAATAGACTTCCTAACATGCCTATCATAAATTTAATTGCAGCCATGAGTGAAAACCAAGTTATTGGAATAGATAACCAGTTACCATGGCATTTGCCAGATGAATGGAAAAACTTCCGTAAAATAACGGATGGAAAAGCTTTTATAACGGGTCGAAAAAGCTACCAAGCTCCAGACGCACTACATTCCACTTACCGTGATGTAGTCCTCACCAAGCAAAATGACGTATTCCCCGAGTTAGAACATGCGCACAGCTTACAACATGCATTCGATATTCTAAAAGACGAATCAGAAGTATTTGTATTAGGCGGGGCCTCTGTATTTCATGCGGCTATACCATTTGCTGACAAAATGTACCTTACCGTTGTTCATGCCCATATTGAAGGGGATGCCTATTTCCCTACCGTCAAAGCAGATGAATGGGACCTGGAAACATCGGTTTACCATGCGGCAGATGAGGAACATAAATATGCCTTTTCTATGAATGTTTTACTAAGAAAAAAACTATAACCCATTTGATCCATGTTATCAAAATTTCCGTTTTGGAGCTTGCTATTACTATTCAATTTTTCACTTGCATCTTATACCAGTGCTCAAAAACTTTATGGTAATGAATGGATCACTAGCAACCAAAAATATCTTAAAATACCCATAGTCGAGGAAGGTTTTTATCAAATCACCCGCTCCGACATGGAAACCGCAGGCATTTCAGTCGACTCCGTGCCGATGGAAAATTACCAAATGTACCGACGAGGTAAAGAAATAGCCATCGAAGTAAATCGTAGTGCTTCCGGAAAACTTGATTTTATTGGTTTCTATGGACAAAAAAACGATGGGGCACTTGATTCCAGTTTGTATGTGACTCCTGAGGCAATGCCTCATGCTTACTATAGTCTATATTCCGATACCGCGGCTTACTATCTTTCTTGGCATCAGCCCACCGTTTCTCCCATAAGAATTACCGATTCTCAAATTCCAGCTACTAGTATTTCACAAAATTACAATTTACAAACCCATCATATACTTTTCAACTCGCAGTACCCCGCAGGAAATTTTTACCCGCTCACAAGTACCTATGACAATGGTGCCATTTTAACTACTTATGATGTTGGAGAAGGCTGGACTGGCCCAGAAATTACTAGCGGCAATAGCTTTTCTATTAATTTTTCCACCGAAAACCTCACCAAAGTTCCCCACCAGCCAATCGTATTAGAGCTAGTAGTAGTGGGCAGGTCGGCGGGTCTCCATAACATAACCTGCTTTATAGAGACGGAAACTGGAAATCAAGAAATTGGTAAAATAAGCTTTAAAGATTATGATTCACAAAAAGGCCTTTTTTCCCTCAACAGTGAATTGTTTTCACTTGGAAAAGATCAAAAAATAGTAATTAAAAACACCGCTGTAAATAGTAGTCTTTCAGTTTCATCGGCTCTTCTCCAATACACACAAAAATCATTTTTGCCAAATGATAAAAATCAGAAAAAATTCGAATTCAGTTCTAAAGCAGCTATTGATTGGAGACTAGAAAATACAGACGGGTGGCGGTTTTATGAGCTCTCCGACCCTTCTTCCGCAAAAAAACTATCGGCTCAAAATGGTAGTATTTATTTGGAAAGCAAGTACGTTTTTGCAGTAAAGGAGGCCTTAAAAATCAGCAACCCACGCTTAATTCAGTTTGATAATATAAATAGCAACCTTACCGACTTCCTAATCATTAGCCACCCTGCCGTCAGAAATAAAATTTCGGGTGTGGATCCCGTGGAAGAGTATGCAAAGTACAGAGCATCCAAAGTGGGAGGAGGCTACCGCCCACTTGTACTTAACATTGAAGCGATCTATGACCAGTTCAATTATGGAGAACCCGGACCAAGAGGTATCCGGAATGCAATCGCCTGGCTACATTCCAAGGCCCAGCTTAAATTTGTATTCCTGATCGGAAAGTCAATAGATCCGCAAACAGCACGAAAAAATAAAAACGCGCGTAATATTGATATGATTCCAAATGCAGGCTGGCCAGGCTCAGACATGCCTTTGACCATGGATTTGGAAGGCTCGGGGCAGTATATACCCCTCGTACCCATTGGTAGGCTCAACGCCTCTACCTCGGAACCGGTGCTGGCTTACCTCAACAAGGTAAAGAATATGGAAGCCCAATCGTCTTCTGCTCCGTGGCGAAAAAATATACTGCATCTGAGTGGAGGAAGATCATCCAGCGAGGTGAAAGTGTTTCGGGAATACGTAGATTCCTTTCAAGCCCAAATGCAAAATAGCGCTCTGGCCCCTACCATTAGTACCATTTCAAAAAAAACAGAAGAAGACGTGGAACAATTTGACCTTCACGAGAATATTAATGGGGGTGCAGCGTTGGTCACCATGTTTGGGCATTCTGGACTGGGTATCACCGATATTGATATTGGCTATGCTTCCGACCCCAAAAGAAACTATACAAACGACCCGTATTATCCTGCCTTTCTGGTAAATGGCTGTGCTTTAGGAAATTTTTATTATGGCATACCTACTATCAGCAACGATTGGATTACTTCCAAAAACAATGGGGCTGTTCTCTTTATTTCCCACACTCATAATGGATTTGTAAGCGCATTAAAGCATTATAGCGACAAATTCTATGAAGTACTTGGTGACCCGAATTTTTCCTATCAAGCTTATGGCAGTATTCAACAAGAAACAATCCGGAGGGTTTTGAATAAATACCCCAACATTTACGATGGCATCACTTGCCAGCAAATGAGCCTACAAGGAGACCCTTCCATTAAAATATTTCCTGCTAAAAAACCCGATTACCACTGGAGTACCCAGAATATTAAACTAACTAATTCCTCTGGAAACCTACTAAATGCTTGGAGTGACTCTTTGACAATTGAAATTGATATGTTCAATTCCGCACGTTATGAGGAACAAAATATTGAATTTTCAGTAATTCGGTCAAAAAATAATGTTATCATTTCAAAACATGAGTTTCAAACCAATTCATTTCCGAATACTAAGCACCTTACCTTAACAATTCCAAATGTCACTGAACAAGGCGGTCTGGAAAGCTGGTCCTTCCAAATTGATCCAAAAGCTTTACTTACGGAAGAAACTAGGGAAAATAATAATTACCAAACCACGGTTTCCATACCAGAAGGTGGTGCCACCCCTATACTTCCCCTAAACAATTTCAGCACCCGTTCCAATAAGATAACCTTTGTTGCACTAGCCCCAGAAAACAAAGCCACTGATCAATTGATTATTGAATACAGTACAGATGCTAATTTCAGGACAAATGTGAGTAGCAATAAAGTAACGGTGGATAATTTTGTAGCTAGCCTAGAAATTGCTTTACCCGAACCAAACCGTTACTATTGGAGGGTTTATATGGTGGGCAATGAAAACAGAACTTCCGAGACCAGAGTCTTAAATTATGATCCCGCTTACCCCACTAACGATGCGTCTTTACCAGAACTTATCGTTATCCCAAATAGTACCATAAAATCCAAACTACTGGAAGGAGATACTTTCAAAAGCGAAATTATAATCAAAAACATTACGGCGACTCCCTTCCAAGATTCAATAGTAGTCTCGGTGAAGCGTCGGAACGGTTCAGTTAAGGAAACCTATTTCCAAAAAATCGGACCGTTAAAAGGGAATGAACAACGCTTGTTTCCTATTTCAATTACCACCAAAGGAATGGTGGGCACCAATGATCTTGAGGTTGAATTTAACAGCGAAAAACTTCCGGAAGCCGTCTATACCAACAATGTAAAAACGATGGAATTTGAAGTAATTGCCGATAAAATCCCACCAATAATTAGGGTAAAGGTGGATGGCCACTACGTTCAGAAATATGAAACGGTTTCACCACAGCCAGAATTTATAATTGAAATCACAGATGATAATCCATTCTTATGGGTTCAAGATACCACCGGTATTGAAATAGCACTGAGCAAGGTATGCCTTAATTGTCCAAGCACTACAGTATCTCTTAAGAATGCCGTATGGAAAAGGCTTAAAAATGGTACCTTCCAAATTATGTTCTCTCTGGAAGAAGCCTTAGAAAATGGAACCTACAAACTGGAAGTAGTGGCAAAGGATGTTTCTGGTAACCAAGCCCCTCCCTACGAAATCCAATTAATAGTTATTAATGAGCCATTAATAAGCAAGTTGAGTGTTTCTCCCAACCCATCTACAGAATGGTTTAAGTTTAGCATTCAATTTCAAGGAAATACGCCGCCTCCATCCTGGTCTATTACTATTTTTAACCAATCGGGCATGGAGGTCACCAAGTATACCACCAAACCACATATTGGGATTAATGAATGGATTTGGAATCCCAAAAGCAGTGCTTCGGGCATTTATTTGTATCACATGGAGATAGAAGAACAAGATCATCAATGGAGCGATTCTTCTTTTCAGCTAAAAAAAGGCAAAATAGTATTGATTAAATAAGGAATGAATAGTCTTTGTTCTAATGAATTTGTATACCTTTTTCACCGTCAACATTCATCCGCCAGGCATTCGTAAAAAAATCGTTTTTAAAAAGAATTTGGCACTTGAAAGCCCGTTGCAGTACAAAAGCTATGGTCATAAAGCCTATTTATACCTTCTAAAATAGTCCTCCAAAATGGGTATCCCAGACAAAGAAAACATGAACCCCTTTTGGCTCCTTTTTTTATGGAGCATTCAGGTAGCCCTTGTTATTATAGTAGCGATTTTAAACCCCAATCATTACACTACTTTTGATTCTGGTTATTATTTGGCCTCCGCCCGCTTTTTAATGGACGGTCAAGGTTATCTCATCCAAGACGGTTCTGTCACGGTTTGGAACAGCGTTTTTCCAATGGGCTACTCCCTTTTGATTGCTCTGGTAGCACTGGGTACCGGCATCAAAGTACTATGGGCTTCCAAAATCGTCAATCTACTTTTTTCGGGATTATGGCTTTTTTATTTAAATAAATGGTTTGGCACCAAAACAGCATTACTCACAGGAAGCATTTTACTTTTTGGTAACTTTCTAAAAATATGGGTACACACCTGGTCGGAACCCTCCTTTCTCATTCTCCTGTTCTTTCTACTGTACCATTTCCAGAAAATGGACTCCCAGCCCAATTTAAAACGGGGACTTACCGTACTCTTGTTGGGAATTGCTTTAATGCTAATTCGTTACGCCGGCATATTTATTATCTTTTTGACTTTACTAGTAGGATTTTCGTCCTTGTACAAACGGCGATTTGTACTTGCTAAAATAAATTTTGGATTGGCCCTTGGATGGACTTCATTTATAGCCCTCTATTTTCTAATCAATAACCTCTTAGGTAACAGTTGGTATGGCGGTGAACGTTTTTATGGCTTAAATGAATTCAGTACAACTTTTATACTCTTTATAAAAGCCCTTATCAACGAAATTTTGGTATTCAGAAATACTGATTTTATGCATCTGGATGCCATTTTTGTCTTCGGATTGTTTGCCCAGTCAATAGTGCTTTTCCTTGCATTCAAAAAAATGAATTTTAAACCTTCGTTTATCCACTTCAAAAAGGACTCTATCACCCAGTATACCTTTATATTTGCACTGATGTATTTGCTTTTCTTAGTAATTATTCGGTTATTAAGTCCTTTCGACGAACCAGGGTATCGGTTAATGTCTCCATTTAGCTTTTTATTCTTATGGATTCTTCTGTATAGTTTTTCAAGCCAACGCATAGTACTCAAACCCGTATACCTTTTGTATTTTGGGATTTTTATCGTACTCACATGGCTGGAATTAGCACCCGAAAAAAACATTAACGAAAAATTGACCCCTCTTTTCCAATTATTTTAAAATGGAAATGCACCCTATCGGTATTCAATTGAATAGTTTCGTCAAATCTTCTTATTTTTGTAAAGTCTCTAAATAAAATTTCATTGAAAGAATACGGAAGTAACGTTCAAAAATTAGCCGACCATATTGTAACGATGGACGATCGGGCTCAGCGTACATTATATGCGCATATATTGATTGAACTCATGCGGCAAATACATCCTAACATGAGAGATAATCAAGACTACACCAATAAATTATGGGATGATCTTTATATAATTTCTGGATTTGAATTGGATGTTGACAGTCCCTATCCGCCACCATCCAAAGAATTATTAGGCAAAAGACCACTAAAAGTGGAGTATAACCAACACCATTTGGCCTATCGTCACTATGGACGAAATATTGATCTACTCTTAGAAAAAGCTGTACAAACCGAAGATGAAGAGGATCGCTTAGCGTTTGTCTCTTATATCTTCCGACTCATGCGTTCCTTTTTTAACACATGGAATAAAGATAACCCTGAAGATAATATTCTTTTAGGACAACTAGAACTGCTTTCAAAAGGAAAATTAAAAGCAGAAATTGATAAAATCAGGGAAAGTGGACCAGTAGAAGCAGCACCTAAAGACCGGAATAACAATAATTATGAACGCAGCCGGGGGAACCAAAATAACCACCGAAATCAAGGTCAAAGCAGTGTTCACCAAAATAGAAGTCGGTCAAACAGTAAATTTGGAGGGAAAAACAATAATCGAAACCGCAAAAAACCCAGTTTGTAGTATTTGATTCTTGTCCAAATTTAATAAGCTAACCCCATAATAAATTAATTTTCGACTAAGAACGGACGTAACAGTTTACCTTCGCTCTTAGTCGTTTTACATACTATCAACTTTGCCCATACACATGGCTTCATTTAAAATTATTGGTGATAAAAGACTTCAAGGTGAAATTATTCCACAAGGAGCAAAAAACGAAGCACTCCAGATAATTTGTGCGGTTTTACTTACGAATAAAAAAGTAACCATCCATAATATTCCAGATATACGTGATGTTAACCAGCTAATTAATTTGCTAGGTGATTTAGGGGTTAAGCTTAATCGGATTTCTCAGTCATCTGTGGAGTTTCAAGCAGACGATATCAACCTCGATTATTTGGAATCGGACGATTACCGTCAAAAAGCAGCAGCACTTCGGGGTTCGGTGATGCTTTTGGGACCCATGTTGGCACGTTTCAGAAAAGGTAGGATTCCACGACCAGGGGGTGATAAAATCGGCAGAAGAAGGCTCGATACGCATTTCTTAGGTTTTGAAAAGCTGGGTGCTGCATTTAGTTATGACGAAAATGATGGTGGATTTTATAAGGTAGATGCCACCAATTTAAAGGGGGCTTTTATGCTTTTGGATGAAGCGTCGGTCACTGGGACGGCGAATGTATTAATGGCCGCTGTAATGGCCGAAGGTACTACCACCATTTACAATGCTGCTTGTGAACCCTACTTACAGCAATTATCCAAAATGCTTAACCGAATGGGTGCCAAAATATCGGGTATTGCATCCAATATGCTAATTGTAGAGGGCGTTTCTGAACTAAATGGCACGGAGCATACCATACTTCCTGATATGATCGAAATTGGTAGTTTTATCGGCCTTGCCGCTATGACGCAATCAGAAATCACGATCAAGAATTGTCAAATTCCAGAGTTAGGAATCATTCCAGATGTGTTCAAAAGGCTCGGTATAAAAATGGAGTTCAGAGGAGATGATATATTTATTCCCAGCCAAGAGCAGTACCGTATGGAAAACTACCTCGACGGCTCTACACTTACTGTGGCTGATGCACCTTGGCCTGGCTTTACGCCGGATTTATTAAGTATTGTATTAGTAACAGCGATTCAGGCACAGGGAACAGTATTAATTCATCAAAAGATGTTTGAAAGTAGACTGTTTTTTGTGGATAAACTCATTGAAATGGGTGCTCAGATCATTCTTTGTGATCCCCACAGAGCCACTGTTATCGGCCATAATAGGACCACCCAATTGAGAGGAATTCGTATGACATCACCAGATATTAGAGCTGGTGTTGCGCTATTAATTGCTGCTATGTCCGCAAAAGGAGTGAGTATTATTGATAATATCGAACAAATTGATAGAGGTTATCAATTTATTGACCAGCGACTGAACGCAATTGGTGCCGATATTGTGAGGTTATAACACCAAAATTCTTGTTGTAAAATGACGTGGCTGTAGAAAGTCACGTCATTTTTGGTATATAGAATCACGCCTCTCCTCCTGGGCCACCAAAGCTAATTGGAAAATTGAAAGAAGGCTCCGTCTCTTGTGAGTTCTGAATGGGGCCATATTGGTCTTCAAATTTATCGATATTATCCTTCAAAGCGGCTATTAATCGCTTAGCATGCTCTGGAGTAACGATAATACGTGCCTTTACTTTTGCACGTGGCACACCGGGCATCATCCGAATAAAATCCAGTATGAATTCACTATTAGAATGTGCAATCATCGCCAAGTTTGAATAGACTCCTTCTGCCATCTCTTCCGACAACTCTACATTAATCTGCTGTTCGTTTTCTTTATTTTGATCTTCCATATTATCATTAAATTCAAATCAATTACCATTTAGCTGAAAATTACTAAAATTAAAAAGCTATTCCAGAAAAGTTAACGGAAATAAATAAATTATAGAATAGATTCGGCAATTTGACCAATAAAATACTTAGCGCCTAAAAATTATATTTTTATACAAAAAATAAGCTCTATTGGATAATTGTGAGTAATTCACTATTATGGTTCCCCTTTTAATGGCATCGCTATAATGTAAAAAAGTTATTAGTTTGGTTGAAAGTGCCCATTTACAAAAATCAGTCCGACATCGCAGGAAGAGCTGTTGGACGCATGGCTACTTTTTACAACTAGACATATCGAAATAGAAAAAGCAGAAGTTGTGAATATGAAAGTCTTGTACTGGGTTTACCATAACTTCCATTTTATATTAGTGGCAGTTATGCCTACACGAATTTGAATTGATAGATATTAACATCTATTTTTATTACTTACACACAAATGAAGCTCGGCGACGATTAAGAAATATCCAAAGTAGGTTGAACACATGACCAACGCTTATAATGACGAATATAATACGCTTCATGACTGGATTTTTGCTATTGTGTTTACCACTATTCCGGCAAAACTTTTTTGTTGATCATACTAAAATTTTTCCACTATACTTTTTTTTATTCCCAGTTGGTTTGACCATAATACTTTGGTCTATTTCTGGTAAACGTCTCATTCGTTTGAGTCTATTATTGAGTGTCTTTATTTTTATTGAAGCTGCACTAGTCGGGAGTATTGCCTATATGGCTCATTATCAAAGATACACCCCACTGTCGGATAGTTATTACAATTGGGTTCGTGGGCAATATGGTTACTTTAAAAATACTACCAACTTTGACTCAAATCTATCTCGCTATGACTCTTCGTTGACCTACCGTTTTCGATCAGACATTACGGGAAGGTTTACCAACCCAGAATTTGATGTAGAAATTAAAACAAATTCTCTTGGCGTACGAGATGACGAAACTAGTCTTCAGCACCCGCCCATCGTAGTTCTGGGAGACTCCCACGCTATGGGGTGGGGCATTGAGCAAAAAGAACGGTTTTCAGAAGTTCTGGAAAACCGTCTTCATGTTAAAGTACTCAATACCGGCATCACCTCTTATGGTACGCACCGCGAGACCAAGTTGCTTAGCCAAGTCGATTTGGATTCTTGTAAACTACTCATTATTCAGTATTGCGAGAACGATATAGAGGAGAACAAGGCCAACTTGGTTAAGGCTCAGAACCTAGGAATGGATAATATTGCGTTCATGGTCGCGAAGAGGCAAAACTTGATCAATAAAACCTATTTCCCGTTCAAAGGTATTTTCCTCACCATACGGTGGCTGATTACAAAAGGAGTTAAAAGTACATTTAAACCCGATCCCCAAGCTACACCTGCACCAGATGTCGCCAAGGAGGTTACTAATTTCCAACACGCCAAATCCTTTTTTCCATATCTGAGCCGAATTAGAGAACGATTCAAAGGGCCAATCATTGTCTTTGATTTGGGAATATACAATTACCCCATTGTGAAAGAGTTCCAAGCTTATCAGGCGCTCGACCCCACAAATGAAGTACATTTCATCAATGTTCATCCCTTACTATCTCAAAAAGAGTACTTCACCATCGATGATCACATCAACGCACGAGGGCATGCTCAGATAGGATCATTATTGGCAGATTTAATTCAAAAGAATGGTTGGTTGATGCCCCAAAAAGGTAAAGTCATGGATGTAATTCAAGATAGATAGTTTAGAGCCTCTTTAAAAATTAACCAATAGTATGTTTATGCTATCATTAAAATTCAAACAGGCTCTTAATCAAGTTTCGTCTTTAGGGCTAATCCAGCAAGTCTGTTCTATCCAACATACCTCTCGCTACAACTGATAATATCCTTTAGGATGTATCTCCAATTGTTCAACATCGTAAAATAATATTACCACAAACAGAAAAAGTATGGAGTGACCATATTGCAAAACAAACTTTGGAGTCTGGGCGCGGAATGACGTTTCGGCTATCACTATGGGTGGCTGCTATGAAACCTAAAATTACATTGGACAAAATAAGCATAGCATTTGAAGCGTTCGATTTGAATCAAATGGCCTAGGAGCAGTAGATTATGTATTGACATACCGCAACTGATGCGGTTGCAAAAGTACGATTTACAACCAAAGCCAAGCAGTATTTAACATCATCAATTTTCCCTCGAGTAGTTACTATACTCTGTTGATCGGGGATCATAAAAACAAAGTAATGAAACTGATAAAAAAAACCAATTACGCAGCCCTAAAAGAACAAAAAGCCGGTCGACATGAAAGTCAACCGGCTTTTATAATTATCTATTTACACCTCGATTAGGCAAGTTCACGTTTTTTACGTGCTTGTTTTTCACGAGATTCGCTTAGTGCATCGAACTCTTCTTGAGAGCCAACCATCAAGTTCGTATACTTACGCATACCAGTACCAGCAGGAATTAAGTGTCCAACGATTACGTTTTCTTTCAATCCTTTTAGTTCATCGCGTTTTCCTCGAACGGCTGCCTCACTAAGTACCTTGGTAGTTTCCTGGAACGAAGCCGCAGAAACGAAACTTTCAGTACCCAAAGATGCCTGCGTAATACCCATCAAAGTTGGTTTAGCAACGGCTGCTTGCGCATCACGTGCCACTACCAATTTCAAGTCACGACGTTTTAAGCTTGAATTTTCATCACGCAAACGACGTACTGAGATGATCATACCTGGTTTCAATGATTCAGAACTTCCTGAATCTTCAACCACTTTCATGTCAATGATTTTATCATTTTCCTCACGGAATACAACACGATCCACTGGCTGCATTTCAAGGAAGTTGGTATCACCAGCATCAAGTATTTCAACTTTCTGCATCATTTGGCGTACAATACACTCGATGTGCTTATCATTGATTTTTACACCTTGAAGACGGTATACTTCTTGAATTTCGTTTACCAAGTATTCCTGAACCGCTGTTGGTCCTTTGATAGAAAGTATATCAGCAGGAGTAATAGCACCGTCGGACAATGGATCACCCGCTCTTACAAAGTCACCATCTTGAACAAGAATGTGCTTAGAAAGTGCTACCATATAACGACGTTGCGTTCCATCTCGTGATTCGATATGAATTTCACGGTTACCTCTTTTCACACCACCATAAGATACAACACCGTCAATTTCAGTAACAGTTGCTGGGTTAGATGGGTTACGTGCTTCGAAAAGTTCCGTTACACGAGGAAGACCCCCGGTAATATCACGCGTCTTACCAACCACACGTGGAATTTTGGCAAGAGGTTGACCCGCTTTAATTGCGATGCCACTCTTCACAACCAAACGAGCTCCAACAGGAAGGTTATATCCTTTCTCGGTCTGATCTTTCAACAACGTACTCTTACCAGTTACCACAATTGCAGGGTTTTTGGTTTTATCACGTGTTTCAATAATCACAGATTCTTGGAAACCAGTTTGCTCATCAAATTCTTCACGGTAAGTGATTCCTTCTTCAATAGCATCAAACGAAACCGCACCTGTAAATTCAGAAAGAATTACTGCGTGATAAGGATCCCAAGTACAAAGTTCTTGTCCTTTGCTCACTAGGTCACCTTCTTTCACAAGTAGATGCGCTCCATAAGGAACATTATTACTGATCAATAATTGTTTCGTTTCTGGATGAACAATTTTCACTTCACCCGAACGTCCCATTACCACAGTAACTTCGTCACCGTCTTGATTAGCAGATTTTACCAATCTTAAATCTTCGAACTGAACAAGACCGTCAAACTTAGACTTAATGTTTGCATCTACAGAAATGTTGGATGCAGTACCCCCTACGTGGAAAGTACGAAGTGTAAGCTGGGTACCCGGTTCACCGATGGACTGAGAAGCAATAACACCTACTGACTCACCAATATTAACCATGAATCCAGACGCAAGGCTTCGGCCATAACATTTAGCACAAACTCCATTACGCGTTTCACAGGTCAATACAGATCTAATCTCAACAGATTCTATACTAGTTTCATCGATATAGTTAGCAATCTCTTCGGTAATTTCACCACCAGACGCAACGATAATCTCGTTAGACAATGGATCAAAAATATCATGAACACTTACTCGACCAAGTATACGCTCAGATAAAGGTTCTACGATATCTTCGTTGTCTTTCAAAGCCGACGTTGAGATACCTCTCAAAGTCTCACAATCTGTTTCTACGACCACTACATCCTGCGCAACATCATGCAAACGACGTGTCAAGTAACCTGCATCCGCAGTTTTCAAGGCAGTATCTGCAAGTCCTTTACGAGCACCGTGGGTGGAGATAAAGTATTCCAACACATCAAGTCCTTCTTTAAAGTTAGAAAGAATCGGGTTTTCAATAATTTCTCCTGCTCCACCAGCAATGTTTTTCTGAGGCTTAGCCATAAGACCCCTCATTCCACCAAGCTGACGAATCTGCTCACGCGAACCACGTGCACCAGAGTGCATCATCATGTAGATAGAGTTAAATCCACCTTGATCCGTTTCAAGTTGCTTCATCAAGGTCTCTGTGATACGAGAGTTTACGCGGGTCCAGATATCAATTACCTGGTTATAACGCTCATTCTCTGTAATAAGACCCATCAAATAGTTACTCCAAACGTTTTCAACGTCAAGTTTAGCTTGCTCGATCAATTTTTCCTTTTCTTCAGGAACCATTACATCGTTCAACCCCATTGACAATCCGCCTTTGAAGGCCATTTGGAAACCTAGCTCTTTAATTTCATCCAAGAACTGAGCAGTACGTGCAACACCGGCAACCTTGAATACAAGACCGATAATTTGCTGAAGCTTTTTCTTAGTCAAAAGCTCATTGATATACCCTACTTCTTCAGGAACAGCCTGATTAAATAGAATACGACCTGCAACAGTATCAATTATTTTCAATCCAAAAGTACCATCATCATTACGTACTCTTAGGCGACATTTAATATTGGCGTGCTTAGAAAGTTTGCCTTCATTGATCGCAATGATTACCTCATCTGGACCATAGAATATTTTACCTTCTCCAATGATTGGATATCCCTCTGTGTGAACTCGTCCCTTAGTAACATAATAAAGTCCAAGAACCATGTCCTGAGAAGGTACCGTAATAGGAGCACCATTGGCAGGGTTCAAGATATTATGAGAAGAAAGCATCAACATAGAGGCTTCTAAAACGGCTTCTTGACCTAGTGGTACGTGTACCGCCATCTGGTCACCGTCAAAGTCAGCGTTGAATGCAGTACACACAAGTGGGTGTAACTGAATTGCTTTTCCTTCAATCAACTTTGGTTGGAACGCCTGAATACCTAACCTGTGAAGTGTTGGAGCCCGGTTCAAAAGAACAGGATGTCCTTTCAATACGTTTTCCAAAATATCCCAGATAACTGGATCCTTGCGATCTACAATTTTCTTAGCAGATTTTACAGTCTTCACTATTCCACGTTCAATCAGTTTTCTGATAATAAACGGTTTGAAAAGCTCCGCTGCCATATCCTTTGGTAACCCACATTCGTGAAGTTTCAACTCAGGACCCACCACAATAACCGAACGACCAGAATAATCGACACGCTTACCAAGTAAGTTTTGACGGAAACGACCTTGCTTACCTTTCAGCATATCCGAAAGTGATTTTAAAGCACGGTTACCTTCCGAACGTACCGCGTTCACTTTACGGCTATTATCGAAAAGGGAATCTACTGCTTCTTGCAACATCCGTTTTTCATTCCGCAAAATCACCTCAGGAGCTTTGATTTCGATCAAACGCTTAAGACGGTTGTTACGTATGATAACCCGACGATACAAATCATTCAAATCTGAAGTGGCAAAACGGCCACCATCCAAAGGTACTAACGGACGAAGTTCCGGTGGAATAACGGGTACCATTTTAATCACCATCCATTCTGGACGGTTCTCAATACGGGTGTTCGCATCACGGAATGCTTCCACTACTTTCAATCGTTTTAAAGCTTCTGCTTTACGTTGTTGAGAAGTATCAGTAGCAGCTTGGTGACGAAGTTGATAGGACAGCTCGTCTAGGTTGATACGGTTCAATAGCATTTCCAATGCATCAGCTCCCATCTTGGCAATGAACTTATTAGGATCACTATCAGGAAGTTGTTGATTCTCGCGTGGAAGCTTATCTACGATATCCAAATATTCATCTTCGGTCAAGAAGTCAAGATAGCTTACACCATCTTCTTCTTTAACACCAGCCTGAACTACGGCATATCGCTCGTAATATATAATTTGATCTAATTTCTTGGTAGACAATCCTAATAGGTAACCAATTTTATTGGGCAAACTACGGAAATACCAAATATGAGCCACCGGTACCACCAATTCAATGTGTCCCATGCGCTCGCGACGTACCTTTTTCTCAGTAACCTCTACACCACAACGGTCGCAGATGATTCCTTTATAACGGATACGCTTGTATTTTCCACAGTGACATTCCCAGTCCTTAACCGGCCCGAAGATACGCTCACAGAACAAACCTCCCATTTCTGGTTTGTAGGTTCTATAATTGATCGTTTCAGGCTGAGTTACTTCCCCAAAAGAACTTTCAAGGATAGACTCAGGTGATGCCAGACTGATTGTCATTCTGGAAAAATCACTATTTAATTTTTTATTCTTTTTGAAAGACATAATAAAAAGTCGTTTTTTAGTTACTCGAAACTCAATTTGTATTTCATTTCTTAAGCCAGACACCAGTTTCTTGGTATCTGACTTACGACTAAAAATTAGTCCAGGGTAATCTCCAATGCTAGTCCACGTAATTCGTGAACAAGTACGTTGAATGACTCCGGAATATTTGGTTTCGGAAGGTTTTCGCCTTTCACGATTGCTTCATATGCTTTGGCACGGCCTACTACATCATCTGATTTAACAGTAAGGATTTCCTGAAGTATATGGGATGCACCAAATGCTTCCAGTGCCCAAACTTCCATCTCTCCAAAACGCTGACCACCAAACTGTGCTTTACCACCCAACGGCTGTTGTGTAATAAGTGAGTAAGGTCCGATAGAACGCGCGTGCATCTTATCGTCGACCAAGTGACCAAGTTTCATCATGTACATCAAACCAACCGTTACTGGTTGATCGAATTTCTCACCTGTTAAGCCATTGTACAAATAAGTACGGCCCCACTCTGGTAACCCAGCAGCTTCAAGCTCAGCAGCTACTTCAGCCTCGGTAGCACCATCAAAAATTGGTGTTGCATAACGACGACCCAGTTTCAAACCAGCCCATGCCAATATGGTTTCATAAATCTGACCAATGTTCATACGAGAAGGTACCCCAAGCGGGTTCAACACGATGTTCACCGGAGTTCCGTCTTCTAGGAATGGCATATCTTCATCACGTACAATACGGGCTACAACCCCTTTGTTACCGTGGCGACCTGCCATTTTATCCCCTACCTTTAGCTTACGCTTCTTAGCGATATACACTTTTGCAAGTTTTACAATACCAGCAGGAAGCTCATCACCTACTTCAAGAGCAAATCGATCACGTTTGAAACGTCCCATCAACTCACTTCTTGAGTTTAAGTAATTTTTAAGTACCAGCGATACCTGAACGTTTAATGCTTCATCTTCAGTCCAATTATCTGTAAGAACATCCCCAATAAGGTTCACCTCTTCAGCTACTGCATATTGGCTTTCATCACGATATGGATTGTTAGCAGGGAATAAATTTTCGGAGATATTTCTCACGTTAAATTTCATTCCTTTACTAATTAGCTCGTCACCAAACTTATGTTTTACTCCCTGACTCGTAAAGCCATCTACAAGCTCCACTAATTTTTCAATAACACGTCCACGAAGAGAAGTCAAATCACGGCTGTATTTTTTCATCAAGGTGCGAAGTTCTTCTTTGTGTTTGGCACGTTCTTCCTTGGTAGGACGAGAGAAAAGTTTCGTGTCAATCACAACCCCTTTCATTGACGGCGGAGCCTTTTTCGAAGCATCCTTCACATCACCTGCCTTATCACCGAATATGGCTCGCAACAATTTTTCTTCAGGTGTAGGATCCGACTCTCCTTTTGGAGTAATCTTACCAATAAGTATGTCACCTTCTTTTATTTCAGTTCCTACCTGAACAATACCATTTTCGTCAAGATTTTTTACGGTCTCTTCACTAACATTTGGTATCTCCGCAGTAAGTTCTTCTTCCCCACGTTTGGTATCTCTTACTTCAAGTTCAAATTCTTCAATGTGAATAGAAGTAAAAATATCCTCGCGAACAACCTTTTCAGAAATTACGATAGCATCCTCAAAGTTATAACCTTGCCATGGCATAAACGCCACTAATAAGTTACGACCCAAAGCCAACTCACCCCCCTCGGTACCATATCCTTGACATAATGCCTCTCCTTTTTTAACCTTTTGGCCTTTAAGAACCATTGGTTGAAGGTTGAGACAGGTATCTTGGTTAGTACGACGGAACTTTACAAGATCATAAGAAACGCTATCTTCTATAAAACTTACCAAACGCTCAGCGTCCGTTCTGTCATATTTAACAACGATTTTGGTCGCATCAACAAATTCAATTTCACCATCACCTTCAGCAACTACCAAAGCACGTGAATCCATTGCAACTCGTTTCTCTAAACCAGTACCCACGATAGGTGCTTGTGGACGCAACAAAGGAACACCTTGGCGCTGCATGTTAGATCCCATCAAAGCCCGGTTAGCATCATCATGTTCCAAGAATGGAATAAGCGATGCCGCAACGGATACAATCTGGTTAGCCGCCACATCCATATAAGATGCTTGAGCTGGATCCACCATCGGGAAGTCACCTTCAAAACGGGTCTTGATTTTTTCTACCGTAAAGTTTCCTTCCGCATCCACCGAAGCATTTGCTTGGGCAATGTATTTGGAATCCTCTTCTTCGGCAGTCATATATATAATATCCTGCGTAAGCTTTCCACCACCGTCAATAACGCGGTAAGGTGTTTCAATAAAGCCCATTCCATTCACTTTTGCGAAAACGCAAAGGGAAGAAATAAGACCAATATTTGGTCCCTCAGGAGTTTCAATCGTACAAAGACGACCATAATGCGTATAGTGAACATCTCGAACCTCAAAACCTGCTCTTTCACGAGAAAGACCACCAGGCCCTAAAGCCGACATACGTCTTTTGTGTGTAATCTCAGCCAATGGATTGGTTTGATCCATAAATTGAGACAGCTGGTTGGTTCCAAAGAAAGAGTTGATAACCGAAGATAACGTACGCGCATTGATCAAATCAACCGGCTTGAAATCCTCATTATCACGTACATTCATACGCTCCTTAATGGTACGCGCCATACGTGCAAGACCTACACCAAACTGTGCGTATAGCTGCTCTCCAACAGTACGAACACGACGGTTAGACAAGTGATCGATATCATCAACCACCGCTTTTGCATTAATCAAACCGATTAAGTATTTCACGATGGAAACAATATCACCAGTGGTTAATTCTCTTACATCTAAGCTGGTGTCAGAACCTAGCTTTTTATTGATACGATAACGACCAACATCACCTAAATCATAACGTTTGTCACTGAAGAACAAGCTTTGAATTACATCACGAGCAGTTTGCTCATCAGGAGCTTCTGCATTACGTAACTGGCGGTAAATTTGCTCTACAGCTTCTTTATCAGAGTTTGAACTATCTTTCTGAAGTGTATTATAAATAATATTATAATCGGCAACATTCATATCCTCTTTGTGCAAGATGACAGACTTTTGACCAGATTCAACGACTACTTCAATATCTTCTGGTGCAATGGTAGAATCACGTTCTAGCAAAACTTCATTTCTCTGGATAGAAACTACTTCACCAGTATCTTCATCCACAAAATCTTCAGTCCAAGTACGGAGAACCCTAGCAGCCAATCGACGACCTACGGCCTTCTTAAGGTTTGCAGGAGTAGCCGTAATTTCTTCTGACAGACCAAATAAGTCCAATATGTCTTTATCAGAACCGAAACCAATTGCACGAAGCAGCGTAGTTACAGGGAATTTCTTTTTACGGTCAATGTAGGCATACATCACGTTATTCACGTCGGTAGAGAATTCAATCCATGAACCCTTAAACGGAATGATACGTGCGGAATACAATTTAGAACCGTTGGTATGCTTACTCATGGAGAAGAACACACCTGGAGAACGGTGTAATTGAGATACAATTACACGTTCAGCACCATTGATCACGAAAGAGCCTCTTTCGGTCATGTAAGGAATAT
>CAXBLH010000013.1:0-28627 GCA_963976315.1 uncultured Dyadobacter sp.
TATAGACCCCACTTTATCAGTAGGTTATAAATAAATAACTGCAATGTGGGTAAATTCTACCGTTTCCTTGATATAGGGTTAAATTAAAAGTTAGAATTGAAATTATGTAATTCTGAATAGGAATTGTGTAACTTTTTGTTAGATTAATTTTCAATATTTGTACTTTAAGATATTATGAAAAAGATACTTGTAATCTTATTAGTTTTCTTCTACCTCGGTACTACTTCTGGTTATACCATGCATCTACATTACTGTATGGGGGAGATGATTAATTTAGAGCTTTCAAAGTCGGATTCTAAAAACTGTAATAATTGTGGAATGGAAAAAAGCCAGTCCACAAAGAATGGTTGCTGTAAAGACGAATTGAAAAAGATTCAGACTGACGATTCTGGTCAATTATTAGATAATAATCTATCAGTCAGTATTGTATCTCCTACAATTGCAACTATTCCAACACACTTTAAGGTCAATACGAATCGATTTGTTGCACAAGTTGAAGAGAAACCTGTCGGGAATGACCCTCCGTTTTGTAAGTTGATTCCCTCATATATAAGCAACTGCACTTACCGAATCTGATATACTTCTTTCGATTTCCCAAGCTAACCTTTGCTTGGTCACAACCATATTGCAATCATGCATTCGAATGATTTCTTGCAATTATTTCATATTCAACTTTTATATACTCAATTGCTTTATAAGTCATGTAGCTATTGATCGACGTTATAATCAATAGTAAAGCAATAACATTAATTATGGGTTAGTTATTGAATATTTATTCAATTCTGTAATAAATGGTACCATGATTTATAAAGACGAAAACTTTATTACTCATGTCGAAAATCACATTCGTCTATATTTTCCTAATGCTTTTGGTGGGAACAATTTCATATGCACATGGGGGTGAAAACCATGAAAAACAAAACCAGGATTCTATACACGCCACTACTGAACATTTTGAACACAATCTCCACAATGGAGATAATGAATTGGGTCAAGTCCAAGCCGAGAGTCATAGTCATGGCCATGAGTTGAAAGCGTTTCCAACGTTACATCCACTCGTTGTGCATTTCCCAATTGTGCTACTAATAATTGCTTCCCTACTTCAGTGGTTCGCTTTGTTTGTATACAAGAAGGAAATATCCACGGTTGCCTGGATATTATTAATACTAGGCTTTGTTGGAGCCTATGCTTCGTCAACTTGGTTCCATGCGCATACTTCTCAGCTGAGTCCCGATATAAAGGCCGTTTTATTGGAACACGAAAAATTTGCCAGTTACACCCAATGGTTTTCCGGAATTGCCCTATTGGTTCAATCAATTAATATATTTTTCCTGAAAAGAAATTTTTGGGTAGGTGTTTTCGTGGCTGTTTTGATGAGCATTGCAGCAGTGTTTGTGGCATTCACTGGTCACCATGGTGCCGAATTGGTACACAAACATGGAGTTGGAGCAAAAGGTTATTTATTAGAATCACATCATTAAGATGTTATAAGTTAATTAGTTAGTATAAAAATCATGGTACATCAAATAATAGAATGGTCGTTAAGAAACCGGTTTCTTGTTCTGTTTATAGCCACTGGCCTTTTAGTATGGGGAGTGTTTGCAGTAAAAAAGAATCCCATTGATGCAATACCAGATCTATCCGAAAACCAGGTAATTGTATTTACAGAATGGATGGGAAGAGGTCCTCAATTGATAGAAGACCAAATCACTTATCCGTTAGTTACGAACCTACAAGGGTTGCCCAAAACTAAATATGTACGGGCCAACTCTATGTTTGGTATGAGCTTTATCTATATCATATTTGAAGATGATGTGGACGTATATTGGGCTCGTTCGCGTGTTCTGGAACGATTGAGTACAGTCACTGGAACCTTACCAACAGGTGTGAGTCCACAACTTGGGCCCGATGGTACTGGTGTGGGGCATGTACTTTGGTACACTCTTGAAGCTCCTGAAATGGATCTTGAAGAGCAAAGAGCCTTACAGGATTGGTATATCAAATTTGCTTTGCAAAATGTAAAAGGTGTAAGTGAAATTGCCTCTTTTGGGGGCTTTCAAAAGCAATATCAAATTACGGTTGATCCAAATAAACTTTTGTATTATGGCTTATCAGTTCCTGAGGTAATTAGGGCAATACGTGCAAACAATAATGAATCAGGTGGTAGAAAGTTTGAGTTGAGTGATATTGGTTATATCATTAAAACGTCTGGGTATATCCAATCCATGGAAGAAATTGACAAAATTCCTGTCAAAAATCAAAATAGTATTCCAGTGCGTATTTCGGATATCGCAACGGTTCAAATGACTGGAGAATCGAGACTTGGTATTTTTGATCAGGATGGTGAAGGTGAAAGGGTTGGTGGAATTGTTGTCATGCGATATGGAGAAAATGCGGCTGCTGTAATTGAAAAAGTAAAGGAGAAAATGATTGAAACTGCCAAAGGTTTTCCTGAAGGAGTTAAGTTCGATATTGTTTACGATCGTGGTGAACTTATTCAGGAATCGGTAGACTCAATTAAGCATACTTTGATCGAAGAGATGATAGTCGTATCACTTGTAGTAATCATATTTCTTTTTCACTGGCGTAGTGCATTAAGTATCATTATACAAATTCCAGTGACCATTGCAGCCAGTTTTATATTGTTAAATGCCTTTGGAATTTCATCCAATATCATGTCTTTGACCGGTATTGCACTGGCAATTGGGGTTATCGTTGATAACGGAATCATTATGAGCGAAAATGCCTATAAACATCTTTCACAGCGCTATGAAGAATGGCAACATGAGTCTAAAAATACATCTTTATGAATTGGTTAAAGAAAAAAAAGAAACAAGAACCTAGTTGGATTACCGAAGAAGAACGCTTGTCAATCATTGAGAAATCAAGTAAACAGGTGTCCAGAGGCGTGTTTTTTGCTACAATTATTATTATAACATCTTTCCTACCCGTGTTTATGCTTACGGGACAAGAAGGAAAGCTGTTTCATCCATTGGCTTACACCAAGACTTTCATTTTGATAGTGGATGCTTTGTTAGTAATTACCTTAGCACCTGTTTTGATCTCTTTTATTATGAAGGGTAAATTTCGACCCGATCATGAAAATCCAGTCAATAGAATATTAGAACGAACCTATGAGCCGATCGTAAGGACCGTGTTAAAATGGAGGAAAACCACATTGGCAATTAATATTATTGCGCTTTTGGTAACAATTCCTTTGCTAGGAAGCTTAGGGTCCGAATTCATGCCGCCGTTAGATGAGCAAAGTATTTTGTTTATGCCCGTTACACTTCCCGATATTTCTAATTCTGAAGTAAAGCGAATTTTACAAGTACAGGATAAAATAATCCAATCAGTACCAGAAGTTGAAACAGTATTGGGAAAAGCTGGAAGAGCGAGTACAGCCACGGATAACTCACCGATAAGTATGATTGAAACCATTATCAAATTAAAACCCAAATCTGAATGGCGACCATCGATTACCAAAAAAGATATCATTAAAGAATTAGATGCAAAATTACAAATACCAGGGGTAATTAACGGATGGACACAGCCAATCGTCAATCGTATCAATATGCTTTCAACTGGGATCCGAACAGATGTTGGAATCAAGGTTTATGGACAAAGCTTGGATACGATTGCCACTGTTTCTGAAAAATTGAAAGCAACTTTGGAAGGTACACCTGGGATCAGTGACTTGTATGTTGAACCTGTTACCGGTGGCAAATATTTATCCATCAATTCTAGAAGAGAGGATTTGAGCCGCTACGGCCTTAATATTGATGACGTAAATCAAGCGGTTGAATTTGCTCTTGGTGGGGCCTCCGTAGGAAATACCATAGAAGGCCGTAAACGTTTTTCGATTAATGTACGGTTAGCTCAAAACTACCGAAACAGTATTGAAACCATCAAACGTCTCCCATTGATGTCGCCCGTATTGGGCGAGGTGCCATTGTCTGCAGTGGCGGATGTAGACTTTGAAAATGGCCCTCCTATGATAAGCTCAGAAAATGCTATGCTTCGTGGTGCTGTTTTGTTTAATGTACGAGAACGTGATTTGGGAGGAACGGTGCAAGAGGCCATTACAAAAATAAGTGGTTCTAAGGGCTTACTTCCACCCGGATATTATATTGAATGGAGTGGCCAATACGAAAATCTAATTCGTGGGCAGCAAACCTTGTTATGGATCGCTCCACTCGTATTGTTAATCATATTTTTCTCACTCTATTTCGCTTTTCATTCGCTTAGAGAAGCCTTTCTTAGTCTCATAACCGTGCCTTTTGCGCTCATTGGAGGTGCTTATATGATTTATTTTTGGGGTGTCAATTTATCTGTTGCAGTGGCGGTAGGTTTTATCGCACTGTTTGGAATTGCTGTAGAAACAGGAATTGTGATGGTCATCTATCTAAATGATGCTATGTCTCAACTGGTAAAAAGCAAAGGCAATTCCGTCCATAGCATCACTTCTGATGACTTAAGAGAATATGTGGTGCACGGTGCCGTAAAAAGATTGCGGCCAAAACTAATGACCGTTTGTGTTTCATTGTTTGGCCTCGTGCCAATACTCTGGTCCAATGGTGTAGGAGCAGATGTAATGACACCGATAGTATTGCCTATGATAGGTGGAGTTTTAACCTCTTCTACTCATATATTATTAGTAACACCTTTGATTTTTTTAATGACAAAAGAATATGAGTTACGTAAATACGGAAAACTACAAATCCATGAAACGCAACACTAAAAAGATGGCTTGGCTGTTATTTTGGCTTTTACCTGGCCTAGTTTATGCACAAGATGTGCAGGTGCTAAGCCTAGATACGATTATTGCCAGAATTGCCAATAATAATAAAATGTTACAGTCCTATGATTTAAAAGCAGATAGCTATAACTATAGTGCTGACGCAGCCACAGCTTGGATGGCACCTATGGTGGGATTAGGGACTTTTATGACGCCCTATCCTGGACAAAGGAAAAATGAAAATGCAGGGAAGGGAAGCATCATGTTGGAGATAGCTCAGGACATCCCCAATAGGTCAAAACTGAATGCAAAACGAAGATATATTGCTTCTCAGGGGGATGTTGAAAGGGCTAACCGTGAAATTATACTAAACAATTATAAGGCTATTGCGAAACGCCTTTATTATAACTGGCTAGTGGCAGGGGAGCGGATCACAGTTCTTCAAGAAAATGAGCGGATACTTACGATGATGAAAAAGATTGAAGAAGTAAGATATCCCTATAATCAGGTAGCATTGGGCGGTGTTTACCAAGCGGAAGCCAAGATTTTGAATAATCAGAATATGATAATTATGCAGCAGGGTACTATAGGTAAAACCAAGGGCTGGCTAAATAGTCTAATGAATTCCGATGGTGATCAAGATTTTGTAATTGATACGACCTATCACCCTGTATTTAATCCGTCGATGTCCTATGATACCACGTTACTCGCCGAGTCAAGGAAGGATATCTTCAAAATGGATGAAAGTATACGATCCATGGAGCTCAATATAGCTAGTAGTAAAGAGCTAAGGAGACCAGATTTTAAAATTCGGTTTGACCATATGCTTCCCCTCTCTGGCATGATGCCCAATGCTTTTAGTGTGATGGGTATGATGAGCATTCCAATTGCACCTTGGTCTTCCAGAATGTATCAATCAGATATTCAGGGAATGCAGCTACAAATTAAAGGTATGGAACAGGAACGTACAGCAAAACTTTTTGAAGCCCAAGGTATGCTTTATGGAATGCAAGCTGAAATTATCTCGATTCGACAAAGGGTGGGTACAATTGAACACAAAGTTATTCCAGCCTTACAGAAATCCATGGACTCTTACTTTGCTAATTATCAGGAAAATAAAGAGAAGCTTTCGATCGTGATTGATGCTTGGGAGGCATTAACGATGATGAAAATGAATGTGCTGGATGAGAAACTAAAACTTTATGAAATGATAGCCGATTATGAAAAAGAAATATATAGGTAGCCTAGTAGTGGTATTGAGCTCAATGCTATTTTTTTTAATGTCATGCGACACAATAACTAAAAATAATGAGCATGTCCATGGTGATGAAGAATCGTCATATACCTGTCCTATGCATCCTCAAATTATTAAGGATCATCCAGATAAATGTCCGATATGTAGCATGGATTTAGTAGCCAAAAAAGCGAGTCACGAGTTAAGCGTAGACAGCAGTTTTAGCAATACAATAGCACCGGTAAATGCTCAGGTTATCTCAAACATTCCCTTAGTTACTGCTGATAGTGGCTTATATATTAAAATATTTAAGGCTTATGGAGTAGTTACATACGACACCAGAAAGCAGGTTAAGCTTGCATCCAAAATTGGTGGAAGAGTTGAAAAACTCATGATAAAGTATAATTATCAACAAGTCGCCAAGGGAGATCTGGTCATGGAAATTTATTCGCCTGATTTAGCATCTGCGCAAAGAGAGTTATTGTTGTTAAAGGAAGATTCTGAAAACCTAGTACTATTCCAAAAGGCCAAGCAACGTTTGCAGCTACTTGGAATGACATTGGGGCAGGTTGATGAAATTATTCGAACGGGTAAAGTGCTCTATAAAGTGCCCGTTTATAGCCCAGTGAGTGGATATGTTTTGGAAAAATCAGTTTCACCACCGCAAGTGAGTGCTATGGCTTCATCATCAACCGTAGCCGGTAATGAAATGGATCAAATGGGTGGGCCTGGTGCTTCTATTAGTATTAGGCCGTCATCGGAACCAGTGTCCGCTATTATGTTACGCGAGGGACAATATGTGCGCGCAGGTGAATCTATGTTTACAATATATCAATCAGATGCTATAATTGCAGAATTTGCAATACCCACTGCAATAGCTCCTTATATAAAGCTAGAACAAAAACTGCTTTTCCACCCAGTGAGTAATAAAAGCCGAATGTTGCATGGTAAAATCGGGCTAAAAGAACCTGTTTTTCGAGGAGGTGAGAATTTTATGCTAATTAGGGTTTATAAAACGGATAAGAATTTAATTCCAGGTCAACTCCTTAACGCCCATATACCAATAACTTTTAAAAATGATTTATGGTTGGACAAAAGTTCAGTTTGGCAAATTGGCTCCACTTCGGTTGTGTTTCGGCATAATGGGGAGGTTTTAGTACCTCATGAAATTAAGACTGGGGCTATTATGGATGGTAAGGTTCAGATATTGACCAATATACAAGGTTGGGAGGTAGCTACAAATGCTTCCTATTTGATTGACAGTGAGAGCTTTGTCAAGTTTAAAAATAATATTAATTGATATGAAGCGAAACGAATTTTTAAGATTGGCCACCATGGCGTCATTAGCTTCAGGTACATTTTTACTTGGATGTAAAGAAGATGACAAGAATAAAACGGCTGGTAAAAATGTGACTTATACTTGTTCTATGCACCCTCAGGTAGTTCAAAATAAACCCGGAACTTGTCCTATTTGTGCGATGGACTTGGTATTAGTCGATAAGAGTAATACTGGTGCGACAATCATGTTGGGAGCTAGCCAGATGGCTTTGGCCAACATATCTGTAATGTCCGTAGGAAAAGGACTGTTGAATAATTCAAAGAGACTTAATGGTCGTTTGGCTATAAACCCTGAGCATTCTATAATAGTAGCTAGTCGCACAACTGGCCGTATAGAAAAATTATATTTTCAAGAAACCGGTGTGAAAATTGCACAGAATCAGCCTATATATAAAATATATTCTGAACAGCTTTCTGCCTTGCAGCAGGAGTATATATTAGCTCATGAACAGGTTCGAAACTTTCCTTTGGACAATCGATTTGCTGCCATTGAAAAAGCGGCTATCCAAAAATTGAAATTATATGATCAAAGTGATGCTGAAATCAAATCGTTAAGCCAAAGCGAAAAGCAGGATCCCTATATAATGTATCGCGCTCCAATTTCAGGTACTGTATCCGAGGTGTCAGTAAGTGAAGGACAATATGTTGCAGAAGGTAGTCCAGTTTTAAGAATTGAAAGTTATGCTTCCTTGTGGGTTGAAGCGGACATATATCCAGATGAAGCTACATTAGTTCAAAAGGGACAAAAGGTGCTTGTGGAAGTTCCAGGTTGGGAGGGGGAATCGATACCGATGAAAATTGATTTTATAACACCAGTGATGCAAACCGGCGGTCAGTTAATTCGGATTCGGGGCGCTATCGTAAACCCAAATCAACAGTGGCAACCCGGGTTACAAGCAAATATAATTTTACCAACCAGTTCCAATAAGGATGCCATAACGTTGCCCGTTGATGCCGTAATAAGAGACGAAAACGGCACACACGTTTGGATAGAAACAACACCAAGAACTTTTTTAGCAAGAAACATTACCATTGGTGCTGAAAATGCTAGCGAGGTGGAGGTAATAGAAGGGCTAACAATGGAGGACAAGGTGGTAGTTACGGGAGCGTATCTTTTATATAGTGAATATGTATTAAAAAAAGGATCCATTCCAATGGCCAATCATAAACATTAACGTAATTTTTTTAACAATTAATTTTTATTTCTATGAAAAATGTAATCAAGTGGATGATGCCTTTGTCGGTTGCAATCTTAGTATCATCGTGCAATGCGCAAAACAATAGTAACCACAAACATGAAGATGCCCAAGAACAACAGCAGGCAGATACACCTAGTGGGCATGAAGCAATGGATATGGGGCAGGAAACAAGTGCCAAAGTGATAGTAAAGGATGATCGTTTGAATGCGGTTTACCAACATTACTTACATCTAACCAATGCGCTTACGAATTCTGATAGGGCCGAAGCAAAGATTGCATCATTAGCTATTGAGACAGGTTTGCAGGAAATATCAAAAGGTTCTAAATCGGCTAAAACAGCGTCCCAAATTGCGGAGTCAAACGACTTAGAAAAGCAAAGAGAATTATATTCCTCTTTAAGCAACGATTTTATTCCAATGATTAAAACTGCTGGACTTACAAGTGGTGAACTTTATGTCGATTTTTGTCCCATGGCCAATCAGAATAAAGGAGCTTATTGGTTAACTGCAAATAAAGAAATTAAGAATCCATACATGGGTAGCAAAATGATGACTTGTGGGTCAATCAAAGAAACTATAAAGTAAATATTGAAATCCATGCTGGTATTATGATGTTTTCAATCACATAATTAAAAAAGAGTAAGGGCCTTAATTGCATCGCCAGCATGGGTTAATAAGCTGTTAAATTGTCGGACACAACAAGTGCGTCCTTTCGAGAGGGACAACAATAGGAAAAATCCATATTATGACGCTATAATGATGAGTTGTAGTAGTGTTATAGAAACTATAAAACAATGAAACATACCTATCATATACACGGAATGACTTGCGAAGGTTGTCGTAAGCATGTTGAAGAAATCCTATCACAGGTAAAAGGAGTAACTAAAGCCATAATAGATCTTAAAAACGAGGAAGCAACTATTGAAATGGCTCTACATTTACCATTAGAAAAATTACAGGAGGCATTAGAAAATGATGGTGGAACATATAGTATTCATCCTTTAGGAGAGAAACACCAGCCAGAAACTAAAAAGGAAACTCCTGTTAAGGTAAATGGTATTTTCTATTGTCCAATGCATTGTGAAGGTGAAAAAACCTACCAAAAAGCCGGTGATTGTCCAGTTTGTGGGATGGATTTGGTTCAACAAAAGCCTCCAGTTCAAAATACGCAATATACTTGCCCCATGCATCCTGAAATCATACAGGATAAACCAGGCAGTTGTCCCATTTGTGGCATGGACCTGGTACCTATGGAACCTACCGAATCTGATGAAGATAAAACGTACCAAAAATTGTGGTACAAAATGAAAATTGCTATCCTATTTTCATTACCCGTTTTCATTATTACCATGTCTGATATGATTCCAAATAATCCATTATACAAATTAATGGATTTAGAAAAGTGGAATTGGGTGCAGTTTGTTTTAACTATTCCAGTGGTATTTTATGCTTGTTGGATGTTTTTTCAAAGAGCTTGGAAATCCATAGTTACTTGGAATTTAAATATGTTTACGTTAATCGGCATAGGAACAGGAGTGGCTTTTGTTTTTAGTATTATTGGCTTATTATTTCCATCCACTTTCCCTGCTGAATTTAAAACAGGAGACGGAACTGTGCACCTCTATTTTGAAGCAACAGCTGTGGTTTTGACCTTGGTTTTGTTAGGACAATTGTTAGAAGCTAAGGCGCACAGCAGAACAAGCGGTGCAATTAAAGAATTGTTGAAATTAGCACCAACAGAAGCTACGTTAGTTGTAGATGGAAAGGAAACGATGATTTCTATTGATGCTATTAAAGTAGGAGATTTTATTCGTGTAAAGCCGGGTGAAAAAATCCCTGTAGATGGTAAAATTACCGAAGGCAACAGTACCATTGATGAATCAATGATCTCAGGAGAACCCATTCCTGTGGATAAAAAAACAGATGATAAAGTAAGTTCAGGTACGATTAATGGCACTAAAACATTTTTGATGGTTGCCGAAAAAGTAGGATCGGAAACTTTGCTTTCACAAATTGTGCAAATGGTAAGTGATGCAAGTCGCTCCCGAGCGCCCATTCAAAACCTAGTTGATAAAATATCAAAATGTTTTGTACCTATTGTTGTATTGATTTCCATTATTACGTTTTTCATTTGGTGGGTTTTCGGGCCAGAACCAAAATTGGTTTACGGTTTTATTAATGCAATTGCAGTTCTAATTATTGCTTGCCCTTGTGCTTTGGGTCTAGCAACACCCATGTCGGTAATGGTTGGTGTAGGAAAAGGAGCTAAGTCAGGAGTTTTAATAAAAAATGCTGAAGCAATTGAAAAAATGGATAAAATAGATGTATTAATTACTGATAAAACCGGAACCCTAACTGAAGGGAAACCATCGGTTGAAAAAATTGTTGTGAAAGTCGGCGATGAAAATATAGTTTTAGGAAAAATTGCTTCTATAAACCAAAGTAGCGAACACCCCTTGGCAGAGGCAGTAGTTACATTCGCAAAATCGAAAAATATCAAATTTTCTAAAGTAGAAAACTTCGACTCTGTTACGGGTAAAGGCGTCGTTGGATGGATCGAAAAAGAAAACATTAGTTTGGGTAATAAAAAGCTGATGGAACAAGAAGCTGTTCAGGATTTTACAACCATTGAAAAAGAAGTAGTTGCAGAGCAAAAATTAGGTAAAACCGTTTCGTATATCGCTATTGATAAAACCGTTGTTGGTTATATTACAATAACTGATGCAATTAAAAAATCGAGTTTGGAAGCTATAAACGAACTTAAACGCCAGGGTGTTGAAGTAATTATGCTTACTGGCGACAATGAGAACACAGCAAAAGCAGTTGCTGATGAATTAAACCTAACTGATTTCAAAGCGAGTTGTTTGCCACAGGACAAATTGGAATACATCAAAAATTTACAAGCCAAAGGAAAAATTGTTGCTATGGCAGGTGATGGAATAAACGATGCACCTGCGCTTGCACAAGCTGATATCGGTATTGCTATGGGCACAGGAACTGATGTGGCCATAGAAAGTGCTAAAATCACATTGGTAAAAGGGGACTTAAAGGGCATTGTAAAAGCCAAGAATTTAAGTCACGGAGTAATGAGAAACATTAAGCAAAACCTATTTTTCGCCTTCATCTATAATACCTTAGGCATCCCGATAGCTGCTGGTGTACTTTTTCCAGTTTTCGGATTATTACTTTCTCCCATGATAGCAGCGTTGGCGATGAGCTTTAGTTCGGTTTCTGTAATTGCAAATGCTTTAAGATTAAGAACTATAAAAATTTAACAAAGTGATATTGCCATAAATGCCAAGGTGTTACGGGTTAAATAACCACTTGTAATGATCAAGACTGTTTCATTCCCAAATTATAGGTTAATCACTGAGTTACGGATATTTTTTCAATCCATTTGCATATAAAAATGGATTGAAAAAATATTTAGAATTTTATGATATCCTCCATTATTAAATAGTAACTGAAGTTACCATTACTTGTCCATCTCGTTCAAAAATGCAAATCACAGATTGTTGATCTTGTGCCAAGGCAAGCTTGGGGTATTTACCGGTACCCAATGAAAACGTTGTCAAACCGTCGGGGCTTCGCAATTGAATGATATTGTCTTGCTGCCAAGCAATTACATTCCCTTTAGGAGTTTGAAGTATAACTGGTGTTCGGCCATGGCCTAATTTAATTTCTGGCAAACCAGCCTGTGAAAAATAAACGTCCATTTGACGTCTCCAAACAGTAGCAGCAACCCCTTTGGAATCAACTGTCAGGTCACCACCATCCATAGGGCAGGCATTGATCATGTAATCGCCCACTCCTAATTTGCTCGCTTGTCCAAAATGTTTTCCATTATCATTTGAAGAAATCAGATACATATTTCGTGCGCCATTTAATTTGTTTCGGAACATCACTGTTATTTGACCAGTTTCATTAATATAGACCGAAGGTTTGCAGCAGTCACAAATGCCATCTTGTTCTCCTTTATAAATCAACTGATTTTTCCCCCAAGTCAACCCTCCATCACTGGAAACTGCTCCAAATAAGTTATTGTTTCCAAGACGAGAGTCTAACCATGCAGTGTAGACAAGGTTGTCTTTACCTACACCAAGACCCGAAAGCGCTTCTTTGGCAGTGGTATCAACATCATTTACTTTGATGGGAGTAGACCATTGATTTGTTTTATTAGAAAGGTTTAATGCATATAGGTTCCCTTGGTGGTCTCCAACAGTAACAACCGTATAATCCTTTGAAGTGGTAAGCTGTGGACCTCTGCCCATTCCCAAGCCCATCTGAGAAAAGTTTCCTACTAAAAATGGTTTTGAATAGGACTTACCTCCATCATCTGATAATATATGATATAATTCCCTTTCTTTTCCTTTTTTCACCCCATACACAATCCTGATAATTCCATCGGCACTCACAGCGATTTCGGGTTGGCTACCTACGCCTAAATTTTGCGCTATTGAAACGGTACGAACAGGTCTCAAATCTTTTTGAGAGAACATCATCGTGAAAATAACAAGGAACAACCCCAATTTTGGTAACAGCATAATTTTCCTATTTAAATTTTGAAAGTATAGCTAAAAGGAAAAGCAATAACATTCACTTTTTACCAGTTTCCTATTAGAAAATAAAATATTTTGTCTGAAAATATCAATAAACTCTTTCCTGTGTTTCTTCTCCTCTGTTGTAATAGCTTTGCTCATAAACGGTATATACCTGTTCCTCCGGAGTTGGATTGGAGGCTTTTGGAATTGCTCCCAAGGTTCAGATATATGCTAAATCATTTTTCGGTTATAAAACACGGGCCTTCTGGGATGTTCAGGGATTCTTAATGGAAGCGATTTTCTTACTCCGGTGCTTTAACCTATTCTTATCTGCTGAATCCCTATCGTCGGACTCCATGTAAACCTGTGCCAGGGCATAACAGTTTCGAAACATACTTGGAAGGAGGTATTGCTACTTTTTTTAGCGACACCAAATTTAACGAGAATGTCTTTTATGTTTCGAAGAAAGGAAGAGAGCTTTTGTTCACCCCACCAGCACTTGCGGGTTTAAGGTCTCATTTTGTAACAGACAAACGAATCTATATTTTGAAAGGCAGGTATACTCCAGCTCTTATGGAAAGCAGATATGCCTCTATCGCAGGTGTCGCACTGGGTTTTGCCTGGGGTGAAATTTTCTAATGTCTTTTTGTCGTCAATATTAATAATGGTAAAGCGAAATGACTCAAACGTACAATTTCCCTCGCGGGTCTGGTGAAATCAATTTGGTGTATAACGATTAGATGGTACTTTGTACGAAAATAGTAGCTTGATTTTGTAAAAAAAGACGAAAATCAGGTCTAGATTTAGTACATGGGGGAAATCAACAAATTGAGTCGTTAGGCCCAAATAGGTTAGCTTACGGTTCAAAAATAGTGTTAAACAAAATTAATAATTAGTTACCACCGTCTGTGACTAGCAAGTATATCTTTCTAATTACAACCGTAAATGAAACTCTAATCAAGAGAGTATAAGTGGGGTAAACGGTAGAAGAAAAGGCTTACAAAGTCAGGGTGGCGAAGGTGCCTTTCCTGACTTTGTTAATTCTGTAGCTGAATAATGCTGGCGGATTAGAGTTTTAATTTAACCACTCTTTTTCCCCCTTTTCTACTGGCCGGAATGATGATCCATCCGGCCGGAGAGTGGTCTATGCTTATTTTCTGTATTTTCGCCTGAGAAGATACATTCGCAAGGTTGGGTGTAAAGATAGTGGTATATGCTTTGGACGATTTGTTTTCTATCCACTGCATTTCGATGGTTTTGTTTTCAATATCATAGGAAAAATTTTCAAGTTGTCCGTTGACATAGCAAGGATAGGGTCGTAGAAGCGCATTTTGAAAATAATCTAGGTTTTCTGTTCCTTTTTCATACGACCAATAGGCATTGGAAAATTGATATTTTTGAATAAGGTCCACAGAATGACGGGCAATTTCTGTCATATTAATTCCATCTTTATAATACGCACCCCATTCGCCCAGCCAGATGGGCATCTTTAATTGTCTACCTTTTTCGCTTATACGTTGAAATATAAATTCTAGTCTTACCGGCGAAGATTTCGACGAAAATTCAGTGTCGACTACCAGATCATAGCCATGCGGGGCGTAAGCCACATTTGGATCAGGTTGACCGTTGGATAATCGGGTTCTTTCAATGCTGCTTTTTACGCCCATATTTCCAAAATAACAATGCTCTAAAAACAGAATTTTGGTACTGTCCACTTCTCGAATAGCATCGGCCATTTTTTGGTAAAAAGGCTGCAGTTTTGTTTTTTCAAATGTTTCTGCAATGGGTTCCAGAGCATCAATAACAGAAGCGAATTCTTCTGCTGTGTTCATTTGCTCGAGCACTTCTATTCGCTTGGCGGGGTCAGCCCAAACGGTTTCAAGTTCGGCTGGTGTCGGCTGTTTTCCTGTTTTCCTATAAACCCAGTTCCCATACGCCTCCATTAGTCTAGGCATGGCCTCTTGGGCGGTCGATCCAGGAAATGGCTCATTCATTAAATCATATCCTATAACTGTACGGTTCGTAGCATATCTTTTAGCTAGCATTGCCCAGACTTTTGCCATGTGATCTTGCAAACCCTTGCCATCGGCTGCAGATTTATTATTCCAGAAATTGTCAAAGGCAGTTTGTACAGCAGGACTGATCAGATACGCATCGCTCCAAACTTCCCCTTTTATATGTGGTTGGCCGTCAGTAATGGTAGCCCATTCAGGAGCACCATCGGAAAACTTGGAACCGAACAAATCTTGATGCATATCTAAAATTACAAATAATCCATTATCGCCAGCCCATTGAATACGTTGATCAAGTTTTCGTAGGTATTCCTCATTAAATTGGCCGGGAGTTGGTTCAATGCCATCCCAAATTACAATCAGACGAATACTGTTGTAACCCCATTTTCTGAGGTTTGTATACAACTCCGGTCCAGACTGGAAAATGTAATCGTCTTTTTTGGATTTATTGGCGATGTTTATGCTGTTCAAAAAAACGGTCCGCCCCAAATCGTCAACAAACCTTGAGCCATCAACAGAAACCGACTTGGGAAACAATTCTAATTCCTGTGCCCTTACATTTCTTATGCCCAATACAGCTGTAAACAGCATTAACAAAAGGAAATTTTTTTTTGCAAAAATATGGCGAGTATCATAAATCCTATGGGATCTAATGATTGAATAATATATATTTTTCAGAAGATTTAACACGATAAAAGGCAAGTACATTTCAAATGATTATTAACTAATAAATTTGTTTGCAAATTTCACATTTTTTACCACTTAATAAAGTAATTTCTTTGAAAACTCAGGGTTGATTCGAATGTGAAAATGGTACGCTTAAAGGTTATTATTTTTGGTGTAAACGGTGGTTTTTGATAGCCCAGCTATCTTCAACTCATCATTGAGACGTATTCAGTGTATTATTACTATTTTTTATTTTGATTCGAACCTTCCCGCTAAACTTGTCTTTAGTTGCCCCGACAAGATCAACTGTGGCTTACAATTGTTTTTACCCTATGGGGCATTACCGCAGTTTCCGCCTTTTCTATGGTAGGTTGTACCTTGGAGTAGCTAAGCCCTACCCGTAAGTTTTCTCGAAAAGAAAAATGCAACACGACCGATGGAGAATTTTTTACTTTCTTTTGTTGCAACCGATTGTGTACATAGGGATAGAAATCCACAATCAATTGGGATTTTGTTAGAACAAATTAGTGGTGTATTTATCTAAATTACTGAATAGACCATTAGTGGGGAGTCTAAAGATGAAATGGCATAGTATTTTTATAAACGGGATTCAACAACAACAAAAAAAATAAATTTATTATGGAAACTTCAGAAAATGCAATTGGAATAATTAACGATTTGATAGAGATCAATAATGATCGTGTGGCTGGATTTGAAAAAGCGATAGCCGATATAGACGATGAGCATGTTGACCTAAAGGAATTGTTTCAGGAATATGCCCAGCAAAGCCGCATAAACGGGCAGGAATTGGCCTCAATAGTTGGTTCAATCGACGAGGTGGAAACAGGAAATAGCGTAAGTGGTACGTTACACCGTGTTTGGATCGACGTAAAATCCTTGTTTGGCGGAAGCGACCGTGCAAGTATCCTGTCCGAAGCCGAACGTGGGGAAGATGCCATTAAAAAAGCCTACCAAGATGCTTTAAATGATGTTGATCTTCCTTCTATGGCAGTAGAAACTGTTAGGAAACAGGCCCAAAAAATCAATACCGCACATGATCGAATTAAGGTTTTGCGGGATATTGCAAAAGCCTAAGGCTGAATAGTACTTGAATGAAGCCATGAGCTAAGTATAGGCAATGACTGCCTTCGTTTTGAGTGCACATAAAAAGCGATTTAGTAAATTAAGTTTTACTAAATCGCTTTCTTTTGTTCTTTGTTAAGTACGATTGGGGAATCAGCTTCTTCTAAAAATGCTATTTGAAAAAATTCCATTCGGTACGTAGGTCTTCTTTTCTTGGAGATCAAAATAAAGAAATTATAACAACACTAAGGAAGTGCGAAAGCAATATATTTTCCACCCGGTTTAAGTCCATATCTTTTACCCCCTGCAGCTATTACGATATATTGGACACCTTTAACTTTATAGGTTATTGGTGTTGCAAAACCACCTGCTGGTAGTTGATATTCCCATACGATCGCTCCCGTTTTTTGATCAAAAGCGCGTATTTTTTCATCGTAAGTAGCACCAATAAATACCAATCCGCCCGCGGTAACTAGTGGGCCACCATGATTTTCAGTACCAGTTGGCTTTATTCCCTGCCGGGTTAGTTCGGGATATTCTCCTAGTGGGACTTGCCATAGGTATTCGCCAGTATTCATATCTATGGCATTGAGGGTTCCCCAAGGTGATTTAATCGCTGGATAGCCGTCTTGATCCACGAACTGAACATTACCATTGTTTAGATAAGGTGGCGAATATGGGAAAAGTTTACCCATTTCTGTTTTTACTTTGACCACTTTATGGAGGTCGTCACTTACATTTTTAGGCTCCTTTGCTTTTATTCCCAAAAGGAAATCTATAATATCTTTACGCTCATTCACACTAAGGTGTTGAAAAGAAGGCATTCTATCGCGGCCGGTCTGAAGCAACGTCGCAATGTCTTTTCTTGCCATACGACTGCCTATATTTTCTAGAGAAGGATAAGCTTGAACGGCCGATGGTACTTTGTTTTTATCTGTTAATGCATGGCATGCGGTGCAGTTGGTATTAAATAGCTTTTCGCCACTGGATAAAGTCGATTCATCGCCAACTTGTTTAGCGTCACGCATTTGGAGCCACCACAGCATATTGTTGCTATTAACATAAAAAATCCCGTTGGGATCTGCGGCTGCTCCACCCCATTCCGCTCCACCTCCAAAACCATAATACAAGGTTCCTTTTTTGGAAGGTGGTAAATATTTATTTCCGTGGTTGCTATTGTTAAAACGTTCCAGTGTATACGCATAGGCCTCTGGGGTACGTTGGGTAATTTCTTCCTTGGTCAATACCTGATTTGCAAATGGTTTTGGCTTAGAGGGAATTGGTTGGGTAGGCCAGGGCTGTTCGCCAGGCAAGGCTGGAGTGGTAGGCACCTTCACTTCATGGATTGGAAAAAGGGGTTCACCAGTATCGCGGTCAAAAATAAATACATATCCATCCTTTGTAGCTTGTGCCACTGCATCAATTTTTTTACCACCATGCGTTACGGTTATTAAATTCGGAGGGCATGGAATATCTTTATCCCATAGATCATGGTGAACGGTCTGGAAATGCCAAATTCTTTCACCGGTTTTAGCATTGAGAGCAATGACACAGTTGGCAAAAAGATTTTGACCAATCCTTTCGGCACCATAAAAATCTACTGAAGGAGAACCTGTTCCTAGGAAAACCATTTCCCGTTTTTGGTCAACCACCATACCTGCCCAGCAGTTGGCAGCACCCAGTTTTTTATAGGAGTTTTTTGACCAAGTTTCATAGCCATATTCTCCGGGTAAGGGTATGGTCCGAAATACCCAAGCTAGTTTGCCAGTACGAACATTAAAAGCTCGAATATGTCCAGGAATAGCATCACCTCCTTCACTTAGGGCGGATCCCATTATAATGAGATCTTTAAAAATAACCCCAGGCGTAGTAGCCTTCATGCTATAATCTTGAACATCATAACCCAGGGTAGCCGTGTCTCCGAGTCCTTCGTGTAAATCAATAACGCCATTGTCTCCAAAGCTATTAACGACTTTTCCAGTCAAAGCGTTAATTGCATATAACCATGATCCTACCGAATATAGGATTCGTTTGTCGGCACCATTTTCCCAGTAGGTCACTCCGCGAACTGGGTGAGAAGTCGGTTTTTGGAATACGCTTTCAAAAGGGTCAAACTTCCATAATTCCTTACCTGTGCTGGCATCGGCTGCAAAAAGTTTTAGCTTAGGCGTAGTGCCATAAAGAATCCCCCCTACCATGATCGGTTGGCAGGAAATAGTAGCTCCTCTTTCTTCTGGATCCTTATTTTCACCAGTGTCAAAGGCCCAAGCTACTTTCAGTTCTTTTACATTGTCCTTATTAATTTGGGCTAATGGCGAGTAGCGAGTGCCTTCGCTAGTTCCTCCATACGCTGGCCATTCGTCCAGTTCAGACGCTACTTTTTCCACTTTTTCGGATTGAAAAGCGAACAAGCCTAAAAATGCTAAAAGGGAAATGAACACCCAGTATGATTTATTATGCTTCACAAAATTCATTTAGCGATTCATTTATTTCTATAATTTCGCCCTTCCATTCGTTGTTAAACAATCCATAAAAAGCGGATGTCCAATTAAGACATCCACTTTAAAAAAATACTCGGGTTTAGAAAAAATTAATAACCTGGATTTTGCTTCATACCAGGATTTGAATTGGTTTCAAATTCCAATGGAGAGATCGGCATAGCGTAGTGTTCATCACGCCATACAATATTTCTCCCAGCGGCCACCGTTTTGTAAAAGGCCGCCTCTTGGGCTCCTATCTTTAGACGGCGAACATCGTCCCACCATCTTGTTTCGCCAAAGAACTCAGCCCAACGTTCATATAATAACGGATTGTTGGACAAATGGTCTCCTTGCGGTGCTTTCGTTTTGTCCGTCAAGCTTTTATAATCTACCTCTGAAGGTACGTTAGGATTAAAACCATAGGCGCGACGCTTTACCTTGTTGATGTATTCTAATGCCAAGGTGGGGTTAGATCCTTTAATCACCTCGGCATACATTAAGTATATATCTGGTAAACGGCTAAAATAGAAATTGGCTCCGGCCACATTCTTTGTTTCTGCCAAAGTACCTTCTAGGTATTGATTCTTGCGTAAGGGCCAGCCGTAAAAATCATCCTTTTTAAGTCCGGTGGCTGGATCCAGTGTATACCATTTTCCAAATTCGGCTTGGGCTACCTTATAATACTTTCCTGCCACCTTTACAGAGTCAAAAAAGGGTTGTAATGCACATACGAAAAGCCTTGGATCGGGGCCGTCAGCTTGTTTTCCTAACATTTCACGACGTTCGTTTTGTTGTTTCACATAGGCTGGTTTCAGCTGCCATTTACCGCCTACTTCTTCCATTTCCGTTAAAGGTGTAGCGTCATTGTAACCAAATCGTTTCAGGTTCTGGTCATGCATATATTGGTTACTATAGCCCATTGCTTTACGTTCGTCGTTGACGGGGTCAATGTAAAATGGTGTATACAGCAGTGATACAGTCGATCCAGTATTTTGAACTCTAGATCCATTTGCATTAGGTGCGTCTGGACTGGCTTTATTACCCGTTTCATAAAATGATTCGGCATTGTATTCATACTGTGTATTTCCGTTAAACATTTCTTTGTAACTATCAAACGGTACCAATGTTTTTCCACTGTTATTAATAACATCTTCCAATACTACTTTGGCACTATCAGGCTTTTCGGCGAAGAGATAAGCCCTTGCAAGTACTGCTTTTGCAGACCATTTGGTGGCTCTATGATTATCTATTTGGGTTTCGAGCAAAACAGATGCTTTCTTTAAATCCTCGATAATCGCCTGGTAGGTTTCTTTAGTAGTAGCCCTAGGTACCGACATGGAAACTAGATCCGTAGGTACTGTTCTAATTATAGGGACACCCATCCCCTCCAGTTCGGGTTGTCCATATAGACTTTGCAAATGCCAAAGGTAATAGGCTCTCATAAAATAGGCTTCTCCTTCTCTGGAATCAATTGCTGCCTTTTCACTAACGGGAGCACTGGTTCGGTAAGTAGTAATGGCTTCAATGGTACTATTTGCAAAATAGATGCCTTTTTGAATATCACGCCACTCCTGTTGTACTTTGTTGTCGCCAAGTTGTGCTTTTCCACTGCATATCCCAATCCAAGATTCGTCGCCGCGCCATTGCAGGTCTACGGTATGATCCAGACAGTACATAGAGTAACCATGCCAAAAGTGCCCCAGAAAACCCCACTCATGCTGTACACCATAAATGGACACCAACATGAGGTCTAGATCAGAAATGGATTTTGGGAAATCGGCTGGTGAGATGGAACCGTTGTCATTCAATTCCAGAAATGAATCGCGGCAACCGATGTTACTACCGGAAATGATAGCAAATAATAAGATATAGACTAGTTTTTTCATCATTTAATAGATTTAAGTCAGCTAATTTCTTTAAGTGGAGTGTCAGAAACTTATGTCAAGACCCACCGAAAAGAGTTTCGTTTGAGGATAGGTATCAATTCCGTATAGACCATGATTTTTCACATCATTGGAAAATTCAGGGTCAAGTCCCGTAAACTTGGTAAAAGTCAATAAATTCTGTCCCGTTAGATAAATACGGAGTTTTTGAAGTTTTAGCTTTTCCACCAATGCGCTTGGTAAGGTATAACCTAGTGATACATTTTTAACTTTTAAATAAGATCCATTTTCAACAAAGTAGGAAGAATACCACGCATAATTTTTGCTGGGATCTATAATGAACTTGTTGGGGTTGGAAGGATCTATTAATCCAAGTCGTGGCTGGTCCGTAAGTCCATTTCCTAGGAAGTTGGATGCATTAAAAATAGCACTAGTAGACTGATAATCTTGTTGAAATGATTGTTCGAATATTTTTGAACCATTAATAACATCACGGCCAGCGACTCCAAAGAACTGGACCATAAAGTCAAAACCTTTCCAAGCGAGATCAACGTTGAAACCATATTGGAATTTAGGCCAAGGATTTCCTATAAAGGTGCGATCTAGATCACTAATCTTACCATCTCCATTTAAATCTTTGTATCTGAAATCTCCTGGTCCAGTATATTGATGGTTATAGTAAGCGGTAGCTCCGGGTTTTACGGTTCCTGCGGCCAGCCCCTTTTCGGTGGCAATGGTGTTCAATGTTTCAATTTCGCCCTGATCTTGTATGATACCTTCCGTTATAAGTCCATAAATTTGGCCCACTGGTTGTCCATTAATTGTTTTGAAAGGAGAATTCCCACTCATAAAACTCAAACTGCCACTATATATGTAGGCATTGGGAAGTCCAAGGTCTAATACTTTGTTGAAGTTCTGAGAAATGTTACCGGAGATATTGTAGTTCAGATCTCCCATTCTGTCGCGATAGGAAACGGTAAGCTCCCAGCCTTTGTTTGATATTTTACCTATATTAACTGGCATAGTACTGTTTGCCGAGCCGAATGAAGCAATCCCAGAAGAAAGTGGTATCGGCAAATTGTAAAGCATATCCTTCGTTTGGCGATCATAATATTCCGCCGAAATAGCCAGCTTATCGCTAAACATATTGATATCTAACCCCGCATTAATGGTATTAATCTCTTCCCATTTAATATTTCTGTTGACTACCTTAATGGAGTTAAAACCACCAACGGTATTGGACTCATCAAAACTATGCTGCTGAACCTGTTGGTAAGAAGGCTGATACGTGAAATTTGAAATAGCCGCATCATTACCCAGAATCCCCCAACTCAAACGAGGCTTAAGTAAGGTGATAAAATCTTTGTTTATATTTTGAAAAAACGCTTCGTTATTAATTTTCCAACCCACTCCTAGAGAAGGAAATACGCCATATCTTTTGGAAGGACCAAACTTGGTGGATCCGTCCCTGCGTACATTGGCAGTTAAAATGTATTTATCATCATAGGTATAGTTCAACCTTGCAAACTGAGAAAGAAAGCGTCCGTATCCCAAGGCGCCGCTTGCTGTTTTATTAGGGTTGGTAGACAATGCAAAAGACTCTGCTACCTGAACCGGGAAACTAGTGGCGTTAGCACTCAGACTGGATGAATTGGATTTTTTTATCTCATATCCCGCCATAATTTTGAAATCGTGCTTTTCAAAGAAATTTTTGGCGTACGTTAGCTGCGTGGTGAGCTGGTAACTTTCACCATAGCTGGAGGACTTCGTATAGGACTCTGGTTGTGCTGTTCTTAGTAAAAGGTTTTTTTCGGTAAAACTGTCGGAATATCCACCGTTGAAGCCCCCGCCTGCGGTTGTCCTAAAGTTAAGCCCTTTCAAAATTTCCCAATCCGCAAATAATACGCCGTCTAGAAGTAGTGTGGCATTTTTTTGATGCATATATGCCAAAGAAGCCACATCATTTCCACCCGAAAACTCCACTTCGGTGGGTACACTGGCAAATGTACCATCGGCATTTCTAACGTCCATATAGGGCAATGTACGCCATGGAATACCTCTTGTCGCTGGGTTTTGGGATGTTTTAGCCATATAGATCATATGACCAAACGTAAATTTCTTACTTAACTGGTAATCATTGTTTATTCGAAGTGAATAGCGTTCCCAATAATTACTTTTCTGGATACCGTTCTCACGTTCGTATCCAGCAGACACATAGTATTTGGCTTTGGCCGTTCCACCATTCATGGAGAGCATATAGGTTTGCTCACGACCCGCTTGAAATAGTTCGTCGAACCAGTTAGTATTTGGTAAATTCGTATTATTCCATAAACCATAATCCTGCTTGATTCCTCGTCTTGCACGTATATAGTCAGGCGTTTCTAGCATATCATAGGATTTAGTAATATTCCTTACTCCTACATTACTGGAAAAGTTGAAACTCGTTTTTTGGTTATACGAACCTTTTTTAGTAGTAATCAAAACCACTCCCCCTGCGGCCTGTGCTCCGTAGATGGCGGCTGCGCTTGCGTCTTTGATAATTTCGATGGACTCTACATCTTTGGGGTTGAAATTGCTATTGTTTCCCCGAACAATACCATCGATCACAAATAAAGGGTTAAGCCCATTGATGGAGCCTACTCCACGAATAATAATTTGTGAATTGGCTCCTGGTTTACCATCTTCCTTACTAATCATAACGCCTGCCGCTCGTCCCTGAAGTGCTTCTGTAACAGAACGAACTGGTAGGTTCTTAATCGACTCCGCTTTGATGGAAGTGACGGATCCCGTTAGATCGGAACGTTTTTGGGTACCATACCCCACCACAACTACTTCTCCAAGCGCTTGAATATCTGTTTCCATGGTAACATTCAAGCTCGATCTTCCGGCAATGGGAATTTCTTTGGTAACATAACCAATAAACGAAAAAACCAAAGTGACCTCTTTATCGGGAACATTGAGGGAATATTCTCCTTTAATGTTGGTACTTGAACCGATGGTAGTGCCTTTTACCACCACGTTTACCCCGGGTATCCCTTCGCCGTCGGCTCCGGTTACCTGGCCTTCAATTTTATGAAGGATTCTTTGTAGGTTGGGAAGTGGTGGGATTCTGGTCTGCATCGCCAGCGAATCTGGCATATTTTTCAAACGCCGGAATAGTAGGATTTGTCGTCCAGTAACTTGGTAATAGATATTGGTACTTTTAAAAATCTCATCTAATGCACCATTAATGGTAGCGTTTACGACATTTATATTTACAACCTCTGAAACATTGACTTGTTGGTGGTTATAAAAAAATCGAAATTCAGATTGTTTTTCTATCTCTTTAAGGGCTTCTTTTAATGGTGCTGCCTTTTTTACAATAGATATTTTGGCTGGCCCAGCGGTGGGGCCAGGGCTACCTGCTTGTGTTTGAAATAGGACAGACATTAGGAAGAACAAAGTAATCATAGTCTTCGCAGAAATTGGGTTCAGGAATAATAATCTCCCGGATGATTCATAGCGATATTGCGCTACCTCGTTTGGAAGTCGAGATTTTTTCATAAATTAGAAAGTTTTTATAGAAAGAAACATAAATACTATCGCTCTTCGAAAGCGATGGTTGTAGCGCCGGAAGTGTTGGAAGCATCTCCGGCGCTTTTATTTTTGACAGATTTAGATTACATAGGCGCTCTGTTTTTAGTTACACAATTTACCAGTGATATATACCTCGCTACCCTCTATCCGGTACTGGATACGATGGGAGACTTCAAGCAATTGGAGTATCTCCTCCAAGTTTTCTTTTTGAACATCTGCTGTGAGTTTGCAATTAAGATTTTCCTCCTCCACATGTATTTTTACATGATAGCGTTTCTCTAGCTGGGCAAAAACTTTTGAAAAAGGGGTTTCGTCAAAAACCAAGGTATTCACCGAGGTGGTTATTTTAATGTCCTTTATTTTTACCTCGCTCACATCAACCGATTTAACTATGTCGAGCGATCCCGATTTTTTATTATACACCGCCCTTTCACTTGGAGTGAGGATAATGTCTGTGTCATCACTGGAGTCCGCTTTTTCTATTTTTACACTACCTTCCACAAGAGTGGTTTCTATCGTTCCCTGGTCCTTATAAGATTTGACATTAAATATGGTTCCCAGTACCTTGATAGTAATATCTGAAGTGTGTACCAAAAATACCTTTTCGGGATTGTGAGCCACCTCAAAAAAGGCTTCACCGTCGAGGAATACTTCACGCGTTTTACTCCCAAATTGCTCTGGATACCGCAGGTTGGATCCAGACTTAACCCATATGATGGTACCATCAGGTAGCGTAACCTTGGATAAGTTATCCTTTTGGGTGGAGACGGTATGAAACTCCTTAGAAACCGGTGCTAGTTTCCAATACACCAGAGAAATAAAGAATCCTACAATAAGTACGGCAGCAATTCTAAATAGTATGGGAGGAATATTTAGAATTCTGCCTCGAGACGTTTCTTTCTTCTGCGTAAGGTCTAAAGCGATTTGTTCTTCAATACCGTGCCATAATTCTAACTTTAAAGTTTTTAACAAATCAGGGTATTTATGAAGATCCTCTTCCAGATCGGTCTCATCATTGGTGAAGGAATGATACCATGCATTGAGTTCGTCTAGTTCAGCCTTTGAACAAGTACCGTTCTCATATTTTTCCAGTAAAAGTGTTAAATGACTTTGTTTCACTATATAAAGATTTTATATAAGGAAGACAATTCAAATAGGAGTTTGTACTATAAACAGGGTAATTTTATTTTGACACCAGTATAGATTTTTTTTCTGTCAAAAGGAATTTCTAAATGTAGAAACTCTTTTGCGCAGGCGAAGTAGTGACGTACTTATCTGATTTCTAACTGTTTGGTGAGACAAAGAAAGCTTTTCTGCTATCTCAATTCCAGTGAGACCTTCATTTCTGCTAAGTACAAATATTTTTCGCATTTGTTCCGGCATACGATTTATCTCGTCCTCAATAAGTGCTTCCAGTTCGGAAAGTTCTAGCTCTGATTCTGGCGCTTGGAAATTCGAATCCAGCTCTTCCATATAACGATGGAGATGCTTTTGAATGGTGGATTTTTGATGTAGTAAGTTTAAAATCCTATTTTTGAGAGCAATTAGTAAGTAGGCTTTGGTTGATTCTGGAACGAGGAAGGATTCCCTTTTTAACCAGATATTTAAAAACACTTCCTGAACGCAATCCTTGGCTTCGTCGTCATCCTGTAGACGGACTTTCGCAACGGAATAGAGCTTTAACCAATACCGATCGAACAGTTCTCGATAGGCCGAAAAGCTCTCTTCGTTACAAATTTTTTCGAATAATTGGTTGTCGCTTAGGTGTCTCACTTTAAGTAAAGTGCCTTGTGTTTGGCTTATAGCACTCGCAAAATAAAGCAATATTCGTTATAAAAATACTAATATCAAGTATTAATCCTTCTGGCGAACAGACCTATATAATAAATCTGGTTTATGGACGACTGATGTCCCTAAGGTTCCGTTCCAGAAGAACATTAAGGACGAATCTATCTCTTTTCTTTAGGTATAATTGGCTTACTTATAGTTTTTTATATTCCATATAATGGACAATACTGGCTCTTACATGGGGGAATGATCGTACAGAATAGGCTTGAAATTTCAACGCTAAGTACAACTTCTAACTGGAATTCAATTTAAAATGCTGGAGAGCAGCATTAACGAACAGGGCCTTTTCTCAGTAACTAGACCATCTCACGAGCTGATTAGTAATGCTTTGGGTTGTCAAATTTTTCAGGAACACTCATTTCGAGCCGATCACTCATTTCTGTTTTTCTATAAAAAGCCCATAAAAAATCAACTCGTGATAGGGCCTACTATTCCAAATTTATTTTCGCCTTTTGGAACATATAATCTAAATCTACTGGAAGTACTCAAAAAAAAACGGAATCTTAATTCAAATGTGCATCGATATGAGCCATTAAACCCAATACATACTGCGCTATAACACGATACTCACTTTTTTGGAGGTCTTCTCCTGCGGCATTCTGTTGGCAAATTCCGGTGATTAAACCATCGGGTGTTAAATTTTGCGTAAGTCTGAGCCTAATCTTTTGTAGCTGTTGTTGTGAAAAGTTATCTAGCCAGCCTATTCTCATTCCATGCGCCAGAGCAGCGCCTAATCCAGCGGTGGCCGAACTATCATAACTAGTAGTGTCAAGATCCAAATATGCATTCCAACTATGGTCTGCTTGTTGATGCGTAAGCGCTAGTTTGGCATAGTAGGTATAGACTTCCCGAAGATGCTCAATTCGTTTGTGATTTTTAAAAGGGCTATCATTTTGAAGAATTTCAGCAGTACGTATGAGGCCCAGTAGAAACCAAGTATATCCCCTACCCCAATTTCGATAAGTTTTTACGCCTGTGTTTTTCCATGCCCTAGTATAGACTGCATCCGCATCGGTCAAAGTTACAATCCTGTCTTCTAATTCAATGAGCGCAAATTCATACCATTCTGGTCTATTTAATTCCCGTGCAACAGCGGCTAATGGGTATGCTATAGTATAGCAACCTTCTGCCGTGAGCGTATTTTCCTTTACCGTTTTAGAATTACCTATCCGTGTTTTGCAATAATCCAAAAACAAGTTCATGGAGGGATGTGAAGGAGCGTACTTCGCAACAATGGAGAAAGGTAGCCCGGCTTCGAGATTATTAAATCGGTTATCAGAGGGCCTTCCTATGGGGTCTTCATAAATGAGGCTCCCGTCCGTCTTAAGGAATAGTGCCAAATGGGTACGTATCGCAGAAAGGGCTTTTTTATCCCCTTTTCTTTGGTATAGTTCTTGCAACCCGTCCAGTACACAGCCTTCCAGCCAGCCAAACGGCTGTACTGACCGTTGGGAATACAACATGGTTCTATTGCGGTTAGCAGACAGTTTTGTTGGATCCGAACAAAGCAATATATGAGATCCATTTTCCGCAGTGGAAGCCAAAAAGAACATGGGTTTGATTCCATTCATCAGCCTGATCTGTATACCTTCACTTACAATTTCAGATAAACTGGCAGAGAGTTCTGATTCAAAAATCTGAAGAGCAGTGGCGTACCAAATGGATAAATGGCCTATTTTCTTACCCGATTTTGCGAGAATAACCTCTACTTCGTCTTTTTCCCTGGTGTCAATGGCTACTTGGAGCCTTAAGTAGGTAGGGGCAGAAGAAGGCTTGCCTTTCCAATTAGTATTTAAAAATAATCCAGTTTGGGAGTTATCTAATGAGAAGTAATCCATTCCCAAGGGTATTCTTTTGTCTACCGGAACTGGTAAGTTCTTAGTGTTACTGTCGAAATTAGGATTTAAAGAAATGTAGGTTAGGGGATCCTTCCGAAACGTTGTACCTAGGAGGCCTTCACTAGGTATCATCGGTAGCATTATTGCCGTAGCAGGGTTAAATTAAAAGAAAGGAGAAAAACGGTCACGGCG
>CAXBLH010000014.1:0-28579 GCA_963976315.1 uncultured Dyadobacter sp.
TCCAAGCGATAACTGGCAATAATCCAAGTAATTTTATCCGTACCATTCGATTAAAATATGCTTCGGATCTTTTATTAAATAGCCATCATTCTATCAAAGAAATTGGTTATTTGTCTGGTTTTAATTCTATCTCCTATTTCAGTAAAACCTTCCGCGAGTTATATGATTTGACACCTTCGGAATATGTGGAACAACATAGAAAAACTAGTTGATATAAAACCCAAACAGCTATCCACCAAAGGTCAATAGCTGCTTGGGAAGTTACTTATCTTTTAAATTACCAACCGATGTTCTGTGTTAAATTTGGATTTAGTTTTAACTGATCAGTCGGGATAGGATCGACATAATTTTTTAAAGTCCAGCTTCTGTTACCAGCGGGATCAATAATAAGCGCCCCTGCTTTTGTTTTGGCTATTCCAGCATAACTAGAAACACTTTCTTCAGTTTTTGTTAAACCAAATGGGAAAGCGCTTGCTTTATAAATTTTAGCCCCTGGATTTTTAGGATTTTCGGCCGTTTCATATTCTGTGCCAGTGATATAGTTAATAGCCACGTTATGGTTCAGCTCAGCCAATGCAACATTCCAACGTTTCAAATCATCGAAACGAAATCCTTCACCATCTAATTCAATGGCTCTTTCGCGACGAATTTCACCCCTCATATTCAAATCAGGGAATTTGGCAATCAGGGCATTTGTCAATGGAGCAACTCCAGAGCGCGTTCTAATTTTATTAATGGAAATGTTTAAATCGGCATCCGAGATAGCACCATCACCTAATTCGCAAGCTGCCTCTGCGTAATTTAACATTACTTCCGCCAAACGAATTTGGGGATAATTAAACGATTCTTGAAGCGTTTCTCTCAGTCTATATTCCGTTGTAAACTTCGTACCCGTGTAACCTACATTACGGCCGCCACCAGGCCCTTCTAATTGTGGAACATATCTGTAGTCAAACTTTATTCCACTATTTTCAAACTCTACGCCATACTGCGCTCCGCCACCGTCCGTATTAGAACCCCAGCCCCAGTATTTTTGCAACGGTTTTCTTACGAAACTAATTAAACGAAGGTCACGGTTTTCAAATTCAGAAGTCATTTCTTTATAGCCTTTAAAAACTGTTGAGTGCTGTACTGGCAAGCCATCCGAACATAGATACATATCCATCATTTTACGAGTAGGACAAACAGGCTTGGCGTGGGTTAAGTTTTGGCGAATATTTCTTAAGTTAAAATCAAATACCGTTTGAAATATAAATTCCTTATTATCTGCTTTTGTTAAACCAGCAGGGTTGGAGCCACCGTCTTCGAGGTTGAACAAGTAAAACAAATGCCTATCCCCTAAATCAGCTCTATGGTCCCATAATTGGAATGCACCGCTATTCATGACATCCAGTGACAATTGTTTTGATTCCTTAAGCATATCCTGTACACTTAGGTATCCAGCAGGTTTCGCTGAACCTGCGCCCGTAGTTACCCCATCACCATCGGTTTCCGTTCCCACATATTTTTCCCAAGTAGCTTCGTAAAGCAAAACACGGGCTTTTAAGGATTTGGCAGCTTCTTTACTTAGTTTTCCTTGCTGGTCTAAACTTATCTCATTTTGAGAAGGTAAACCCGCAATCGCCTTGTCTAAATCAGCGGCAATTTGATGTACTACTTCGTAACGGCTATTTCTTTTCCCTGTAACCTCTTCGGAATTTACATCTAATGCACGTGTTACGATGGGTACACCACCAAACCTTTTTAATAATCGAAGGTGGTGAAAAGCTCTAAAAAAGTAGGCAGTTCCTACCGATGCGGCGATATCCGCCGGGTTTCCTTCGTAAAGCGCAGCTTTTTCGATAAGCTGATTGGGAGCACGCAAGCTGGTATAGTTTCGGCTCCAAATAGCATCTGCCGTTGGTGTTAACGACACCCCTTGTCCATAAGCAGGCGTAGTAGTTAAATTACCCGACAAATCAGAAGATTGGTCTCCTGGGTAAGTATCTAGCTCATAATCGAAACCCAGTCTGGTATAAAAATAATTGGCAGCGCTCGTGAACTGATCGGGAGTTTTAAAGTATACCGCTTCACTCAAGACATCTTGAGGTTCTTGCTCTAAAAATTCTTCACAACTACTCAGAAAAAAAACTGAGGTCAGTAGGATTAGGGATTTTAATTTAAATATTTTTTTCATATTTCTAGAATGAGTTTTAAAATTTAGAAGGAGACTTCCACACCAAATAATATGGTAGAAGTATAAGGAACCGTATTACCTTGGTTAGCCGAACTTCCCATTTCAGGGTCCATACCATCCTTCACATTTGAAATCACAAATAAATCATTTGCGGTTACTGAAAAGCGAACACGATCTACTTTCACTTTTGAGAGTATAGTCTGTGGTAAAGTGTATCCTAGTGTCATCACCTTGGCCCGCATATACGAAGCTTTAATTATATTTCGGTCGTTCAAATGACCATAATTCCACGTTTTTCTAGCGCCATTATAATAGCTAGCAGGATAGGCCGCGTTCGGGTTGTCGACTGTCCAGGTAGTACCTAAAAAAGCACTATTTTGATTAGTCCACCAGCTTCTAAACGGATAGGCAAGAGCACCTTCACGTACTAAGTTTTGCTTGGCAACACCCTGAAAGAAAGAGCTAAAATCAAATCCCTTCCACTGCAGCCCTAAGTTAACTCCAAAACTCAAGTGCGGGTTAGCATCTCCTTGATACACCAAATCATTCGTATTGATTAGACCATCACCATCCACATCTTCACGTATTACCGTACCTGGTACAAGGCGGTCCGCACTTCTATATTTGGGCAGCAACGTACCAGCTTTCATCGTGTTTTGGTTTGCAGCTTCTACAAAACCATATTGATTATAGTAATCTAGAACTTGGTCTTCGTTCTGAAAAATACCCTTGGTTTTATAAGCATAAATTGCATTTAGGGGCTTACCTTCTACGATAGTATTGACTCCGACAGCAATTGCATTTCTACCTTCCATGCGGGTAACTTCACTTTTGCTGTCCCAAATCATGATCCCTGCATTATAGGAAAGATCCTTTACATGATCCTTCCAATTCAAAGAAAATTCCCAGCCTTTTGTTTTAAAGTCGCCACTGTTTGTTCTTGGAGCACTGGCACCCAACACTTGCGGATAGGTAATAGGAACCAACATATCATTATTTCTACGTTGATAGTACTCAAAGGTTCCGCTCAATCTGTTCCTTAGAAAAGCATAGTCCACTGCATAATTATTGGTAGCAACTCGCTCCCAAGTACGGTCCGTCGAGGTTAAAGCTGCAATCCAAGCAGTATTTGCATATTGCGGGGAGGCACCAAAAATGGTAGAACCTGCGCCCATATTTGAAATATAATCATACGTTCCAATTCCTGTTACAGAACCCGTTTCACCATAAGAAGCATATACTTTTAAGTTATCGAAAATATTCATCCGCTTCACGAAATCAAATTCTGAAAGACGTATACCTGCAGAACCACCAAAGAAGTTCTTCCATCTATAATCTGGATGCAAACGAGAAGAACCATCCCGACGACCTAAGGCTTCAAAAAGATAAATACCTTCATAATCGTAATTCACTTTTCCGAAGTAAGACACTAACCCCACTGCAGAACTTCCTCCCGAATTAGTTTGGGTAGTAATATCACCCGTATTAATATCATCTAGCTCATCAGAAGCCATATTAGAGCGGAACAAATTATAGTTATTGGATTGCGATTCCTCCGCTGTCATACCCACCAATACACCGATGTTATGACTACCAAAAGATTTTAAATAGTTTCCTTTGACTACATGATTCTGAAATTTGGTATTAGCCTCAGCCATATTAAGACTCGAGGTAAGCAAAGTGGTGGGCGTAGAAGAAATATTTCCATCCCAATCGTACATGGTTACAGAAGTGGTTCTGGTATTTTTATGCCCAGAACGGGAGCTGAAATTACCTGAATAATTAAAGGATAGCCCTTGTATGTATTTATTAAGATCTAATTTTAACACAGCACCTAAACGAAATATCTCTTCTCTATTTTTGGTTCTTCCTCCTTCGTCCAGTTTGGCCAAAAGGTTATTAGAACCAAATATATCGTAATATTGCCCCTGAGGGTTGTACAACGGAAATAGATACATGTCTTGCACCCCGTGCCCTACCCCTTGGGTAGGCTCATTCACCAGTCTGTTATCATAAGAAATGACTGCTTCGGTACTTACAATATCATTGATTTGGTAGGTTACATTGGTACGGAAGTTATACTTCTTGGCACCATCATACACAAAACTAATCGGAGAACGTTCATTGGCATAGCCAATGGAACTGCGGTAAGTAGCTTTCTCATTTCCACCTGAAAAAGAAAGATTATGTCTTTGGGATGCCGTATTGCCATATACCGCATCAAACTGATTCACGTCTTCAAAACGATGGTCTTTCCCCAGCCAGAAGAAGGACTCAGGTGCCATAGGCAGGGTACCATCGGTGATAGAAACCAACTGTTCTCTTGTAAAAAAGCGGTAATTAGAGGCTGCTTGCAGTTCTACCCCCTTCGAGTCTAAATAAGAAATGCCATCATTATCTCCAGCTTGGATCCATAGTCTTGCCCAATCTTGCAAATTAGCAACCGGGAACGGCAATGGTCTATTTACTTGAAGTTCTCCTTTATAGCTTACCTTCATTTGTCCTCTTTTACCTTTTTTGGTAGTAATAAGAATCACCCCGCCTGCGGCTTTTGTCCCAAAAATAGCTGCCGCACCATCTTTCAGGACAGAGTAAGTATCGATATCGTTCGCATTTAAAGTAGCAAGCTGCCACTCTGGAATTTCTAATCCATCCAATAAAATCAAGGGGCCAATACCGTTGACCGATATATCTCCACGGATCTTAATATCAACGCCTTCATTACCGGGTCTTGACGAACTACGGGTAATTACCAGCCCTGGCACTTCTCCTTGCAAGGCCAATGCGGCATTGGAAGAACCCTTACCTTTCAAAATATCATCCCCCTTTACTTGGGATACCGAACCCGTAAGTGTTGCTTTTTTCTGGGTACCAAATCCCACTACAATAACTTCTTCTAGGGAATTGACGTCCGTATCCAGTGCGACATTAATCACGGTATTATTACCCGCCACCACTTCCTTGGCCACAAAGCCTACAAAGGAAAAAACTAACATACTTGTTTCCGAAGGAACTTCAATAGTGTAATTTCCTTCCGCATCTGAGATGGTACCTAATGTCGTACCCTTTACTACTATACTAGCTCCGGGGATTCCAGCATTGTCATCGCTACTGGTTACTTTACCTGTAATTGCTTTCGTTTGGGTGTAGCCATTTTCTGGGTTAAATGCCGCATAAGTATTGGTCACAAGGCCACCAATAAAGAAGCAAAAAATCCAGATTAGACTTGAAAAAATTTTCAAATTCAACTGTTTAAGTCTAGGTTTTGTCATAGAAATTAGAAATTAATTGGGTGAGTATAATTTTGTGCATTTTTAGATATTACAAAACTACATCACCCGACTAAGATAGATGATAAACTATCATCCATTCGTTATAAACTATCGTTCATTATTGAATTTTTGTAACAAAAACTAGAAAATAATAACTAGAAAAGCGGGATTTTGACTCCCAAATGAATAAATGGAAATGCTGCTAAGAGTTACTAATTCTGGACTTATATCCTTTTTAGTATAATCCTTCAAAGCAAAAATGGAGCGTTAATTTTCTTCTTTAGAGCAAATGAAAACCGAATAGCGAATACTATAAAGGAGTGTTTGTTATACTTTCAGGAAAGTAGACTATTAGAATAATACTAATTTTTTAATATTCCTTTATGCTAGATCTTATCACGACTGGTTTTGTAGGTAAACTTTTATTATCAAAAAGACGAAACACACAATCAGCTTGAAAATCGGTTTCAGGATGGATTTGTAAGCCAAAAACCGTGCGCCGATTCCAATCCTAAAAAAGTCGTGATAAGGACAAATGAATAAAAGAAGTTTTACAGGAAAGTAAAGGAGGAATAGTAGTAATCATTTCACTTTATCCAGTCGAGCAAAAATCAAACGCTGGAAACACACTTCAAATTTTGAGTCTATTCCAGCTATCAATTAAAAGATCTTTACTCGTAATTATGTTTAAAGAAACACAGTCTTTGCTAATTTTTAGGGTATCAATAGGTATAGTAACCCTACCCCACCATCAATTTAAAGCCTTCGCCATGGACGTTCATGATTTGAATTGCCGGGTCGGCTTTAAGATATTTTCGGAGTTTGGTGATGTACACATCCATACTTCGGGCGTTGAAATAGGTATCGTCTCCCCAAATGGTCTTTAAAGCAAAGCTCCGACTAATAGGTTGGTTGATATTTTCACAAAACAATTTTAACAATTCCGATTCTTTGCTGGTAAGCTTTGAGGAGTTAATAGCAGATTTTAAAATTTGATGATCGTAATCAAATATCAAATTGCCTACCTTATAAATACGCTCCGTAAAGTCTGGGGTTGTTTCTCTATGATAACGCCGCAAGATAGCTTCTATACGCAGTACAAGTTCTTCTTTATCAAAGGGCTTGGTAATGAAATCATCAGCCCCCACCCGAAAACCCTGCATGGTATCCTCCTTCATAGATTTTGCCGTGAGAAAGATAATAGGTACATCTCGACCGCTCATGCGTACTTCCTTAGCTAACGAAAAACCATCCTTTTTGGGCATCATTACATCAAAAATGCAAAGGTCGTATGTTTTATCTACGAACGCCTGCCAACCCTTTTCCCCATCCGTAGCCAGATCGGTATCAAAACCTCTGTCTATCAAATATTCCTGAAGTAAAATTCCGAGATTGGTATCGTCTTCAACCAGTAATAATTGGGCCATATTGGGTAAAAATTTTAAGGACAGTACTTTGGTAATTGAATAGGTTATTGGGCGCAAAATGGTTGATATTGGTTTTAGCAAAATCAAAAATTAAACATATTGCGAATTAAATGCCTAAAACTAGCGAACTTTCGAAGTAAAGAAACTTTCAAGACCCTTAATTTATGTTAAAAATCGTATTGTGGGTAGCGGCATTTTTTGCTTTAATGGCAATTATATACTTTCTAGGCCCAAAAGTACCCGTTGCTCAACTGGATCCTACGCTTCCTCAGGTATCGGGTAATTTGGAGGCGGCGATCGAACATATAAAGCCAGACAATGAAGCTCGGATTATATGGGCTGATACGGCTAATAAAGTCAAAACACCATACAGTATCGTTTATATCCATGGTTTTGGAGCGAGCTGGGCCGAAGGAGCACCCATTAATGTGGACATTGCCAAAAAATATGGTGCAAACCTTTATCTGGCACGTATGCACGATGCAGGTATAGACGATCCTAACGCCTTCGATGATTTATCACCTGAAAACTTTTTGGCAGGAGCCAATAGAGCACTTGCTATTGGAAAGCAACTCGGAGATAGTGTTATTGTAATGGGAACTTCGGCAGGAGGGTTACTCACCGTCTATTTGGCTTCCGAGCATCCCGAATTGAAAGGTGTCATACTCTACTCGCCCTGTATGGCAGTGGCCAATCCGGCGCTTAAGCTTATCACACGTCCGTGGGGCAAACAAATTTTACATACCGTAATTGGCGAAAAGAACACCTCGCAAGACACCATTGATTTAGAAATCAAATATTGGCTGCAAGGTTATAATACCAATGGACTCATTGCGTTGCAGCAAACCATTGATGCTGTTGCTAAACCTGAGATCTATAAAAAGATTAAGATGCCTGTGTTTTTGGGATATTATTATAAAAATGAAAAAGAGCAAGATCCCGTGGTATCAGTAGCTGCCATGCAAAAGATGTTTCCATTGCTTGGTACTCCCGATGACCTAAAACAAGAAGTTGCCTTTCCAAATGCAGCCGACCATGTAATTGGCTCCTATATCCGATCCAAAGATGTGGAAAGTGTATATAAAGCAACAGATGATTTTTTCAGGAGCAAGCTCGGATTGTCTCCTGTAAATCAATAAGATACCTCTATTTACTATTTTTCTAAACTTGGAGTTGGAGGGATATTTGTAGATTAAGCGCTTAAAAATGTGTTACTTTGCCGGTCAAAATAGATACTAATTATTAAAAATAAGAAAGAACCATGGCTTACGGTTTACTAAAAGGAAAACGAGGAATCATATCGGGTGCTTTGGACGAGAACTCCATAGCATGGAAAGTGGCATTAAAAGCAAAGGAAGAAGGTGCGATTTTCACCCTTACCAATGCTCCTATTGCGATGAGAATGGGCGCAATTAATAATTTGGCGGAGCAGTGCGATGCGCAAATTATTCCTGCTGATGCAACTTCTGTGGAAGATATCGAGAATCTGTTTTCTAAATCCACTGAAATATTAGGGGGTAAAATCGACTTTGTTTTGCATTCGATCGGTATGTCGTTGAATGTACGTAAAAGCAAAGAATATGGTGATTTGAATTACGATTGGATGCAGAAGGGCTTGGACATTTCGGCCATTTCCCTACACAAATTCCTTCAAGTAGCAGAAAAACAAGATGCATTGAGCGAATGGGGCTCGGTAGTAGCACTTTCATATATTGCGGCACAACGTACTTATTCATTTTATGGTGATATGGCCGAAGCGAAGGCGATGTTGGAAAGTATCGCTCGCAGTTACGGATACCGTTATGGAAAAGCGAAAAATGTTCGTGTAAATACAATATCTCAATCGCCCACTAGAACGAAGGCTGGTTCAGGAATTGATGGATTTGATGCATTCTATGATTTCGCTGAAAAAATGAGTCCATTGGGTAATGCTACCGCCGAAGATTGCGCCAATTATGCAATCACTTTGTTCTCGGATCTTACGCGCTATGTTACCATGCAAAATTTATATCATGATGGCGGATATTCGTCAACTGGTATATCAGAAGAATTGGTACAAATGATCCAAGACCAAAACAAATAGAAAAAACACCGATTGTTACCCTATTTTTCCCCTGAGTTGTCAAATTCAGGGGATTTTTAATTTAAAACTAAAATTTTTGAGGCATTTTTTGCGTTGGGCGTGTTATAATGGTTTTCAACCCGCTAGTTTCGTAGCATCAATTTATTCAGTACCCCCTAATTATCCGTCAGTTATCATGAAAAACAAGTTACTTAGTCTCTTTATTTGTCTTTTTGGAATCCTGATTCTAGGATGTAGCAGTGGAAAGGAAGAAACCAAAACCCGAACTCCAGATCCTATTTATACTTTGATTTTTTTGGATAAAACACAAAGTGTAAATGTTAATAAAGCCTATGTTGCCGAAAAATATAGACAGGCCATAACTGATATTTTGGGGAAAAATATGGTTAATAAAGGAGATAAAATGGATGTATATTTCATTCATGAAAACACCTCAAAGGCAAAAGCATTATCGCTAACAGTTCGCAGCGAAATGGAAGAACTGGAAGGTGTAAACGCTACTGACAAAGAAGCCATTGAAACTTCCTTTCAATTGTCGTTACAAAAAGAAAAAGGGGTGTATTTAAGACAACTCCTGTTAAAACTAAACCAACAAAATACAGGATCTTCTAACCAATCAACGGATATTTTGGCGAGTATTCCCATCATAGCGAAAGCTACTGAGTCGGGTTCTCAGGTGAGGGTTTATTATTTTAGTGATATGATTGAAAGTGTAAAAGGAGCAAACCGTCGAGATTTCCATTTGAAGCCTCCTACCAGCGAGGAACAAGCCGAGACAGAAGCCAAGGCCGATGCGAAAAAGTTTGAAAATTATGCTATTGGCTCGCCGGATGTGATGATTGTTTCGCCGTTTGAACCCACAGCCTCCACCCACGAACATAGTCCGATAATTGCCCACTACTGGCAAACGTTATTTCAAGAACTAGGTGGTGTGAATATCGTAGAAGAATAGCATAAAACTTAATCAGGAAAAAAGAACCATTCCGAACTTATTAGTTCGAAATGGTTCTTTTTTTTATTTCAATTCAATGGCCGCAGTGCCAAACTGATAGGCATCACCAACGGCAGCCTGCATAGCAGACTTCATCTCAGCCGCCTTTTCGGGCATGGTAGTGAAGATATTATTTTTCTGTTCCGGATCCTTGCTGATGTCATACAGCTGGTAATCAGGATTTACCCCAATTTCTATATTGACAGACCCCAATACCGCTGCGCCTTTATACGGAGGAATAATAACATAATTGCCATTGCGATAAGCTACTTTACCGCCTGCTTCCAGTACCAGCTCAGTTCTGCCAGTGGTAGACTTACCCAATAAAACGTCCAAAAAGTTTTGTGAATCCTTTGAAGGGTTTTCCTGTCCTACTAAGCTTGCCAATGAACCTACAATATCAATTTGACTTATAGTAGCATCTGATACCGATGGAGTGATTTTACCTTTCCAATAGGTAATAAATGGAACCTTGGTTCCGGCTTCAAACAAACTGTATTTTCCACCTCTTAAAATACCAGCAGGTTTATGGTTTCCTATTTTCTCAACAGCGTCGTCGTAATAGCCGTCATTAAGTACTGGTCCATTGTCACTAGAAAAGATGACCAAGGTATTTTCATCCAGACCTTCTTCTTTTAACTTTTTCATGATTTCTCCAACACACCAATCGGCTTCAATAATAGCATCACCCCTTGGCCCCATGCCCGACTTACCCACAAATCTTTCATGGGGAACTCTGGGAACGTGTGGTTGCTGCAAGGCATAGTACATAAAGAACGGCTTACCTGTTTTTGAGGGATTGTTGTCGTCAATATATTGCTTGGCCTTTGATAAAAACAAGTCTGCCATGTCTTCATCATGCCATAAAGCAGATTTCCCTCCTTTTTGGTAACCAATACGAGGTATACCATTATGCACGGAGTTATTATGTCCATGATGCCATTTTTGTTTGGTCATAAGCTCAGGATTGGAAATAGCCGTTGGCTCGCCTTCAAAGTTTTCTTTATAACTCACCGAAATAGGATCATCAGCAGAGAGTCCAACTACCTTACGGTTTTCAATGTACACAGTGGGTACACGATCCGTGGTAGCAGCCATGATATAGGAGTAATCAAAACCAACATCATTTGGATTTTTTTGAAGTTCTTGGTTCCAGTCCACCTGACCATCGCCAATCCCCAAATGCCATTTACCAACTACCGCTGTGTTATAACCCGCACTTCTCAGCATTTTTGGCAAAGTAGTAAGTGAAGTATCAATTAAAAGCGGCGCATCACCAGGTAGTATGCGGGCATTTTCATTTCTCCATGGATAAATTCCCGTCAGAAAAGCGTACCGGCTAGGCGTACAGGTAGCAGAAGAAGCGTAGCCATTGGTAAACCTTACGCCACCATTGGCCAAACTATCGATATTAGGTGTTAGCAGAGTAGTTTGTCCATAAGAACTTACATCCCCATAGCCAAGATCGTCCAGATAAATAACCACAATATTGGGTTTGGTAGACTCCTCAGTTGATTCTGATTGGTTGCATCCAAACATAAACCATGCCAAGCAACAAAAAATAAAAATTTTGGATTTCATTAGTAATAAATTTACGCTAAAAATTGATTTGATACATCCGTTTTCCCTAATAAGGCACAACCCTTAGAAATTTAGCCATGGAAGAGGTTATTTTTTGGAATCTTTTAACTCAAGTCTATTTCCATGAACATTAGCAAATCCATTTAAGGTTCTTTCCAACGAATTTAGTATTCTATAATTTGTAGAAAAAACTACTTCCTTAGAGCCTGTTTAAATTTTAATGATTTGAGCAACGGTTATATCACACCAGTAAGCCATAATATAGCCACCACAGACAGCAAGAATATGATCACTGCCACCCAAAGGCTAACTCCTTTCAATGCAGCTTCCTTTTTACTGTTAATAAAACTTGAAGTAATAGCCATGAGCAGGAGGTAGCCAACAAAAGAAGCGAAAAACACTAAAATTTTAATAAATAGGCGCTCATTTAAAAACCAAGGCCTTATGCAAACTGCTAGAAATCCAAAAAAAGATAAATATTCAAAAACATTAACTAATAACTGATTGAACTTGGAAGCGTCTATTTTTTTAAAGACATACGTCAAGTTCATATCAACAACTTTGTTGTATGGCAGTACGAAGCACTCACCTTCCACTTTTACAAATTCGGCCTTAGATGAAGAATATCTTTTTGCATCAATTAAATAAATCGCTTCTAAATCTCCTGTTTTTGACGAGATTGAATAGTCCGCAAGAAAGCCGGACACCATTTTCTTTTTACCATTGTCTTCGGTGTCTATCACAACATCGACGTATGTTTCTAATACCTTTCCTTTATTAATCGCTTTAAATTTTTTGGAGTGGACAATTTCACCTTTAAACAAGTAATTCCATTGATTACTAAATCGTAGTAACGGAAAACGAATATCTAATCGAAGTTGGCGCACTATATGATGCGCACTACCGCCAAGGAAAGCTGCTGTAAAAAGGCAAATGATAAGATAACCTAACGCCGTCCACAAATTTTCCGAAGAAATAATCTTAAAATCTGCATCAATAAATGCCTTGTATAACTGGGTTATTTGACCCTTTGAATTTTCATAAGTGAAGCCATAAACTTTTGCAAGGAAAAGAAAAGTTACAATTTGGACTATTATTCCCAAAAAAATACTCGAAAACAATCGATCGGCAAATATACCGAACCCAAATTCCTTAGTGAATTCCCCTTGAAAGTAGAACCTTTTTAGAACTACTCCCGGGACAATTAATAATACAACAAATATTATACTTGGGATGGAAGCAGGAAATTCCATTACTTATGAGATAGTTATTTCACCCGTCGATAGTTTTATAGTTTCCTCTTGTACCTCCCCTTTCTTTAACCTTTCAACAGCATCAATGTACAATTTTCTATCCTCTGGGTTAGCTATTATTTTCTTTGCCTCTGGACTTACAACATCCATATCGGATACAAATAGTGATTCGAACACATCCAGAATCGCTCTTTTTAAATTCAGGTAGATGGTCATGGTATCTAGACTTTTGATTGTTCTATATTCAATGGCACAACGCATACCATTTGATATTTATTCCTGAAATCTATAATATTCTTTTGGTAACTAAAAGAGTACATTCAAATAAATATACTATTAACCTAGAGCCCGTTAATTTTTATAATAGAATTGTTTATAGTTTATTTTTTGTGCGAACCAAGGTGAATTTTGAAGGGCGGTTCGTCGTACGATAGCCATAGCTATCGTGAAAAATTTAACAGTGAGAGAGCTAAAAAATAGCATAAACAAACTATTGGTTAATTTTTAAATAGGCTCTATAGCTCTAACACTACCCTTAATAGTTCTATGTACAGAGTCAAAAGATCAAGCTATTTCAATGGTTTCAATTGAGTTTTGGGGCACTAATTTTTTAAAAAATACCCATCATATTCTTGATATGCGACTTCCTAATTTATTTCCTATTTTAAGGTAATTTTATAAGGCTACTTCTCAGCAAATTGTATGACATTAATTTTGGAAACCTATCTGTTACCAGTCCAGAAATTACTAAAATAATAATATTTTCAACTACGCAAAGTAACTTGGGTATATGCTAGATTTTTATTGATTGCGTAGGGATAACAAATAATTTCAATAATGATCAACCCGCCCAATTCTCCCGATCCAAGCTTCTATACTGTATAGCTTCGGCCAGATGTTCGACTTTTATATCTTCACTGCCTGCCAAGTCGGCTATGGTTCTGGAAACCTTTAGAATACGGTCGTAAGCACGAGCAGAAAGTCCAAGCCTATCCATGGCAGTACGCAGTAACGCTTTGCCTGGATCACCTATAATGCAAATTTCTTTCACCAGCTCTGGGGGCATCATGGCATTGGAATAAATCTCCTTCTTGTCTTTGAAGCGCTCGGTTTGTCGGTCCCTTGCCTTGATTACCCGCTCCCGGATTTGATCACTACTCTCCGATTTTCGGGTGGAAGCTATTTGATCAAAAGAAACAGGGGTTACTTCCACGTGCAGGTCAATTCTATCCAGCAATGGACCACTAATTTTGTTCAAATATTTTTGTACCACACCTGGGCCACAAACACACTCCTTTTCGGGATGGTTATAATAGCCGCAGGGACAGGGATTCATACTCGCTATTAGCATAAAGTTTGACGGAAATTCAACGGCCATTCGGGCCCTTGAAATACTTACTTTCCGCTCTTCCAAAGGTTGCCGCATCACTTCCAAAACGGTACGTTTGAACTCAGGTAGCTCGTCCAAAAACAAAACCCCATTATGCGCCAAGGATATTTCCCCCGGCTGTGGAAAACTACCACCGCCTACCAAAGCAGCATCACTAATAGAATGATGGGGCGACCGGAACGGTCTTCGAGAAACCAAGGTAGCCTTAGTACCCAGCTTACCTGCCACCGAGTGAATTTTGGTGGTTTCTAATGCTTCCGGAAGACTTAAAGGCGGCAAAATGCCAGGGATTCTTTTGGCCAACATGGTTTTTCCTGCTCCGGGAGGGCCAATCATGATCACATTATGCCCACCAGCCGCAGCAATTTCAAGTGCTCTTTTTATATTTTCCTGACCCTGAACATGTTCAAAATCAGCGGGGTAGTCGTTCTGTGTGGTAAAGAACAAATCTCTTGTATCCACATGGAGTGGCGTTATATCGCTGCGTCCTTCCACAAAAGCGATAGCATCTTCCAATGTTTCCACCGGTATCACCTCTATATTATTAACAATAGCTGCTTCGTGCGCGTTTTCTGCTGGCAGTATAAACCCTTTAAAGCCTTGTTTTCTGGCTTCAATGGCTATTGGCAATACCCCTTTGATCGGTCTTAAAATGCCATCCAGAGACAGCTCACCCATGATCAGATAGTCTCCCAGATCTACTTTGGTATTTAACTGTTCCGAGGACTGTAAAATACAAAGTGCTATCGGTAGGTCGTAAGCGGAACCTTCTTTACGGATATCGGCGGGAGCCAAATTAACGACTACCTTTTGGCGCGGCATTTTATAGTTGAAATATTTTAACGATGCTTCAACTCGTTGCTGACTTTCCTTTACAGCGCTGTCTGCAAGGCCTACCATAAAGAAACCCATGCCTTGTCCCACGGTAACTTCAATCGTAATCATATTGGCATCCACGCCATAAACGGCACTTCCAAATGTTTTTGCGAGCATGTTGATGAATCTAGTATTTATTTTCTTGTATTTGACAATGAAGATATATCAATTTTAACAGGATTTTAGAAAGTAGAAACAAATATTGGCAGAAAGTATTGAAAATAAAATGCTACTACTGAGCTCAATTACTTGGAAAAACTTTCTATTCAGAAAGCTTTCACTATTTCTAATCGTACAAAAATTGGTACATTTATACCCTTGGAAATCATCAAAAAAATCGCGCGCAAAAAATGCCTGTACTCCAAAAACCTTCCTCAGGAAAGCCTTTCTTATATCCCCTCCCTTTGGGCTTCCTCCTTCTGTTTTTGGTGGGTTGTGCGCCAAAACCAACCTTTCGAATTTTAGACAAGCCCATCAATTTCAACGAGGAGCGGAAACAACTTTCAATAGATTATTTGCGGGAGCGCCATGGTTTGGATCAAACTTTACCCTCTATAAATCCCAAAATGATAGTGCTTCACTGGACCGTTATACCCACCATAGAAAGTACATTTGATGTTTTTGATCCGGTACATTTACCAGGAGCAAGGGCGGGAATTGCCTCTGCAAGTTCTTTGAACGTTTCTTCCCAGTTTTTAATTGACCGTGACGGCGAAATATTCAGGCTACTACCGGATACCGCCTTTGCCCGGCACGTCATTGGACTGAATTATTGTTCCATCGGCATCGAAAACATTGGTTCCGAAAAAAGTTTACTTACCAAAGCACAGCTTAAATCCAATGAAAATCTAATTCGCTATTTAACAAAAAAATACCCAGAAATTACCTACTTGATCGGCCATTACGAGTACCAAAAATTTGAGAAGTCGGAGCTATGGAAAGAGACTGATTCCAATTACCGCACCGTAAAGACAGACCCTGGAACACAATTTATGCGTAAAATCCGGAGGAGGCTCCACGATTTGCCTTTAATGGCAAATCCTTAAACTCATTCTACCACCGCCGAAATAGAGATATATGTGGGTATAATTCCGGTACTCCTAATACGCACTTCCGCATCACTAGCCTGGGTATTGCCAGAAAGTACCAGTGCAGTATCTAACCCGAACTTATTGCCCCCTAAAATATCTGTATGTAACGTATCACCTACCATCAGTATATCTCTTTTACTGACATCCGGGTAGTTTTTGATATGTTGATAGGCGAATATAAACATTTGCGCATCAGGCTTTCCGAATCGAATAAACTGTCGACCAATCGTATCTTCAATCATTTTGGCAAGGGCACCTACCGCTATCGAAAGACGACTATTTGAAGCTGGGTAGGTTTTGTCAGTATTGGCAACAATTACGGGGATATTTCTTTTTCGAAGCAAGTTTAAGGTTTTGGTAAGATCGGTATTCCAGTCGAACCCTTCGTCGTCCAGAAACACCAAGGCGTTCACATTCCCCACATCTTCTAAGTCTAAATCGCTAATTGAAAGCGTTTTTAAATCAGGGGTTTCTACGTATTTAGCCGAATTTTCTGTACCCACATAGGCTACAATTCCTTTTCTTACTTTATTATCAAGATACTCACGGGCGAGCATACCAGATGAAATGATTTTATCGGGGGTAACCACATCGATCCCTAGTTTTTTATAGGATTCAGCAAGTTGTTCTGGTCCTCGTGAAGCATCATTGGTGACCACATAAAAATCCTTCCCTGTTTCTTTCAAGTAAGCAAAGGTTTTTTCAATTCCGGGTATCAGGCCATTGTAATTTTTAAGTACGCCAAAGGCATCAAAAAAGATGACATCATATCGTGATAATACGGATTTGAAATTATCTAAAATCATAATTGAATTTTTTTCAGGTAATGGTTAAAATTATTAATTAAGATTGAGCGCTTTTAATATTTTATCAGTATCAAACCCCTCAATAGCAGGAAAATACAATTCGTAAGCTTCCTTTTGCAGCTTGGTACAATAAGATCTATGGAAAAAATATTTCCCGTATTTAATTACATAGTTTAATATAAAAAAACGATAAGCTTCCTTCATGAAAAGCACTTCGTTCACCTTAAGGGGATATACTTTATGATACTCTTGTAGAAAGATAATAAAACGGTCTTCGGTAAGTGTCCCCATTAAATAGCTGAACACGGTGCGGTCTCCAACATTTGAAACCACACGACTAAAAAAGTAGAAATCCATGACCCTTGAAGATACCCTAAACCAGTCGTAATCCCAACGAGAAAATAACTTTTGATCGTCGGTAACCGAAAAATTCCCGATATTCCAGTCTACAAAAACAGGCATTAAATCAAAAGAAGACACGTTCAAACGTTGTATATTCTTCATAAACGTTTCACACTGCTTCTTTAAAATATGAATTTGTCCGCGGTGCTCGAATTTTCCATTATCTGTTTCTAAGATATCTAACAAATGATTGATATCTGTCCTTAAATTTTTAGAAGATTTTGGCAAAGATTTGCTCACTCTAAAACAAGCTAAATGAAATTTTGCCAACTCGGTACCCAGTTTCCGAATTTCTTCCACCTTTAGACGCTTAGGTAGCCTATGCATCGCCCTAATGGGATTATAAAAAACAACCCAAGTATCTACAAAGTCCTCTTGATAGCGATAGGTATAAACCTGGTTGTTCTTCACCAATGATTTTGCTAATACATTTTCAAAAGGATATAACAGATTATTCTGCATCGCATGAATGATACGATGATCCTCTTTAAAGTGTTCATATTTGCCAAAATAGGACAGCTTGGCAACCACCTGGTCATCATTTTCAAGAGTCACTCGAAAAACGTGGTTCGTGGATACCTTGGCACTTATATCTTCAACCATTTTTACTGTGATGGAAGAATCAAAACCTGCCCAGGCTTTTCTTATTATTTCGGGATAATCTTTTAGACGCATTACAAATACTACTTTGACTTTTGGACTATGTTAAATTTAGATTTTCGCATTTCTTTTACAAAAATCTAACTGCATAAATTTTCTGGTAGGGAAGCTTCTCCGTTAAAAACTGAAATTTAAAGATATAATTACTAATATGTCCAAGGATTACTAAAAATTGCTGATTAATTGAATTAATTGCTGCATATCGAACCATTTCGCAATGGTAAACGCATTTTACTTTTAACCAGCAATTTTGCCTTCATTTTGGCCTATTATTTATTGGTCTGTTTGATTTAGTTACAAAATTTATATTCCCAAAGGTTGAATCCCCCTGCTCTCCGTATGCATACTCCTGCCAAGAGTTGTAAGTATCAAACACGGTCTTACGGAGTATTTTTAAATGCGTTTGCCCTGTCCATTTCGGTGATTTTTGGAGCAGTTCGAAAGATTTAATTATTTTTGCAGCTTCATTTAAATTTTCAACTTTGTTTTTCTATTTCTCCCGATTTCTGATTCAATTGGCTCTTCCTATTTTTCTTAAAGCTCTTCGAGTTTTTGGAAAACAAAATCTGAATAGCAAAACCCCCTATATTATTGCATCTAATCATTCTGGTTCTTTCTTTGATGCGCTGGTCATAGGATCCGTCGTTAAAAAACAGATTAACACCTTGGCAAGAGGCGATGTATTCAAAAAACCAGCCGTTGCCTTTTGGCTTCGTCAGATTAAGCTAATTCCTGTTTTCAGGGGCACCGAAGGGAGACAGTACGTCAAAAACCATGGGGAAACTACAAAAGAAGCCTACGACGCATTAAAGTCGGGCGGAAATGTGGTGGTCTTTTCTGAAGGAATATGTAAAAATGAATGGAATTTACGACCCTTAGGCAAAGGAACTGCACGTATGGCTTACGAAACGTGGTATGGCCCAAACCCTATTCATGAAATGCGCGTGTTGCCAACTGGAGTAAATTATGAGCATTTTCGCGGGCCAGGAAAAAGAGTGGTTCTCAATTTTGGAAACGAAATAAAACAAACGGACATTCAAACAGATCCGGAGGAGTATGAAAAGTGGTTGCGTGAATTTACCGAATTGCTAGCGGTCCGGATGAGCGCAGAAATTCTATCCGTAAATAGTGATTTGCCCGCGAATGTTCAGCAACAGGAAGTGAAAGCATACTTTGACCAAAAAGCTCCTGTAAGCCCTCATTCAAATCCTGTATTAGGAGTACTGGGTGCCCTTGGCCGATTTATCCATAAACCAATATATCACTTTTTTGAAAGAAAAGCAGCGAAACTAACAGCAAGAACTGTGTTCTACGATTCGGTTTTGTTTGGCCTGCTCATCTACTTATATCCGATTATTGTACTTTTAATTTCTCAAATAATAGGGTTTGTATTTGGCTACCAAGCGGCTATAATATGTTTTGTGACCTTGCCCTTGTTAATTAGAATAGGAGCCAATCAATCCTAAAAAATTATTGGATTCAAAAACAAAAAGGCGGAACTTGATTCAATTCAAATTCCGCCTTTTTATTTAGAGCTCGTTTAAACCTATGGCTTTTAGTCTTTTACCCTGTTTAAACCCATGGCTTTTAACATCCAGTTGGGCAGCGGTTTTTGATGTTTTCTTTTCTGTATATCCATAAACCAGCCAATTTTTTTCAAAATGGGTAACTTATGCGTTTCCACCAGTTCAATGAGCGTACCGTCAGGATCTTCTAAATAAGCAAACCGGCCAGCAGCAGACTCCATACCAAAGGACGACTCACTATCCACCGTAAAAGGATAGCCCTGCGACTCTAATTTTGTTTTTAATGCAGGCATATCCAACGTGTCAAAGCACAAATGAATATAACCACAGTCTCCCCAGTATCTATTTTCAAATAATTTCTTAGGGGTTCTTTCAAGAGCTTGTAAGAGTTCTATTTGAGTATTACCTAGGAGCTTTGAAAAAGCACCATACGCTGTGAAGTTTTTACGTAATAGCACTCTTCTAAACTTTTGACCCGCAATGGTAGTGGGCAGATCTTCAAAAACCCCGGTTTGGTCATAAACAATATCTAAAGGACCTAGTAGGTCTTCATAAAAAGCAATGGATTGGTCCATATCTGAGACTCCGATTACCGCACCTGCTACTCCACCTACCGGTTTGCCTGTGTTTTGAAACCAACTAGTATCACTAGTAACCTGATAAATATTACCATAAGGATCTTGCCCCCAGAAACCTGTACCTTCCGGTAAAGTCTGGAGTGGACCAATCGGCTCCTTGGAAGAGCTCTTTACATGGTCGTAAGCTTTTTTAACATCAGGAGTCTTAAAGCGTATGGCATTGATACCTAAGTCACCCAATTCCAATTTAAAATTCGATGGTTGTGATTTCCTACTGGTAAAGGACCATATTTCTAGTCCGCCTCCACCAGCCATATTCAAAACCAGAGCTGCGTGACGCTGGTGAACTTTACCACCCGTGTACGGTGTCATTAGTGGCGCTTCTGCTTTGTCGTCAAAAACGGGAACGTCAAAACCTAAGACTTTTCTGTACCAAGTCCAAGCTTCAGGAACGTTTTGAACGCCAATTCCAATTTGTTGGATTCCGGATATCAAAGGAGTGTTACTCATGAATTATTCGAATGTTAATAATTAAGGCTAAAGGGAAACGATGCCTTTCTGGCAATCCTGCGAAATTAATCAACAAATCGGGAATGCACTAAGTTGAAGGCCTGATTTTCGGGTTTTAGTAGGTGTGAAATATTGAAATCATCTATTTTTGAATACAAAACATAATTCTTTGTATCTTTAAAACTGATTTACAAAATATTATTTTATTTTTAGTCGACGCATCCAATTAAATGTTGCTATCGTATATTTTAAGAGCATCGGCTCCCTATTAAGTTTAAATGAACCAGTCAGTTATTATTTCGCCTATTAGCGAAAGTTTGAAAGCTTTTTTAGTCAATACAAATTATTCTAAAGTATTTGTAATTACTGATAAAAACACGCGGAAATATTGTTATCCGAAAATTAAAAGTGCTTTACCGAAGCATCATGTTGTGACCGTGCCGGCTGGTGAAGAGCACAAAGTATTGGCTTCATGTGAAAAGATTTGGGAAGAAATGACCAATGCACAGCTCGACAGGCACGCCTTGGTATTGAATATTGGAGGTGGCGTAATAGGTGATATGGGTGGGTTTTGTGCAGCAGTATATAAGCGAGGAATCGATTTTATACAAATTCCTACCACACTTTTATCACAGGTGGATGCCAGTGTTGGAGGTAAATTAGGGATAGATTTTAGAGGACTTAAGAATCATATTGGAGTTTTTCAGATCCCTAAATCAGTTTTGATTGACCCCGCTTTTCTGGATACCCTTTCGTACCGAGAATTGAGATCTGGATTTGGAGAAGTAATAAAACATTGTCTGATAGCAGATTCCAAGAAATGGGAAGCCATAAGAACCATTGACTTTGAAAAACAGCAGTGGGCTGATTTAATAGCTCATTCTGTTAAAATAAAACAAGAAGTAGTTGATAAAGATCCAAAAGAAAAGGGATTACGGAAAATTCTAAATTTTGGACACACCCTGGGCCACGCTGTTGAAACACACTTTTTGAGTAAAGATTTAAAATTCAAGCTTTTACATGGAGAAGCAATAGCGGTGGGTATGGTGATGGAAGCATTTATTGCTTTTCAAAGAAAAATGATTGACCAAAAGCTATTGAGTCAAATTGAAGAATTTGTTTTTGCCACTTATGGAAAGACAAATCTTGGTCTGGATGACATAGAACCCATACTGGAACTTACTCATCAGGATAAAAAGAATCGAGGAAATCAAATCAGATTTTCGCTTTTGGATGGTGCTGGTAGCTGCGCATTTGATGTAGTAGTTTCCAAAACTGAAATGCGTAAAGCAATTGCTTATTATATGGCATAAATAAATAGGCCATGAGGAGTAACAATTGCTTAATGAATAGGTATCAAAATATTATTCACCTCATACTTAGTTTATTATGCGTAAATATGTTTTACCCTTTGGTCTTTTGATCGCAGTAATGCTTGTAGCTGGCTGTTCGAGTAGCCGTAAAGTTTTTGTCGAACACGATTATAGCTATGAAACAAATTTCAAAGACTATTCCTCTTATACCTTTCTGGAATGTGAACGGGACACCAACAACCTGTGTACAGAAATTTATGAGGCCATTCGTCGTCAAATGCAAGTACGTGGCTATAAGCTAACAGCAGAGCGACCAACGTTGTTAGTTAATTATGGAATATTCTACGACAATTTAAGGTACCAAGGTTATATGCAGCCGGTCATTAAAAACTGGGTAGACACTGAAAATGACGGCTTCCGTTATGAGCCCATTAAATACGCCTTGGACAAAGGAACCTTAATCGTTTCGTTGATAGATGCTCAAAGTGATCAGGTAGTTTGGAGAGGTTATGCTTCCGGTATATTCAACGGTGCAGATGCCAACAACCATTATAGAAGCGTGGTTCGCCGTATATTTGATCAATACCCACTATTTGCTAAGGGATATGACCCCCGAAGATATAGTGAACAGATTGGTCGGTAACCATTAATGATTTAAAAAGCGACAATCGATTGCTCGATTGTCGCTTTTTGTTTATCGTAGCTTTAAAGTAACTAAGGTAATAATCGCAAGAATAATACCCACGATCCAGAACCTGGTTACAATTTTAGCTTCGTGAATTCCTTTCTTTTGGTAATGGTGATGCAAGGGAGACATCAGAAATATCCTCCGCCCTTCACCGTATCGTTTCTTGGTATATTTAAAATAGCTGACTTGTAAAATCACCGATATATTTTCTGCTAGAAATATGCCGCACATTACTGGTACTAGCCATTCTTTTCGTATTGCCAGCGCTATTACCGCGATTACCCCACCGAGCATCAAACTACCAGTGTCCCCCATAAATACCTGCGCAGGGTACGCATTGTACCAGAGGAAACCTATACAGGCGCCAATAAATGCCGCACAGAATATTACCAATTCACCAGAATTGGGTATGTACATAATATTAAGGTATTGAGAGAATTTGGTGTTACCAGAAAGATAAGCCAGAACCCCTAATGTAAGTGCTATAATACCAGAAACACCTGCTGCTAACCCGTCAATACCATCTGTAATATTTGCACCGTTGGATACGGCAGTGATAATAATTATGGCAATAATGGTGTAAATTACCCAGGTGTATTCTTCCGGAAGCCAGCCAAATAACAATGATTTGTAATCAAATTCATTATTCTTTAAAAACGGAAAGGTGGTTACTGTTGGGTGCATTATTTCACGGTAGCGCTGTACCTCGCCCAGTTCTGAATTAAGAATGGGGGTATCATAAATTCGAATACGCACATGGTCATTAAAAGAAAGCGTAATACCCACAATAAGACCCAGTCCAACTTGCCCTACAATTTTAAAACGCCCTTGTAACCCTTCCTTATTATTCTTGAATTTTTTGAGATAGTCATCAATAAACCCAATCAAGCCCGTCCAAATAGCGGTGATGATCAATAAGACTATATAAACATTGGTAAGCTTAGCAAATAAAAATACGGGTATCAACAACGATGCTAATATAATGAATCCACCCATGGTAGGCGTGCCAGCCTTTTCTAATTGGCCAGCAAGTCCCAAATCACGAATGGTTTCACCCATTTGCTTCTTACGTAAATAATTTATGATGGTTTTCCCGTATGTTGCAGCAATAAATAAGGAAAGTACCGTAGCACCCATGGCCCGGAAAGAAATATATTGAAAAACCCCTGCCCCCGGAAAGTTAAATTGTTTGTCAAGATAATCAAATATGTAATAAAGCATGAAATTGGAAATTGACGTGTAGATGCAAAGTTGCCTATTTTTATAGACGTTACAAATGCGTTATGGCTATTTTCAAAACTAAAAACCTATTTCACCAGCATAACACACCCTATTATTTATAAAAAAGGGGTCATAATCTCGAAAAAGCTTCCATTAAAATTTCTTTATCATCAAAATGGTGTTTAATTCCTTGAATTTCTTGATAATTTTCGTGCCCCTTTCCTGCAATTAAAATAATATCCTCGGGATTAGCTTCTGCACAAGCCGTCAGTATGGCTTCTTTGCGATCCGGAATTGTTCTGGTTTTTTTAAAGTCAATGGCTGGAACGCCCTTTTGCATCTGTTCCAAAATAACAGCAGGATCCTCGTATCGAGGATTATCAGAAGTTAAAATCACTGAATTGCTGTACTTACAAGCTATTGCAGCCATTTTAGGCCGCTTTTCGGTATCCCTGTTTCCTCCACAACCCACAATGGTAATTACGTTTTCATTACCATGTCTCAAATTAGTAATCGTTTCGAGTACATTTTCCAGTGCATCTGGAGTATGGGCATAATCCACAATTCCTACCACTTGGTTAGGAGACTGGATTTGTTCGAATCTTCCTGGGGGACTTTTAAGGTTAGACAATTCGGTAAGTACAATTTCGGGATTTTCGCCTAACAGCACCGCCGCACCATATACCGAAAGTAAATTATAGGCATTGAATCGTCCAATTACCCTAAACCAAACTTCACGGTCGTTAATATCCAAATGCATCCCTACCAAGGTATCTGCTATGATCTTAGCTTTAAAATTAGCAAGTGCCTGCAAGGAATAGGTTTGGACCTTCGCTTTGGTATTTTGAACCATTACCGCACCCCGGCGATCATCTATATTTATTAATGCAAAAGCGGACTTCGGTAAAGCGTCGAAAAAGCCTTTTTTAGCATTAATATAATTATCAAATGTTTTATGAAAGTCCAAATGGTCGTGTGTAATATTCGTAAAAATCCCACCCGAAAACGACAATCCGCTAATGCGATGCTGCGCTACTGCATGGGAGCTAACCTCCATAAAAGCATGAGTACACCCACTAGCAACCATGTGGGCTAATAGCGCATTGAGAGCAATAGAATCCGGTGTGGTATGGGTAGAGGGTATTACCTCCTCTTCGATTTGGTTTTGCACCGTTGACAAAAGGCCACAACGGTAGCCCAGTTTTCGAAACAATTGAAATAGAAACGTCGCTACGGAGGTTTTCCCATTTGTGCCCGTCACCCCCACCAAAACTAGCTTTTGGGAGGGGTAGTTATAATAGGAGCTTGCCATAAATCCCATTGCCTCTGCCGAATTTTCAACGATGACATAAGTTACTGAAGGGATTATTTCAGCAGGCAACTCTTCACATAAAACGGACGTAGCACCCAAGGTAATTGCCTTTTCAATAAAGTCATGTCCATCCGACTGAGTACCACGCAATGCCACGAACAAGCTACCAACAACAACCTTTCGAGAGTCCATTGTGATGCTGTTAACCCATATGTCGGTGGGTCCCTGCGCTTTTGCTTTTGGGAAAGCAATTAATAATTCGCTTAATAATTTTCCTGGTGAATTTGTCATGAAGCAAATTTACTGTAAGGTTAGTAAGATAGTTTTGATGCCCTTTGGATTTTTCCCGGGAGGTATAGACTGTTCAATAACCTTGCCGGAGCCTTTGAAATTAACCTTAAAGCCCTTGTTCTCCATGAGAGACAGAGCATCACGCATGGTAAGGCCCGACAAATCAGGGATTTCCTTGGAGGTAATATTTTGTCCCTGCCATACGGCATCGCCTTTTTTGCGGATAGAGCCCGAAGCGAATTCATTTTGAGTAGTCACTTTGGACAAATTCAAATTTTCACTGATGACCCGTAAGTCACTAGTTCGGCCCGCAAATTTGAGGTCACGGCTCGTTTTAGGAAGCGTGTCTTTGATGGGGTTCTGAATCGTTGGGTCGTATGCATATATCCTATCCGCTACTTCTTTGAACACTGGCGCAGCCACCGTACCGGCAAATAGTTGGTACTCCGCTACATCCCCACGTGGAGTGTCTACAATTACAATACAGCTATATTTCGGTTTATCTGCGGGAAAATAGCCTGCAAAGGAGGTGTAATATTGTCCTCTTTTGTACTGCCCGTCGATCAGCTTTTGAGCAGTTCCGGTTTTACCAGCAATCTTGAATAGATTCGATTTTACATTCGTTGCGGTACCATGTTCTACCACACCTTCCATCATTTTCTTAAGTTTCCTAATTGTTTCAATAGAACAAATCGGTTTCTCGGCTATATAAGACGGTACTTTGTCTTCAATTATTTCAGCATTTCTTATTTCTCTTACGAGCATAGGCCGAACCCAGTAACCATCGTTCGCTACGGCATTATAAAAAGTGAGTGTTTGCAATGGTGTCATAGACATTTCATACCCATGTGACATAAAAAACAAAGAATAGCCACTCCATTGCTTGTGTTGCCGATCCTTAATGAACGGAGGCTTTTCTCCCTTCATATGAATTCCGGTGGGCTGGGTTAAATGAAATTGTTTTAAATAATTGAGATAAACATCTGGCTTAGAGAAGAAATATTTTTGCATTAAACGAAGTATTCCAATGTTGGATGACTTTTCGAACACCTCAGTCGCCGATATATTACCATATCCCCCCCTTTTGGAATCGCTTACTGTGGTACCCTTAAACTGATAGGAACCATTACCTGTTTCAACAAAAACATTGTCAGGATTGATTTTTGTTTCTTCCAAAATGGCCATCATGGTAGGAAGCTTAAAGGTAGAACCCGGATCGTTACTTCCCGCCAAAGCGTAGTTAAAGTCCTCCTCATAATTACCTTCGCCGCGTCTGGTAAGGTTAGCCATCGCTTTAATTGCCCCTGTGGCAACCTCCATGACTATCACACAACCAAAATTAGCATTCGTTTCTACCAACCTTTTACGCAAGGCATGTTCTGCCATATCTTGGTAATTCATGTCCAGCGTTGTATAAATATCCTTACCCGACTCTGGTCGAATGTTAAAGGCATCGCCAACAGGAATTTTCAAGCCACCTTCCACTCTTTCTACCCAGCCTACGCCAGACTTACCTTCGAGGTACTTATCAAAACTTGCTTCAATACCAATATACCCTTTACCCGTTTTAGGATCAATGCCGCCAATAGTTCTATCCGCCATAGGGCTAAAAGGTTTATAGCGTTTGTAAATGGTTTCAAACTTTCCTCCGCCGCCCTTTTTATCTCTTCTAAAGAAGGGCCATTCTTTAATTTTCTCCCTTTCCAAATGAGTAATCACTTTGGATTTTAATCTTAAATAGCGGGCCGATTTACTATTACGAAATTTCCTAATTCGTGCTTTATAATCTTCAACACTTTTTTCACCAAAGCTTTTGTTTAGCAAATTCGCAAGCTCTTCAAGGTTTGCCTCGAAATAAGCCGAGTCTGCTACTTTTGTATCCAAGCCTATGTAATAAAAAGGCAAGGAAGTGGCCAATAAGCTATTATCACTGGAGTATATATTTCCACGCATAGCAGGAATAGTATCCAGTTTAAGATCATTTTTTACAGAATATTCTGCCCATGTCTTCCCACGATAGGTATCGTAATACTGTATTTTTAGAAGTTTCACAAATACGGCAACTGCAAAAATAATCAGGCACAGCCCCATTAATCGGGCTCGATATATGAGTGCTTTTTTATTGTTTTGTCCACTTTCCATGTGCTATAAAAGGAGATTATTGCGTTTGTTTTTGATGATATATGCGTAGTGTTATTGCTTCTTTAGAGATCTTCTTCTTTTACAATAATTTTCTTTGGAGGAATCAAATTCTCTTCCAAGCCAATACTTTTAACCTTTTCAATCACTACCGATTGCTTCCCGCTTTTCATATAGTCCGCATGGATAGAGGTGTATTCAGCCCGGAGGTCATCCACCTCTTTTTTTAATTTGATACTTGTCCGCACATATTCTTCCGATTTATACCCAATCCATTCATAGGTTACCAAAAGTAAAACCACCCATGCAGCGTAATAGAAATACTTTACAGGCACACGCTCTTCCTTTCCCGGAATTTTCTCTCCAAAAATCTTGTCCAAAGGAATAAACTTATTCAACCAATTGAACAAATTAAACTTTCTTTTGGGTTTAGTCGGTCTGGAAATACTCGGTTCTGCTTTGGATTTTCGTCTATTAATAGCCATACAATAGTTTATCAAAGGGTTTAATAACGCTTTACTATAATCGGAGCAATTACCTAACGTTCAATGAGTCTTTAATTGGGTCCTATTTGTTGTTGAGTTCAGCAATTCTAAGTTTCGCACTTCTTGCTCTTGGGTTTCTTTTTACCTCTTCCGCCGTAGCTTCTACCTGTTTGCGCGTTATGGATCTGAGTGGTTTTATCTCATTACCATAAAAATCTTTTTCAACATCGCCGCTGAATTTTCCTTTTTGAATAAAATTCTTCACGAGCCTATCTTCCAGAGAATGGTATGACATTACTACCAATCGCCCCTGTTCAGAAAGGACTTCAGGTACTTGTGCCAAAAACTCCTCTAGTACCGCAAGCTCTTCGTTCACTTCAATTCGAAGTGCCTGAAAAACTTGGGCATAATATTTATTTTCGCGGTGGCGAGGGGCATATTTTTGTAATATCTGCTTTAAATCATTGATGGTATGAATGGGTGCATTATAGCGCGAAGCAAAAATAGC
>CAXBLH010000015.1:0-27423 GCA_963976315.1 uncultured Dyadobacter sp.
ACCGGCAATGTACCATTTTACAAAAAGCAGCGTAATAATGAGTAGAATTGCCAAAATAATACCCACTGCTGGAATGATTCCTGGCATACCTTCGCGATACAACACTATTGCAAAAGAGGCAAAAACAAGGGTCGATCCCGTTTCGTTGGATAATAAAATAAGAAGTGCTGGCAAGCCAATAATGCCTATAATCGGATAATAGTCTTTGAGTTTTTTGGTCAGACTAATGGTAGGATCACTTAAATATTTGGCGATAGCTAAACTAATGGCCAGTTTAGAAAACTCAGCTGGCTGTATGGAAACAGCCCCAAACTTTATCCAGGAGCGGGATCCATTAATATTAGAACCCGCAAAGAGGACCACAATCAACAGAAACACCACTATCGCATAGAGGATAAAGGCGAATGTTTCATAAAATTTATAATCAATTACCAAAATACAGATAATCAAAAGTGCAGCAGTTCCGATCCACATCAGCTGTTTCCCAGCATTATTGGACATATCAAACATACTGGTTTGCGTCTCCGGATTATAAACGGCAGCATAAATATTAACCCATCCAATAAAAAGGCAAGCTATAAAAACCAGTGTAACTACCCAGTCAATATTTTTCGTAATAGGCTTACTTTCAGCCATATAAATTAATGTTTTTTATTATTGATTATGAATACACAATCACCCGCCTATTACTCCACCGTCTTTTTAGGGTGTTTGATGATTACCTTGTTGATGAAGTTCGCGTTCAGTACCCTGGTTTCCATCGCTTTGTTGGTTACGGCTCCATTCAAATATTTATCCATGACCAAGCCAGCAATAGGCGCAGCGGCCGATCCACCAAAACCAGCATTTTCTACGAAAACGGCAATGGCAATTTTGGGATTATCTGCTGGTGCAAAACCAATAAATATGGAGTGGTCATCGCCTACGCGGTTTTGTGATGTACCAGTTTTTCCAGCTACCACTACTCCTTCTATTTGCGCATTTCTGGCGGTACCACCTGTAACAGCCTGTACCATACCCTGGATTACGGGTTCATAATGTCGCTTTTCGATCCCAGTTTCTCTTCTATTGGTAAAGGTGGTGTCTATTTTTTTATTATCTCCAATACCTGCCACCACGTGAGGAGTATAAAAATAGCCTCTATTGGCAATTATTGCAGCCACATTGGCCATTTTAATAGGGGTAATCAATAATTCACCTTCACCAATACTCAACGAATAAATATTAGAAAACTTCCATCGCCCCTCCCCGATAATTTTATCATAGTATTTTTTGTTGGGCAAATTACCTCTGGCTTCACCGGTAACATCCACACCAAGCCTTTGATCAAACCCAAATTTGCTTACATAATTATACCATTTATCCAAACCAACCGCTGAGGCGGTATAGGAATTTTTAATATCATTATTGTATAAAATCCTTCTGAAAACATAGTAAAAATATGGGTTACAGGAATGCATTACCCCCAATGCTACTGAACTTGTAGCCGGATGATTATGGCACCCAATGGGTGAACCCGCGTGAGAGAAACCACTGCTAGGCGTAATTACACCTTCTTGCAGTCCCACTAGCGCCTGAATAAGTTTAAAAGTAGAACCGGGCCTATAACTGGCCATTACAGCTCTGTTAAAAAGTGGCTTATAGGGGTTTCTCACTAGTTCAGAATAGTTTCGGGAAAAGTACCTACTTGCAAGTAAATTGGGATCGTATGAAGGCGCACTCACCATCGCCAAAATTTGACCCGTAGCGGGATCAATGGCAACGACACTACCCACTTTGTTTACCATCAAACTGTCTGCATACTGTTGAATGGCCAGATCAATCCCGGTATGTAAATTATTACCTGCCACGGCCATAGAGTCCAAAATGCCATTCTTCCAAGGTCCCTTGTAGACTCCACTTACGTTTTGCATCACGAATTTAATACCCCGCTTGCCACGTAAATCATTTTCGTAAATTTTTTCAATACCATTTTGTCCAATATAGTCCCCTTGGCGGTAATACTTCTCCTCTTGTTTCTCCAGTTGCCCCCCTGTAATTTCACTTACATACCCGAGTGAATTGGCCAGAGTTGGGGCTGTATAGGTTCGTAGGGAACTTTTTACAAATTCAAATCCAGAATAATCAACCATGATATCTTGAATGGAGGCAAAATCTTCTTTGGAAAGTTGTCTCAAAAATAAAGAAGGTTTTTTTCTTGAATACGAGCTTGCTGCGAGCATCAAACTGTCGAATTCAGTTTTTTCAATCCCCAAATATTTACAAAATTTCAAGGTATCCGAAACCTTGGCTTTATAAGGAGTCACCATGAGATCATATACTGGGGTGTTATACACGATCAGCTTCCCATTTCGATCATAAATTTGACCACGAAACGGAATTTCAATAACTCGTTTGATTGAATTTGAGGATGATACAATGGAGTAACTTTCATCCAAAACTTGAAGATAAAAAAGCCGTGAAAGGTATATTAAACCTATCAACGAAAAAAATCCTATGATGACAAAGCGACGATTCTCAAGCATTCTGCACTATAAATTCCAACTGACTCAATAATTTGACGAATTACGCTATATAACAAGACATATCAAAGGCTTAGAACATCTTAGTTTCCTAAAAAATTGTTAGGCTGGTAATCGAAAACGACTAATAAAAAACCCTGACTTCTGGAATTCCCATTATTGTAATCCAGAAGGCTGATAAAACCTTTAAAATTCATCATGCGGTGCCACCATAATTACGGATTCTTTATCCAAAATTACCGCACCGTCGGGCATACCTTTGGGTTTTCTGACATACTTTTTGGGTGTAACAATAACAGGACATATTGTATCGGTTCGCCTTTTGGAATAAAATGCGGCCACTTCTGCCGCTCTTTCTATCACGGGTTGCGGAAAAACTCGACCTGCCTGGTGCTTAATAACTACGTGACTTCCAGAAACATCACGAGCGTGTAACCACAAATCATCCTTATGTGCATATTGCTTGGTGAGTAAATCGTTGTTCTTGGCATTTCGTCCAATTAAAATTGTAAAATTCATAAAGATGAATTTCTTAAATAACTCACCCACTTCCACAACACTGGCCTTGCCACCTAGTAAGCTGTACTGCTTAATATAACTTCGTAGTTCTCGTAGGTGTACAATATTCTCAACTTCAGCCAAATGGTTTTCAATTTTTAACAATTCCGCCTCACGTGCACTTAAACTTTCATTCAAACGGTCAATTTCGATTTTTTCATTTTTCGACTTCCGATAGTAATTTTCTGCATTTTTTTGGGGAGATAAATCTTTCTTAAGTTTAATTTTTATCGTTACATCTCTATAGAAATCAAACAATTCGACCGACTCAGACCTAGGGGGTATATTCTGTAAATTGGCCATAATAATATGTCCAATTTCATCATTCTTAACGGCCTCTTCGAGAAGTACCAACTTTTGAAAGGTATTATGCAAATAGCTTTTAGTCTGAACTATTCTTTTCCTTAGCACCCTAACTATTTCGCCTTTTTCTTTATCAATTCCGTTGAGCCTTACCTGTCTTAAATAAAACTGATTTAAAGCTAATATGGGATCATCAAAAACTTCTAAATCTTCACCTATTCCCAACAGATTTAGTGAAGGTAAATGGTTGATTGCAGATAAGTAAAACTTACCCGACTTCATTTCTTCCAAGACCTTATTTACAACTTCCCATTTTTCCTCCAGACTAGTTGTCTCTGTCATTTTGCTGTGGAGGTACTGATTGACCAACTTTCCAAACGTAGGAAATAGCTTTTCAAAATGACCTTCCAAAGCAACAAATTGTTCAAAGGACTGGTCTATTTTACGATGAAATGAATCTGCTTTTAAACTTTTATCCGCTACTAGTTTCCTATTAAACAAGGTCATTATTTCCCCGTCTGGATCAAATCCAAAGAGGTTTGAACGATTCCCGAAAAGCTTAAAAACCAAACTTGAACCATTCGTAAATAACATTTTCAGAGCACGCTCATTTTCAAAAACGCGGACACTTTCTATTCGTTTTGAATTAAAATCTGTAAATAAGTTTACACTATTACGCCGTGCTCTATCAAATTTTTCGGGAAAACTAAGACTTGAAAAATCGGACCTCAAAGTTGCTTTTATAAAAAATGGATTTGTTAAATCATCGGAATCATTTTGCTCATCGAAGATCATCAGCAGCTCATCTTTTTCTTGTGAGAACGCTTCTATAAAGTATTTACCTGCCAAATTCTTATTTAATGCTGGCGCTAGGTGTTGTAAGAAATGATAATTCTGATGCAAAATTTAATTTATTTAAAAGTAACAAAGCAAACGGCAAGAAACCCTCCACAACTTAGAGCAATTCTAGCTTTTGCTCCAAAGATACCACATGGCAATTTACCTCCTCCAATAATCCGTTTTTAAGGAGCCACTCTTCATTATAGTAGGTATTCAAATAACGTTCGCCCGAATCACAAATCAGCGTCACAATAGATCCTGATTCGTTATTTTTTTTCATTTTATCGGCCAGTTGCAGCATACCACAAAAATTGGTTCCTGTCGATCCACCTACCCTTCTATTTAGTAATTTAGAAAGTACTTTCATCGAAGCAAAGCCATGACAATCACGCACACTAATCATTTCATCAATGATAGCAGGATTAAAAGAAGGCTCTACCCTGGGCCTACCAATCCCTTCAACTCTTGATCCATTTAAGCCTAAAACACTATTATCTCTATTTTGCCAATATTCAAAAAATACGGAATTTTCTGGGTCTACTACACAAAGCTGGCTATTATACTTCTCATATCTTACGTACCTACCAATGGTTGCTGATGTCCCTCCAGTACCTGCACCTACTACAATCCAGGTCGGTATTGGAAATCTTTCGAAAATCATTTGCTTAAATATAGACTCGGCTATATTATTATTCCCACGCCAGTCGGTGGCACGTTCGGCGTAGGTAAATTGATCCATAAAATGACCATTCTCCTCTTCGGCAATGCGCTGAGACACTTCATATACTTCTGAAGGTTTTTTTACGTAATGGCAAGTTCCACCGTAAAATTCAATGGCTTGAATTTTGTCAGTACTGGTCGTTTCAGGCATCACTGCCACAAATGGCAACCCCAGAAGTTTGGCAAAATAGGCTTCTGAAACGGCAGTAGAACCACTGGATGCTTCTACAACGGTGGTATGTTCGTTAATCCAACCATTGCACAAAGCATATAAAAATAAAGAACGTGCTAAACGGTGCTTTAGACTCCCTGTGGGGTGTGTGGATTCATCTTTGAAATAGAAATCAATGTTTGGATAGGCCTCCAATTTCAAAAGTATAAGGTGAGTATCAGCGGAACGTTGGTAGTCTGCCTCAATGATAGAAATTGCACGGGTTACCCAAGCTAAACCATTTCCAGAGCTGGAAGAATCATTCATTTATTTACTTTCCAAAAGGTTACCAATAATTTGACAGCAAATTACGTTAAATACGCCTTTAACGTTTAAAAAATTCACAAAGCAGCGCACAGTTCGGGTAAAATAGCTGTAAAATTTTAAAATCCATAACCGTAAATTGGTTTAAATTCGTCAATATTAGCAATTAAAACTTCAAAGTTTTATATTCTCAAAAAAAAGCAAAAAAGTGGCAAATTAACCCATTTTAACAATGATCAAATTGTATAAAATCCTTTTCTTTCTACTATTATACAGCACCTCAGGGGTTTCCCAAGGGCTTTTAAAAAGTATACAGGAGTTTGGAGTACTCCCTACAAACAATGCATCAACGAATACCTTCAATTTACAAAAAGCCATCGACTGGGCATCAAAAAATGGGGCAGCACTTTCTGTGGATCCAGAAAGTGAAGGTTACGAACTAAATAGTGGGCTGATCCTCAAAAAGAACGTGTCCTTAATTGGCGTACATGGACCCACTCCGCGTGCTACCAGACATCCGGAAAAGAAAGCCCCAGTGGGAAGTTTGTTTAAAATCATGGATGATAAAGCCGCGTTTATTACGGTTGAGTCGGGTACACAAATTCGGGGTATCCAATTTTGGTATCCAAATCAAGAATTAAAGGATCCAGACAAGGTAATTAGGTACCCACCCACGATTCAGGTTAGTAAAGTCTCGCATACACAAGGTGTAACACTGTCTAATCTCACATTTTATGGCGACTACCAAACCATGGATTTTAGAGCTTCAGAGCAGTTTCCCTGCGAACTAATTTTGATCGAACATTGCTATGCCTACCCACTCAGCGGAAAATTCATTGGTATAGCTTATTGCTATGACATCCCCAGACTATTACATTGCCATGTGAATCCTGCCATATTAAGAGAAACCGGCCTACATTATTCTAAAGAAATGATTGATGCGGTAATTGATCAGAAAACATTTGCATACTATATTGACCATACTGATAATGCCCAGCTCATAGATCTCTTTACCTTTGCTACATGGGGTGGTATTTATTTGGGTCCAGCGTCATACGGCCAATTAACCAATTTCAATTTCGATTGTGTTGCCGTTGGAATTCACAAATTAGGTGGAAATACATTTAATAGAAACTGGATGATAGCCCAAGGATCCATCATTGCGAATACAGGAAAAATCCAGTCAGACGTTCATCCAATAATCATTGAAGGGCAAGGTCATACTTCTATTACAAATGTAGAATCGTTTTCTGGAGACAATGGTGCTCTAACTAATTTGGGGAAATCACAAGATTATATGCTCATTCGTGGCAATAAAAAGCTAACTATATCTATTTTTGGTGCTAGAATGCGTAACTATGTATCGGATAATCCAATCACTATTCAAAACTCAAATGCGGTGATTCAGGCCATTGGATGCATTGACAAAAATGAAAACATTTTTAACCTTACCATTTCAGCTCCTCATAAAGCTAGCCACTAAGCGAGGAATTGAGGAAACATATTGAACTAATATTAAAGTATAAGTACTAGACTTGACAACGATTTATACACAACTATTAAATGATTAGCAACCAACTAAAAATGACACTTACTAAAATCCCACAGCTTATTTTGCCGGTTTTATTATTGGCTTGCATTTTTGTTTCATGCCAAACAACCGATACTAAGACCAACAATACCGATGCCGACTCGCTGACCAGCCATATTGCGGATTCGCTTATGTCTGACTCCGAAACTCGGGACGAACTGTTGTATCGTTCCATCATTGATTCCGTATACCAACAGGTCCCCAAAAACGTGTTGACTGCCCTACTGGCCGGGAATGATCGATTCGCTCAAAAAACCACAGTGGTTTTCCAAAGTGACGAAGCAATTCCGGATTCGATCAATCGTAGGAAACCATTTTTGATACTTACTGATATTGATTTACCTAAGTCGGTAGAAAAAATATTTGATTTAAAAGAGGAAATGTTTTTAAAGCTTTCCAGCCCAGCTTGTATTACTAACCCCAAGCAGATGGCGGTAATGGAATATGCGGTTGATTACAGTGGCACCAAGGTGATTATTGTATTGGCCAACAGCAATAGCCGTATTATTGGAGCTGCCTGTGACAATGTGCACAGTGGCATGTTTGGATATATAACTGCCGAATTGCAAAAAGCCATGAACACAGCACAAGAATTTGCGGATCGGTCTTCCATTAATAAAGATTTTGTGAACCATGTATCACAAAACCAAGCGGGCCTTTCCTTACAACAAATCCTTAACCAAAGTCCTCAAATCAAAAAGCAGATACAAGAAGGAAAAGTAATTGTTAAAAGTGCCTATTACAACGACCAAGATGGTACAGTAAGTATTTTAGAAGAAAAAAACCCACTCAATTCATTGACTAAAAAGTAGTACCTATGGCATTATATTTAAATGCGGAGGGGATGTTTCAACTTCCTCTCAGTAACCCTGTATTAATATTTTCACTGGTATTATTCATCATACTGTTTGTACCATTATTACTCAATAAACTAAAAATTCCGTATGTAATTGGATTGATCTTGGCTGGTGTTGTCATTGGGGAACATGGCGCTAATTTACTTCGTCGTGACAGCAGTATCGTCCTATTTGGCACCGTTGGCCTTATATACATAATGTTTTTGGCCGCCCTAGAAATCGACATGAAAGAGTTCAAAAAGAACAGTGGCAAAAGTCTGGTCTTTGGAATTTTTACTTTCATAGTACCCATGTTGATGGCTACACCTGCCGCCTACTACTTGCTCGATTTCAGTTTAATTTCCAGTGTATTATTCGCCAGTATGCTCGCCTCGCATACGCTCATTGCCTACCCCGTTGCAGCCCGATATAACGTTCATAAAATCATGTCGGCGACCATTTCAGTGGGTGGTACCATCATAACAGACATCCTCTCACTTTTGGTTTTAGCTGTTATTGCAAAAATGAGCCAAGGTGAAATGAATCAAGCATTTTGGTTTCAACTTATTTTTTCTGTGGTCATATTTGCGTTAATCGTCTGGTTTGTTTTCCCCATTATTGCCAGATGGTTTTTTAAACGTTTTGACGACAGTATTTCGCAGTACATCTTTGTACTGGCCATGGTATTTCTGGGTGCTTTCTTAGCAGAAGTCGCTGGAATAGAAGCTATTATTGGCGCTTTTCTAGCAGGGCTCGCACTTAACCGGTTAATTCCGCATCATTCGCCTTTAATGAATCGAATAGATTTTGTCGGTAATGCATTATTTATCCCATTCTTTTTGATTGGTGTCGGAATGCTAGTGGACTTAAAGGTACTATTCAAGAGCTTAGATTCTCTTAAAGTGGCAGGTGTAATGACAGTTGCCGCTTTGGCCTCTAAATGGATAGCTGCTTGGATTACACAAAAGGTTTATAAGCTAAATAGTAATGAACGAAACCTCATCTTTGGATTAAGTGCAGCAAGAGCAGCAGCCACTTTGGCAACCGTTTTAGTGGGTTACAACATTATTATTGGTCAAAATGAATTGGGAGAACCCTTACGTTTATTAAATGAAGATGTACTTAATGGCTGTTTGATCATGATACTTATTACTTGTTCGGTAGCTTCGGTGGCCACCGGCAAGGCGGCTTCAAAATTGGCCAAAGAACAAAACGCTGGTAAAAAAGACAAAGAGGAAAAAGATACCAGAAATATTCTGATTGCAGTGTCAAAAGCAGAAACCATTGACCCAATGACCGAATTGGCCCTATTAATGCAACCTCGAAAACTGGATCAAAATATTTTTGTTTTGTCTGTAATTAGTTCTGATGCTGTGGATCGGGATGCCGAAGAACGAAGACTAAAATCGTATCAGGATAGAATGGTTACAACGGCTGCTGCCACGGACGTAATTCTGAATACACTCATAAGGTATGATGTCAATTACGTTTCTGGTATACAACATACCCTGGAAGAAAAAAGAATTCATGAAGTGATCATTGGGCAAGATAAAAATAAGTATGATGGCATGTCGGCAACGGGCATAAAATCACAACGCCTACTAGACAAATGCTCCCAAATAATATATTTGATCCATGGGGCACAACCTCTGAATACGATTCATGTCATGTCGGTAGTATGCCCCGATCAGGCCGAATTGGAACCTTCTTTCCCCATACTTTTAGAAAGAATCACCACCATATCCAAACAGCTCAATTGCGATTTGCACTATTACAGTACACCTCGAACGCTTGCTGTTATTAAGGAGATGAATACCATTTACAAGGGACCAGAAGCTAAATTTACCGAGTTTGACAACTGGAATGACTTCCTTATTCTATCGAGGCACATTCGAGCGGATGATTTTTTTGTAATCATTTCGGCTCGTCCGGGTAACGTAAGTTATCATAATGGGCTAGAAGAGGTGCCTCGCCATTTGGCTAAATACTTCGGAACCTATAATTACTTACTGATGTACCCTGACTTGAGATCAGATTATACTCAGAGTCCTAGTAATGAATTTGAAAGAACAGGTGAATTTCTTCAACAAGGAATAAGTCAGCTTGGAAAAACTGGTGATAAACTCATTAAGAATATTTTAAGACCAGACTCTAATAATATTTAAAGCGCTATTACTTGCCCATCAAATGCCAGCCTAACATGGGCTGGTATTTCCATTTCTACCTCGTCGTGTGCGCCAAGTTTGTGGCTAATATGGGTAAGATATACCATAGGAATATCCAGGGTATCTATAAGCGCCAAAGACTGGGATAAGGTAAAGTGGGAAAGGTGTGGTTCTTTTTGAAGTGTGTCCAATACCAAAACTTTGGATCCTTTAATCTTTTCCTGTTCTTGATCAGAAATATAATTCACATCCGTGATATAGGAAAAGTCACCAATCCGAAAACCAAAAACTGGTAATTGATGATGCATCACCTCTATGGGGGTAATTTTCAAATCATCGATAAAAAAAGGCTGATTGGTGATAGGATGGATCTCAAAATGAGGAACTCCGGGATAGCGCATTTCTGCAAATGCATAGGCAAACTCAGTTTGGATTTGATCCAAAACTGCCTGCCTGCCATACAAAGGAATGTCCTTTTTTTGGCGGTGGTTAAATGCGCGTACATCATCCAAACCAGCAGTATGGTCTTTATGCTGGTGGGTGAATAAGATCGCATCGAGTTTCCTCACCCCAGCCCGTAACATTTGCTGTCTAAAATCCGGCCCGGTATCAATCACTATGGAAAGTTGATCCGTTTCAATCCAAACAGACGTTCTTAATCGCTTGTCCTTTGAATTTTGAGACTGGCAAACATAGCAATCGCAGGCGATAACGGGTATCCCCTGCGATGTGCCAGTGCCTAATAAGGTAACCTTCATGCAGAAACTATTCTGTCAAGTGAGCAACTACTTCAACCAAACGGTCAAAATTAAGTGGCTTCATCAGTGCGTCCCGTAATGGCAACGATTGGCGTTTTTGCTTTTTTAGCATCTGCCAATGCACGAATTGAACGAGCGCATTCCATTCCATCCATGATAGGCATATTGATATCTAATAAAATGATATCAAAATCTTCCTTTTCTAGTAATTGCAAAACTTGCTCTCCGTTCTTTACAGAAGTAATTTCGTAGTGCTGAAATTCCAATATCTTCCTTGCCAGATTCTGAATTACTGAACTATCCTCGGCAATGAGTACTCTTTTGGTATACGACATAAGATAATTAGGTATTGGTTTAAATATTTGTCAGTTCAATTTAAAGATATTTCTGTCAACTACCCAAATAGAATAGCTTTCAAACCCAAAATTAGGACAAAAAAGTAAATAAACATTCCATTACTTCTGAAACCTGAAATTGAAATGTAAGTTTGTAGCTTCTTACCATCGAATTATAAATAATAATGTTCAAAAATAAACTAATCCGATACAGCACTTTTGCTATGCTTGTGGCAGTACTAGCCTATTTTTTTATTGAAAACTTTTCAGGCAATTCTGCTTCGAGTACTGAAATTTCTATTTCAAACCCACAAGCCTATCTAGAAAAAATAAATAGTGACCGTGAATCCAAAGATGAGCTATTTAGGTCGGGCCCCGACTCCCCCATTCTCGACAAAGATGCATTTCATGGTTTGCACTACTTTAAACCCAATTTAGAATACCGAGTGGTGGCAAATGTAGTGCCTTACACAGGCTCAGATAAAGTTTTCATTTCCGTGCTATTTCGAGATGAAACCAGTGGAAAGGAAACATATGGCGGCGGACGATATTTAGACTACCCTATTTCGGAACTAAAAAACAATACCTTAATTCTTGATTTTAACGAGGCATATAACCCCTATTGTGCCTATCAAGAAGACTATGCCTGCCCGGTTCCACCCAAAGAAAATACATTACCCCTTTCCATTTTTGCGGGTGAACAGTATGAAGAGGCCATGCATTAATAGTGCTGAGAATTCAGAAAGCAAGGATTATCTAGCCTCATTAAATGAAGTGGTCAAAGTATATTCCAAATATTCCATGATTATGGTTAGATAGTTAATCGCTAATTTTGCACGCAAATAGTAACACTCACAAATAAAAATAAAACGTTAACTCTTTTGGCTAAGCAAGTTTGACAAGCTAGGATAGATAACAGTAACAGTTAAGCATATTATTTTACATGAAAATTTCATATAAGTGGCTGCAAGAATTCGTCGATTTTTCTGAAACTCCAGAAGAACTTGCAAAACTATTAACAGGCACCGGACTAGAAGTTGAAGGAATTGAAGAAGTTGAATCTATTAAAGGAGGTTTAAAAAATGTAGTGATAGGAGAAGTCCTTACTTGCGAAAAACACCCTGATGCGGATAGGCTGAATCTTACTACTCTAAATGTTGGACAAGCGCAGCCACTTTCCGTGGTTTGTGGTGCACCAAATGTAGCTGCTGGACAAAAAGTAATCGTAGCCCTGGTAGGTGCAGAAATGTTTCCTATCAAAAGCGAAACTTCTTTTGTTATAAAAAAATCCAAAATTCGGGGTGCCCTTTCCGAAGGTATGATTTGTGCAGAAGACGAATTGGGAATTGGAGAGTCGCACGATGGTATTTTGGTAATTAACTCAGACCTGCCGAATGGCACACCGGCTTCTGAATATTTTGGAATATCATCCGATTATCAAATTGAAATTGGACTTACCCCCAACCGCGCCGACGCAGCCTCTCATTTGGGAGTAGCTCGGGATATAATGGCCGTCTTGAATAAAAAAATTCAATTACCTAATATTGAAGATTTCAAAATTGATTCCAATAGTTTACCCATTGCTGTGACCGTTGAGAATCATGAAGCGTGTCCTCGGTACGCTGGTCTTACTATTAGCAATATTACGGTGGGAGAATCCCCCGAATGGTTGAAACAAAAACTTCAAGTCATAGGTATTCGCTCTATAAATAATGTGGTGGATGTTACTAACTATGTGAATCATGAACTAGGACAACCATTACATGCTTTCGATGCAGCCCAAATTACCGGGAACCAAGTCATCGTTGGAACGGTAGGTGAAGGAACAGATTTTGTCACTCTTGATGGACAGACCCGAAAACTTACTGCAACAGATTTGATGATCAATAATGCACAGGAACCCATGTGTATTGCAGGTGTTTTTGGTGGTGCTACCTCAGGAGTTACAGAAACAACGAAGGCTATTTTCTTGGAATCAGCTTATTTCTCTCCTTTGTGGGTTCGTAAAACCGCACAAAGGTTAGCGATTAAAACGGATTCGTCTTTCCGTTTTGAGCGAGGCACCGATCCTAACATGCCTGTTTTTGCCTTAAAAAGAGCCGCCTTGTTAATTCAAAAAGTGGCGGGTGGAAGTATTACTTCGGAAATAACCGATATTTATCCTTCGCCTATTGCCGATTTCAAAATCCCGGTACTTTTCAAACATGTGGACCGTTTGATTGGAAAAAAATTAGGTAATCAAAAAACAATGGACATTTTGGTCTCCTTGGACATCAAGGTGACCGCCTGTACCGAGGAAGGCTTCACCGCCATAGTGCCTCCCTATCGAGTAGATGTTCAACGCGAAGCAGACATTATTGAAGAAATTCTACGTATTTATGGTTTCGACCAAGTTGAACTTTCAGATTCCTTGAGTTCTAGCTATATATCGGAGTTCCCGAATAACGACCCTGAGAAAATTAAATTAAAAATTTCGGAACAATTGGTTTCGCGCGGATTCATTGAAACCATTAATAATTCGCTTACCAAACCAGAATGGCAAAAATCAATTGAAAATAGTTTGCCAGAGGAACCGGTTGAAATTCTGAATTTTTTGAGTGAGGATTTATCTGTTATGCGCCAGACTTTACTCTTTTCGGGACTGCAAGTGATTTCTCACAATGTAAATAGGCGCCAAAAAGACCTGAAAATATTCGAATTCGGAAAAGTATATTTTAAGACAGATCAAAAAATTACGGAAAAAGAGCGTTTAAACCTTTTCATCACTGGGAACAATACTGATGAATCTTGGTTAGAGAAATCCCGTGAGAGCACCTTTCATGACTTGACTGGAATAATTCAGCAAATTTTGCGAAACATGAAAGTAGGCATAGTAGATCAAAGTAACGCGGATGACCAAATTTTCAAATACGGTCTCACTTATACATTGAACAAAAAACCGGTGGTCAGTTTCGGTTTACTGAATTCCCAGATTTCGAAAAAAATAGATGTCAAAATTCCCGTATTTATGGCCGAATTTGATTGGGAATATATTTTAAAACAATACAAAGGGCAGGTGGCATTTAAAGAAGTGGCGAAATTCCCGGAAGTACGCCGTGATTTGTCTTTGGTAATAGACAAAGCAATCACTTTCCAAGAAATTGAAAGAATAGCCCGTAAGACCGAAAAGCAACTTTTAACTTCTATTAACGTTTTTGATGTGTATGAAGGGGAGAATTTAAACGGTAAAAAGTCTTATTCCCTCAGTTTTATATTACAAGATGTGAATCAAACATTAACCGATAAAGTCATAGACAAAACCATGCAACGGTTAATTTTTGTTTTTGAAAAAGAATTAAATGCCACAATACGTAAATAATTAACGGGTCGATTGCTAAATTTAATACCTAAATCAAAGCGATTTTATAGATAAATCATTATTTAGTTTACGATATAAGAGAAATGGAGCAGAATAATCCACGCATACTTGAACATAAACTTATTGATTTTGAAAAGAAATTAAGCATCTTAATTAATATAAAAGAAAAGCTAGATTGGACTGTAAATGAAGTAAATCGGGAAAATTTAGAACTGCGTAAAGCAAACCTTGAATTAAAGGAAGAAGCGAAACTTTTAAAGAAAAAGTACAGTACTTTAGAAAAAGACTTTAATAAGTCTAAAACTTTCGCTAAAATTGTCATTAGTAAACTGACACCTACAGCCGGCTTGGCCGAACTGAACGAAGTAGTTGAACATTGTATTGAAGAAATAGATAAGTGCATAATATTGCTTGAAGATACACTATGAGAGGAAGTGGCATTACTAATCCGGATGTTTCTGTTTTCATTAAGGTAATGGATAAAGGCTTTAAACTGAGTGTACCAGCAGATCAGGAAAAGTACTATCGGGAAGGTTATGAAGTATTCTCAGAACGTGTAAAGCAGCATAAAGCAAAACAAATAGGTTATGATGATATCGAAGCGATTGGATTGACTGCCATTGAGTGCCTTGTGGCATTACAGAGGATGCGTGAAGAAATGAAGGTACTATCCGAGGCTTTTAAAAGCCGTATCGAAATCATGGAAACATCTGTATCACAGGCTATTGAAAGTTAAATATTTATGGTTGAATAAGTATTAAATACAAAAGCAAAGAAACATTACCCTATTACTTCATTGGTTCAATTATTTGAATAGTTCGGCATTTAAATGGCTGATAGTCGGTGTACCCCAACTATTTGTAAACATATTTAAAATGTCAAGTTCAATCATTTTTACCATCCTTTTGTCCGATATCATAGCTATCGGGCTAGGAATATTTGCTGGCAAATATATTTTTCGAAAATCTTTTGATCAAAAAGAAAAAGAAGCGCAAGATAGAGCCAGCGAAATCATTCGAAATGCCGAAAATTCAGCTGAAAACATTAAAAAAGATAGAATTCTTGAAGCTAAAGAGAAATATCTTCGTTTAAAAAGCGAATTTGAAGACGATTCTAGCAAAAAAAGAAATATTCTCCAGTCCAACGAACAAAAGCTTAAGCAGCGGGAACAAAACCTGAATCAAACGATTGAGCAAAATAAACGCCGCGAACAGGAGTTAGAAACGTTAAAAAACAACCTGTCTTCACAGTTAGAAACAGCCACTAAGAAACGAGAAGAAGCCGAAAAATCGCTCCAATTACAGGTTTCTCAACTAGAAAAAATCGCCAACCTTACTGCGGAACAAGCACGTGAACAATTAGTAGATGCTCTTAAAGCAGAAGCCGACACCAGAGCAGGATCTTATGTCAAAAGTGCGATGGAAGAAGCACGCTTAACCGCCACCAAGGAAGCTAAGAAAATTGTCATCGAAACAATTCAAAGAACGGCTGCCGAGCATGCCATAGAAAACTGTGTATCGGTTTTCAATATTGAAAATGATGATATTAAAGGGAAGATTATTGGTCGTGAAGGTAGAAATATCCGGGCTCTTGAGGCTGCAACTGGCGTGGAAATCATTGTAGATGATACCCCAGAAGCGATTGTTATCTCCGGTTTTGATCCTGTTCGCCGGGAAGTAGCGCGACTTTCCTTGCATCGCCTAGTACAAGATGGAAGAATCCACCCTGCCAGAATTGAAGAAGTAGTTTCCAAAACTCGAAAAAATATAGACGACGAAATCGTCGAAATTGGAGAGAGAACGGTTATTGATCTAGGTATTCACGGTCTGCATCCGGAACTTGTAAAAATGATAGGCCGGATGCGATTCAGATCATCATACGGTCAAAATTTATTACAACACTCTCGTGAAGTAGCAAAACTATGTGCTACTATGGCTTCGGAGCTTGGACTTAACACCAAACTTGCCAAAAGAGCAGGGCTTTTACATGATATTGGTAAGGTATGGCCAGAGGAGTCTGACTTACCACATGCTATTCTGGGAATGGAATTGGCCAAAAAATACAAAGAAAACCACGAGGTTTGTAACGCCATTGGAGCCCACCACGATGAAATAGAAATGACCAGTATGCTGTCACCAATTATTCAGGTATGTGACGCTATTTCTGGTTCACGCCCGGGCGCTCGTCGTGAAATGATGGAATCCTATATTCAAAGGTTACGTGATCTTGAAAGTATGGCTATGGCCTTCGACGGGGTTGAAAAGTGTTATGCCATTCAGGCGGGTCGCGAACTTCGTGTTATTATTGATTCTGAAAATGTTTCTGACGAAAAAGCAGGTATGCTCTCCTTTGAAATTTCGCAAAAAATTGAAAAGGAAATGCAGTACCCAGGTCAAATAAAAATTACAGTAATTCGTGAGATGCGCTCTGTAGCGTATGCACGATAATCCTAATTTAAATTCATGACATACTCAAAGCTTTCAAGTTCAGACAAACTGAAGATAACCACATTAGGAGTTCTTAAAAACTCTGGATATGCACCTTTTTCAGTAAAAGAAGAGTTAAGAAATAATCTTATAACCCGAATAAAAAGCAAAGAGTCCAATTTTCCTGGAATTTGGGGTTATGAAGAAACTGTTATTCCCGATGTTGAAAGAGCGATTCTTTCGATGCATAATATCAACTTTTTAGGACTTCGAGGCCAAGCTAAAACTCGAATTGCTCGGATGATGGTCAATTTACTGGATGAATATGTCCCTTTTGTTGCAGGTTCTGAGCTTCATGATGATCCGCTAGCGCCAATATCTAAGTATGCAATAGACCTTATTCAGGAAAAAGGTGACGATACGCCGATTGAATGGCTTAACCGCCAAGAAAGATATACTGAGAAACTAGCAACTCCAGATGTATCCGTGGCCGATTTGATTGGTGATGTTGATCCTATAAAGGCTGCTACTTTAAAACTACCTTATTCGGACGAGCGTGTAATACATTTCGGGTTAATACCACGTTCACATCGTGGTATTTTTGTTATTAATGAACTACCCGATTTACAGGCTCGAATACAAGTAGCTCTGTTTAATATTTTGCAAGAGGGAGATATTCAAATCAGAGGATTTAAGATCAGACTTCCGTTGGATATTCAGTTTGTGTTTACGGCGAATCCAGAGGATTATACCAACCGGGGTAGTATTGTAACACCGTTAAAAGACAGGATAGAAAGCCAAATCGTAACGCACTACCCAAAATCAATTGAAATAGGACTTAAGATAACAAGTCAAGAAGCACATATTAAATCTGACCAAAAGGAGATTGTGTCGGTAAATGAACTGTCGAAGACCTTAATTGAACAGATAGCATTCGAAGCCCGTGAAAGTGAATATGTAGATTCTAAAAGTGGAGTATCGGCCCGGTTAACAATTTCGGCTTATGAAAGTCTGATCAGCACTGCTGAGAGACGTTGCTTGATCAATGATGAAAACCATACTACCGTTCGTATTTCCGATCTATATGGGGTGGTATCTGCTATTTGTGGTAAGGTGGAACTTGTTTATGAAGGTGAAGTGGAAGGGCCTGTAATTGTAGCTCAAAATTTGATAGGTAAAGCTATTAGAACTCAGTTTCTTAATTATTTCCCCGACCCTGAAAAGGCTAAAAAAAGCAAAATAAATCCCTATGCCAAGGTGATTGAGTGGTTTAGTACTGGCAATACCATGGAAATGCCTACGGATATGACTGCTAGGGAATATGCTGCCAGACTTAAAACAATCGATGGACTGGATGACTTTGTGGATTTATTAAATACTTCCATCAACGAAGATGAAAAGTTATTTATGATGGAGTTTGCCTTACATGGTATGGCAGAATTCTCACTGATTGGAAAACAATCTCTAGACCTTGGAATAAAATTTGAGGATTTGGTGAGTAGTATGTTTTCTGGTCCAGATGATGACGACAACTACAACTTCGAAGACGATAACGATGATCCCAATTTGTATTGATCAGTAGACTTAAGACTTGTTTTCGGACTGCAGATAGCAGCTGTCATATTTTAGATCAAAGGATTTTCAGGTTGATTTCAACCTTCTAGTCGCGGATCATAATAGTCTTCTTCTAAAAAATCTTTCGTGATCAGTACTAAGAGCCTGTTTAAAAACTAAAAAATCCCAGTCTTTCCACTGGGATTTTTTAATTACTTCCTTCTCGTATTATTCCGGCTTTCCGTCATCTTTGACATTTGGCTCGCTGGTATCGATCAATGCATCAGGATTACCATTTACCTTGGCTCGAAGTTTTGCTTCCAATTCATCCATTAATTCAGGATTATCCTTAATAAGCGCTTTCACCGAATCACGACCTTGGCCAAGTCTATTTCCATCATAACTGAACCATGAACCTGATTTTTTAACAATTTCAAGCTCAACTGCTAAGTCAATGATTTCCCCTACTTTAGAGATTCCCTCCCCATACATGATATCAAACTCAACGACTTTGAAAGGAGGCGCAACTTTATTTTTAACAACCTTCACACGGGTGCGGTTACCCAAAATAGAATCTGCACTTTCCTTAATTTGGCCAATTCTACGAATATCTAATCGTACGGAAGCATAATATTTCAAGGCATTTCCCCCTGTAGTGGTTTCTGGATTCCCGAACATCACCCCAATTTTCTCACGAAGCTGGTTAATAAAAATACAGCAACATCCTGTTTTATTAATCACACCGGTTAGTTTACGGAGCGCCTGAGACATCAAACGAGCTTGAAGCCCCATTTTACTATCCCCCATTTCGCCTTCAAGCTCTGCACGAGGCACCAATGCCGCAACAGAATCGATCACGATAATATCAACCGCTCCACTACTTATCAAATGCTCCGCAATTTCGAGCGCTTGCTCCCCGCTATCAGGTTGAGAAATCAAGAGATTGCTGGTATCAATTCCAAGTTTTTCCGCATACGATCTGTCAAATGCGTGTTCTGCATCTATAAATGCGGCTAACCCACCTGCTTTCTGTGCTTCTGCAATGCAATGCATAGAAAGTGTAGTTTTCCCAGACGATTCAGGACCGTAAATCTCTACCACTCTACCACGAGGAACTCCACCCACTCCCAATGCAAGGTCAAGTCCTAAAGAACCTGTCGAGATTACAGGAATATCCAAAACCTTGGTATCACTCAACCGCATTACGGTTCCTTTTCCAAAAGTTTTATCTAATTTTTCAAGGGTAGTTTGAAGTGCCTTTAACTTATTTTCTTTATCACTAGCTGCCTGTGCCATATACTGATGTATGTATTTAGTTCGAACAAAAAAGTACGATAATCGTTAAATATATCGCCTTAACTAATATAAAATTTTAGTGATGTAAATTTATTTCTTTTAATCATATAAACAATGCAATTTGAAGTTTAAAACAGAAAATTGATAGAAAAAATATCAAAACAGAGGTATTTTTGGATATTATAAAAATCAATTAATGAAATCTAGTAAAAAGTAAAGCAGTAAACTCCACTCTATTAAAACCTTAGCCGAAAGATTTTTAAACAAGATAAAAACCTTACCAAAAATACCCTAGAATGTGACGCTCGTCATCGAAGCATAAGGGACACCAAAATACCTTTGTATTACTTAAAGTTTAGAAAACAGATATACAAATGGTAATTATAATTTTTTTTATTGCTCACTGGTACCTTTCCTTATTGATGCAAACCTTCTTTTTGCACCGATATGCGGCTCATAAAATGTTTACAATGAGCCCGGCCTGGGAAAAAACATTTTACATAATGACTTGGGTCTTTCAGGGATCTTCCTTTTTAAGTCCTTATGCGTATGGTGTAATGCACCGTTTGCATCATGCTTTTGCCGATACTGAAAATGATCCACATTCCCCTAGCTTTTCTAAAAGTGTGATGGATATGATGTGGAAAACCAAAAATTATTATAATAAAATTGTAAAACATACTGATAGCATAGACCCTAAGTTTAAAAAAGGAGTGCCAAACTGGGTACCCCTGGAAAAGCTTGGAGATTTGTGGATTTCAAGAATCGGTTGGGGAACGCTTTATGTTCTTTTCTACATACAGTTCGCAACTGCCTGGTGGATGTTTTTACTATTACCCATTCATTTTTTAATGGGACCGGTACATGGTGTAATCATCAACTGGTATGCGCACCGTTACGGTTATGTAAATTTCAAAGTAGACGATACCGCTAAAAACCTGCTTCCGTTTGATTTTTTGATGATGGGAGAAGCCTACCACAATAACCACCACAAATATGGCGGAAGAGCTAATTTCGGCTTTAAATGGCACGAACTAGACCCTACTTATCCTTTTATTATTCTTTTAAATAAACTTAAAATTATTAAGCTTAAACCGAATAATGATTTAAACTATATGTAATCGAAAAATAATCGATTAATTTGCTATCCGGATATGCGATTTTAAAGGCATATCCGGATTTTATATTTTTAATAGCTACCCATTGAAAAAAGCATTCCTCCTCCTTGCGATCCTACTTATTGGTGTTTGTTTTTATTATAAAGATTTGCTGAGCTACGGGTATATGCAGGCAAAAGGACAATTCAAGGTGATTTGGGATGTCCGTGATATTGAAGAAGTACTCGTGGATCCAACCTTCCCAGATTCGTTAAAAGCGAGGATAAAGTTAATTCAAGAAATCAAACAGTTTGGAGTAGATTCACTTGGTTTAACGCCTTCGAGCAACTATACCACCTTTTATGATCAACACAACAAACCCCTCATTTGGCTCATTACCGCCTCCAATCGATATGAAATTGAAGCTTATCAGTGGCGATTCCCTATCATTGGCAGTTTCCCCTACAAAGGGTATTTTGATTCCACACGAGCCGTAATGGACGAAAAGGTTTTAAAGCAGTTGGGGTATGATACGGATATAGGTGAAGTGTCGGCTTGGTCCACCTTAGGATATCTTAAAGATCCAATTCTATCCAGTATGTTGCTAAAAAGTGAAGGGAGTTTGGCAAATTTAATTCTTCATGAGCTTACACATGGCACGGTGTTTGTAAAAAGCAATTTAGAATTGAATGAAAATTTGGCCAGTTTTATTGGAAATTACGGTGCAGAAAGGTTTCTTGTATTTAAATATGGACCCGATTCGGAAGAGTTAAAAAACTACCAGTTCTCAAAAACCTATAATGAAGCTTACTCCCAACACATGGTACGGGGAGCAAAAGCATTGGACAGTCTATACCAAACGTTTGACGGAGATCAGCAGCTAAACGCCAGAAAGGACTCTCTGAAAAATGAAATGATATTAAGAATTATTACCAAAACGGATACACTGTTAGGTGGAAAAATGGCGTTATTGAATAGAAAAAATAAACTTAACATCGATTTACCCAATAATGCCGTATTTATATCTTATAAAACTTACCGGTCCCAGCAAAATAATTTCAAAAAGGACTTTGATGAAAATTATGATGGCAACTTTAAATTATACCTCAAAGGTTTAAAGAACACACACACCTCACCATAACTCAAAATCACATGAAGCGTAGATATCTCATTATATCTTTTGCAATAATATCCATACTGTTCTATTCTTTCATTCAAACCGATAATGGTCGTGTTGTTCCTAACCATAGCTTTAGTGTGGGGGAAAGAGTAGAATACAGAGTTCATTACGGATTTATTAATGCAGCGGAGGCCAAGGTAGACATTGCCAAAAACCTGAGTACCGTCAGCAACAGGCCTTGCTACCGCATTAACGTTACAGGTAAAACGGTAGGCGCATTTGATATGATATCAAGAGTCCGTGATACTTGGCGTTCCTATGTGGACACCTCTGCTATCTTGCCGCTCATGTTTCAAAGAAGTATACAAGAGAACAAATACCGCAAAGACGAAACGGTGCTTTTTAACCATAGCCGGGATATTGCCTATTCTACTATCAAAAACGAAACCAAATCATATCCAGTACCTAATAATGTACACGACCTCATCAGTGGTTACTTCTATTTAAGAACCATCAATTTCAATAATTTCAATGAAGGGGATATCATTGAAATGCCTACATTCTTTGACGGTAAAATATACAAACTAAAAATCAAGTACCTTGGAAAGGACGTAATCAGCACCAAGTTTGGAAAAACAAAAGTGATTAGATTAAACCCATTAATTCCTGACAACAAGTTTTTCAGAGGAGAAAACCCTATGAAGCTTTGGGTGTCTGATGATGATAATAAAATTCCTTTGAAAGCAGAAGTAGAACTTGTAATTGGCTCGCTGGAAATGGATATCAAAGCGTATAAAGGCTTACAAAAGGATATTAATTGGATGTAAGTATCCTACGCCGCCAATACTGAAGGTGGTTAAAAGGAAACCTTAACTTATTTTGATGAATTCCTAAAAATGGTGTCTTTTCTGCCCCAAAAGAAGCATAAAACTTTGAAATGGACTCAATATCCGGACTTTCAAAATCGAAAGTGAAATCATTTTCCGCATTCGCTTTAAAAAATTCGTCTAAAAGAAAGCTTCGTGCATTGCCTTCTCTACCTATTTGGTTTGCCGCATTGAAAATGTAAATTACTTTTCCTTGATGTACGAATAATACAATTCCTGCCTGCGGGTCATTCTTAATAGTTGCATGAAAAATTTTAAGTTCGGCATAAATAGAAACCTCTTTACAAAGGTTTTCGAATTTCAGATAAGCATTTTTAGAAACACCGCCCTCAATTCTTGAGGCATGATTAGCTACAAATAGCGCTATGATGGAAGTTAATTCTTTTGACTCAACAATTTCCCAATAATATTTCCCACATTTTTTGAGATTTGATTTCCTGTCTTTGGAATAGTTTTGAGATAAATTGGAATACGTTCTACCAAGTTTTAAATTGTAAGTATTTGAAATCCAATATCTTATACTATCATTTTTTAAAAGTATAGGTAGTAAGCTTTGATAATTATCAGGATTGAAGCTATAATTGGAGATATACGCAAAATGACCAGACAATAAAGCCAAAATGTCAGCATAACTTCCAATGGGAATAGGCCTGTCTGAAAAGATTCCTAAAAATTGACAGAATAACGGCTGATATACTACTCGCATGAGCCACTTGCGCCTAATTGGAATGGGCATTACCAGTTGATACCCATACAGCCCTTCGTCAACTATGGCCACCCAGTCCTCACAAACGGCATCAAGATACCAGGTGTAGCCGTAAATCACATTTTGTAAACTAGCATCTAGTAGCCTATTCCAGTGAATGTCATCAATTTCGGATCGAGATCTTATTTTGAGTGACATACTCTTTAGCGGATTAGTTCAATAACTGAAACAACTCACCTACCGAATGTTATTTAAAATAGCTTCTTAGCTTTTGCAGGGTTTCTTCTACATCAGGAGTTTCATCCATTAACAAATTAATGCTTTGAATGGAATGAATTACAGTACTATGATCTCTACCTCCAAAATGGTATCCAATGGATTTGAGAGGAAGTTCGGTATATTCTTTTGCTAAAAACATAGCCAACTGCCTTGGATAAACCACTTCCTTTTTACGACTCTTACTCTTTAAATCAGCAATAGAAACCTGAAAGAAATCAGCAATTACTTCTTGGATTGTATCAATGGTCACTTCCTTGTGCTCATTCATAACAATATTCCGAAGGGTATTCTTAGCTAATTCGACATCAATTTCTCTTCTTGTAAGGGAAGCTTGTGCCATTAAAGAAACGATTACACCTTCCAGCTCACGAACATTGGAATTGACACTATGAGCTATATATTCAATGACATCATAATCAATATTAATTCCTTCTGACTGAATTTTTTTCTGAATGATGGCAATCCTTGTTTCATAATCAGGGGTTTGCAAATCGGCTGTTAGCCCCCACTTAAAACGAGATAATAACCTGTCCTGCAGCCCTTGTAACTCTCTAGGCGGTCGGTCACTGGTCATAATTATTTGCTTACCGAGCTGGTGCAAGTGATTAAATATGTGGAAAAAAGTATCTTGTGTTTTTTCCTTACCAGATAAAAACTGAACATCATCTATGGCAAGAACATCCACCCGCATATAAAAATCAGTGAATTCTTGAAGCGTATTGTTTTTAATTGAGTTGATAAACTGATTCGTAAACTTTTCAGAAGAAACATAAAGGACCAGTTTGTTATCAAAATGAAATTTCCAATAGCTTGAACCAAGTGGGTTTTGCCCAACCCAACGCCGCCATACATCATCAGTGGATTAAAGGACGTTAATCCAGGCCGCTGTGCAACAGCAAAACCAGCTGACCGAGCAAGGCGGTTACAGTCTCCTTCAATAAAATTATCAAACGAATAATTTGGATTGAGATAAGTATCCAAATTCATGGAATCGTGATCCTTTCGGGTACTATTTACGCCAATTCTAGGATCGGTTGAGAAATTATCAGATTTCGCATAATGTGCTGATTTGGGCGTAGAAACATTCATTGTCAAAGGCTGATGACTATCATTACCCTTGTCTACAATGATCGAATATTCTAATAATCCATCTCTGCCAATAGCATAATCTAAAGCTTTACGCAATAAATTCACATAATTATCTTCCAGCCACTCATAGAAAAACTGACTAGGAACCTGTATAGTCAGTACTTTCCCGTAAAGTTTCAAAGGCCGAATTGGTTCGAACCAAGTCTTGAAACTTTCCTCTGGAATATGCTGCTGTACTACTCTAAGGCAGGCGTCCCAAATTTGATCTACTTCTCTATATGATGTAACTTTTTCCAATGTTATAATTCCAATGACTTTATTTTAAAATTCAAAAGGACGGCAAAGATATAAAATACCTACTTGTAAAAACGAAATGATTTTCAATTTAACTACAACAAATTAGAATTAACTACGAAAAATCAATTTATACTAAAACCTTGAATTCTTAATTTATTTTATTACAATGTATTTTGAGGTAAAAGTTATATTTTTGAAAATAAACCCATTTGGGGTAACTCAACGAATCAATCGCTATTAATAATTAAGTGTATGTTTGGACCAAATATATTAAGTAATTCCCCAAGTCCTTCACCTGATGATTGGAGTCAAAAATTCCAATCTGAATTAAAACAGGATTTCGAAAATTCATTACGCTGGAGGATGCAAGGTGGGTTAAACATTAGCTCCTATCAAAGTACTATAAATATTAATTCTAAGCAATTAGCGTTTAATCAAAACTCTCAACTCCATGCTACAAAATGGTTAAACATTCCAGAATTTTCGCTCCATTCAATTAAGGAAATAAACCAACAATTAGCAACTTCTCCGCAAAAAGGATTGGATGGGTTTATCTGTAACCTTAGAAAAGCAAAGGAATTTCAGAGTCAAGAGGAAATTAATCCAGGTGAACACCACCTTTTTTTTAAGTCCAATAATGATGCTTTCCAAATCCTAAACTACGTTTTTGAATCCTCAAATATCACTTCAGGTGGATTGGCCAATGACCCCATAGCCAACTGGATGCAAGGTGACGCGCCTTATCAAGAAACCCTCGATATAATTTGTACCAATATAGAAAAAAGTATTCTGCACCCCAATTTTTATCCTTTGATGGTGGAAAATCATATATACCATCAGGCGGGGGCAAATACGGTACTTGAAACAGCTTTATTTTTGTCCGCCGTAGTCAACTATTTGGATATCCTAACCAGCAAAGGCATCTCACCCGGTACTGCGCTAAATGCTATGTTCTTTTCAATTTCTGTGGGACCTACTTACCTTACCGAAATTGCGAAGTTAAGGGCTATTCGTATTTTAATAAAACAAATAGGTCTCTCCTATGGTATACCATTTGATGATATCCACCCATTTGTACAAGCAACTAATTCCCAGTTTCATCAAACCCGAATTGAAGAGAATAGCAACATATTACGTTATTCCACAGAAGCGATGAGTGCTGCTATTGGTGGTGCAAATGCTATTACTATAACTCCACATTCAATAAAAGAATCAGAAAAATCACTCGCGGAAACGCTTGCAAGTAACTGCTCCTTAATACTTGCTCAGGAATCCTACTTAGGACACGTGGCAGATCCCTTGGCGGGTTCTTACCATATTGAAGAACTTACTGAGGAAATTAGAGTTCAGTCTTGGCAGCTTTTTCTGGAAATTGAAGCAAAAGGAGGACTTTTGGAATACTATAACTCTGGCGAATTAAGGTCCAGACTGGATTTATCGTGGTTTGAAAAACAGGAAAAGTTAAAAGATGAGGTGATTATTGGGGTAAATAAATATAAAATGGAACCCACTCCCAATATAAAAACTACTGAACCTGAGTCGCCTATGATACCGTCTCGCAATTTGGCCGACAGTTACTTTATCAATTCCATTGCCTAACACACTTACCTATGAAACCTGATTTTCAAAATTTCAATATAGATTCAGTAGCTGTTGAAAAGCTAGACCTTGAAAACAACTCTGTAGTAACGGCAGAAGGAATACCACTAAAACCTAAATTTGATTTATCCGATATTAAGGATAAAAAACTGCTCACTTATGAAGCGGGTATTTCTCCCTATTTAAGAGGCCCTTACGCATCCATGTATTTGCAACGTCCCTGGACGATTCGTCAATATGCTGGGTTTTCTACCGCCAAGGAATCCAACGATTTTTACAAACAGAACCTAAAAGCAGGCCAAAAAGGACTTTCGGTGGCCTTTGACCTCGCTACACACCGAGGATATGACTCCGATCATGACCGGGTAACAGGGGCTGTGGGAACGGCTGGTGTGGCTATTGATACGGTGGAAGACATGAAAGTGCTCTTTGACCAAATACCTTTGGATAACATTTCTGTTTCCATGACCATGAATGGTGCGGTAATTCCGGTTCTTGCATTTTTTATAGTGGCTGCCGAAGAGCAAGGCGTGGCTTGTGATAAGCTTTCTGGAACCATCCAAAATGATATCTTAAAGGAGTTTATGGTGCGGAATACCTACATATACCCCC
>CAXBLH010000016.1:0-27282 GCA_963976315.1 uncultured Dyadobacter sp.
TGGGATGAGGTGTTTTGCAGAATTAAATTTGGTGTTAATTTTTTTTGAGACAGCCTCGTTTAGCCTTCTATAAAAATTAACTGCTTTCTGGAGCAGAAATCACCCTAGTACAATTTTGGCAAGCTAATAGCTATTGTTTTGCTACAACGTTTTGATAACCAGTTATATAGGTTTTTATTAAAATAAAAGACCAAAAAGTCTTTTATTTCTAACATTTGGAAAATATCTTTGTCTATAATCAAAAATCCTATTGGTTTTTGAAACAGGCAAGGAGGGGAATAGTGTTATAAAATTTTAGGGTAAATGGCAAGTCTTACTGAGACTGGTATATTAACTTCTGATTTATTCCTCTTTACTAATAGTTTAAGTATTCTGATAGAAGTGTTTTTGGTTTTAAATTAAAAAAGAGTAAACGATCTTAATATATTGAATATGTGGTTGGCTATTAATTTTTTCAAAAAAGGTGGGCTAGTACCAATTTTAATGTTACTTCGTAGTCCAATTTATGCTAGTGGGATTTTTGAAAATAACGTGATTGTTACTGGATTTTTAATTACTCTTTTAATTTTAGCAATAAGTATTTTGATGCTCACGTTATCGGTTAAATCTGTTGTGAAGGGTTACTTATGTGCCCAAGACAATAAAAGTTTTGATAATTATGCGGAGTATCTTAATAACTTAACCAGCAGCCAGATTGAGGATTTCCTAAACACTAAAAAACGATGTAAAAATGTTCAGACAGTACTTTTGGTGGGTGCAATTATACTTGGTTCATCACCAACTTTTGCTCAAACTGACTTGCCAAATTCAGGTAATCTACTGAGTCAATATGGCGTTTTGATAACCGTAGTGCTGATTGCAATTCCAATTTTGTCGGGTATCGTTTTGTTGATTGTGAAGGTACGGCACCAGCTCAAACGATTCCGTCGGAATCAAAGCATGGCCGAAGTAGGTCGCCTTGTCAATTATCTAAATGAGGTCGATGATGAAAATATTTTGTCCCATTTACAAGAAAGAAAAATAGCCTTAGATTTTGTTCTAAATAACCAAGAGTTGTCTGGTGATATCAAGGCGGTTGATCAAAAAGGGTTTATCAATAAAATTATTCATAACCCTTCACTGCCGATTGTAGCACGTAAACGTAAAGCTTCGGATCGCCCAAAAATTGATTCTGAATTAGCCAAGCTTATCATTTACTTTATTGCTAGTGCTACTTTTTGGCTGATTTTTGGAACCATGATCGGAGAATATGTGGGTATCAAGTTTGTAGCTCCAGATATCGACCATCAAAGTTGGCTGAGTTTTGGACGATTAAGAACGGTACATACCAATGCGGTTTTTTGGGGCTGGGCTTCCTTAGCGATGCTTGGTCTGGGTCATTATATTGTTCCGATGGTGAGTAATACCAAACTATATAGTATGAAAATGGGTTGGTGGACATTGATATTAGTCAATGTAACTGTACTCTTGGGTTCTATCACTTTAATGGTAGGTATTAACAATGGCGGCGGGGAATACCGTGAATATATCTGGCCTGTAATGCTGTTTTTTGCTGTTGGTATTCTCTTGTCATTCATTAATTTCTTTAAAACTATTGGTAACAGAACTACCAAGGAAATCTATATATCGAATTGGTATATCGTCTCTGCTATTATTTTCGGTATCATCATCACTTTGGTTGCATATCTTCCTTTTTGGCAAAATGGCTTAGGCGAAACCATTATTCAGGGTTATTATATGCACCAAGGAGTGGGTATGTGGTTTATGTTATTTACGCTGGGTATTGTCTATTATTTCTTACCACAGCAGCTAAAAAAGCCAATATATTCTTACAGCTTAGGTATTTTGGCGTTTTGGACCCAAATTTTGTTTTACACCCTAATTGGTACACATCATTTTGTATTCAGTTCTATTCCATGGTGGCTTCAAACCATTGCCATTGTTGGTAGTGTCGGCATGGTGATTCCTGTGATTGCAGGTACTACTAATTTTTTGTTGACATTTAAAGGTGCTTGGTTCAAAATACCAGACAGTTACACCTTGCCCTTCTTTTTAACTGGAATCCTTTTTTATTGCACGGGTTCATTACAAGGAACTGCGGAAGCTTTTCGATCAACTAACCTTATCTGGCATTTTACCGATTTTACGGTGGCACATTCCCATTTGACGATGTATGGCATTATTTGCTTTTTTCTATGGGCAGGAATTTATGCTGTCATTCCACGGATCACTGGCATGGAGCCTCCACAAGTAACCGTAGGGATGCACTTTTGGCTTGCCTTAATTGGTCTTTTGTTTTATACTATTCCTCTGATGTATGGAAGTACCCTAAGGGGAGTTATGTGGTTGGAAGGCAAGGCATTTATAGACAGTGTAAGTTTTATGGCACCTTTCTGGCTATGGAGAGCTATTGGAGGTAGTTTGATGTTTTTCTCACACCTTATTTTTGCCTATAACTTGTACCGTATGTTGGTTGGTAATGATCAAATTGATGTGAAAAATGCAGCTTTTGAAAAATTAAAAACAATCGGTTAGTCCACTGGAAAAGCGTTTGGAACTTCAATATTAAAATTAATGTAGTATGGATTTTTTTGATAATCAAAGCAAACTTTTTGGTACTGCATTTTTACTCTTTGCAGTACTGACTACGTTTGTGGCCATATTGCCGGCCATAAGTAACGAAAAAAATAATGCACCGCTTCCTAGCTCGGTAGCACTCACGGATGAAGCGATAAGGGGAAAGGCCATATATGTTTCCAACGGTTGCGTTGCTTGTCATACCCAACAAGTTAGAAATGTGGATATGGATAAGGTATGGGGTGCCCGACCGGGAATAGCAGCGGATTATGCACGTAATACCCGGACGGACCTATGGCGAAATACGGCTACACTCATGGGAACCGAGCGTACTGGTCCGGATCTTACTTCGGTAGGGGATCGCCAGCCTAGCAAGGAATGGAATTTAGTGCATTTATATAATCCACGTATTGTTGTTGCGGAATCTATTATGCCAGCTTATCCATGGCTGTTTCAATATAAAAAGGAAGCAACCGAACAGGATGTGGTAGTACATGTTCCTGACAAGTATCAACCCGAAAGCGGAGTACTAGTAGCGTCACAAGAAGCCTTGGATTTGGTTGCCTATTTGCAATCACTGCGGCAGACAGAATTGTCAAGCGGCAGGAACATACCAGAGTTTTTGTATCCAAAAAGTGAATCAGCTTCGGATAATGTAATGGGGGCACCGGTACAAAAAGATGCTGGACTGGATGGTTCGCAACTCTATGTAACGTATTGCCAAGCTTGTCATCAGGCGAATGGAGAAGGTTTAAAAGGTGCATTCCCACCCTTAAAAGGGAGCAAGGTTGTACTTGATCCAAACTCGGAATTGATGCTAAATATTATCGTGAAGGGCTATGATGGACGACCGGAATATGGTGCCATGCCTGCTGTTGGTGCTATTAGTAAGTTGACTGCCGCGGAGTTAGCAGCCATCATGAACCATGAAAAAAGCAGCTGGGGAAATGACGCACCAAAGGTTTCAGAGGCAGAAATTACAGAAATGATGAAGGCCATTGAAATATTGGAGTAGCAGTTAAGTTTTTAAAACAAGTAGTTTGTTAATATAAAATAAAGCGAATATGAAAGGTTTATTTCTTGTAATACTGTTTATGCTATTCAATTTGCCATTAATTGCTTGTCCTGTTTGCGACCAACAGCAACCAAAATTATTGAGTGGTATTACACACGGTCAAGGGCCTGATAGCAATTGGGATTATTTAATCATTTTCACAATAGGTGCTATTGTTTTGATGACACTCTGGTTTTCAGTGAAATGGCTCCTGAATCCCGGCGAAAAGTCGGCGGATCATATTAAGCAACTAATTTTAAAAAATTCTTAGTATGCAAGATAGAAGCAAAGTTATATTATTTATAGACGACGAAACGGTACCTGTCGCTGAGCTGGTATCACCTGTAAACTTTGAGCTGGATACTCGTAAAATGGTGGATGGAAAGCATGTTTTGAAAATAATTAGCAAGGATCCTAGCGGGAAAGAAGGTATAAGGTTAATACCATTTGAAGTAAAAAATGGTCCGGCAATTGCCATTGAAGGAATCACTGAAAATGCGATTGTGGATGGTGTCGTGCCCATCATGATAAACGCCTATGGCAAAGGAGATCAAAAGCGTTTTTTGATCAGTGGAAGTGAAAGTCCAAGGAGTATTCCAGCATGGATCTGGATTTTGCTCATTGGGTTTATGGGGTGGGCGATGTACTATTTGATTTCATTTTTGAACTAATTAATTTTTTTAATATGAACCAAAAACAAAAGATACTTGAAATAGCCGATATTCAGCTGATGGTGAATACATTTTACGATAAGGTAAGAAAAGACGAATTGCTTGCACCAGTATTTGAGGAACGCATAGGTGGGAAATGGGCGCAGCACTTGGAAAAAATGTATAAGTTTTGGCAAACGGTTCTGTTGCAAGAGCATACTTATTTTGGAAGTCCATTTACGCCACATGCTTTACTTCCAGTAAATCACCAACATTTTTCCAAATGGATTGACCTATTTACCGAAACCATTGATGAATTATTTGATGGAGATGTCGCAATAGAAGCCAAATGGCGTGCAGCTAAAATGGCCGAAATGTTTGAATATAAAATAAAATATTACCAAGAAAACGCTACCAAACCTATTTTATGAAATCATCTTTAAGTGCTACCATAGCCATTGCATGTACTTTTTTATGGATGGGCTTTGTTTGTGCGATAAGCTTTTTAGAAGCCCCATTGAAATTTCAAGCGCCAGGTATCACGCTTGGCCTTGGGTTAGGTATAGGGCGATTGGTTTTCGCCATGCTCGTCAAAATCGAATGGATATTAGCGTTGTTTATTTTGGCTCGGTTTTTATTCAACCAGATTCACAAATTTACCAGCTTCCATGTTTGTATTTTAATTCCGATTTTGATCTTAATCATGCAAACGGTTTGGCTACTGCCAGCATTAGATGCACGAGCAGAACAGCATATCTCTGGAAATACCCCATCTTCATCATACCACCATGTGGTATATGCGCTTGCAGAAATAGTGAAAGTATTGAGTTTAGGCATTTTTGGGTTCAGGCAGTTACTCAATATACAATCAACACCACTGAATAACCATAGCTTATAATCATCCTAATGTTAAGTCATTGAGTGGATTATAAGCAATAAAAGATTAAGTAGTCAACAAATAAACCATCTAATATTTGAAAATAAAGCAAAATGTAATTAATCATGAATGAAGATTTTAAAAATAGAACTGTAGGTAGCATTGTGGCGGAAAACTGGGAAACTGCCGTTGTATTCGATAAATATAATATTGACTACTGCTGCAAGGGAGACATCGGACTGGAAGTTGCATGCGCACAAAATGATATAGCTGTTGAGTTGGTTTCAGAGGAATTGCAAAATGCCTTAAGTCTCAAACCGAGTAACAAAACCAATTTTATCGATTGGGAATTGGATCATTTAGCTGAATATATCGAGTCCAAACATCATAATTACGTGGCTCAAAAATTGCCCGAGATTTTGGCAAATTTGAACAAAATATGCAGAGTCCATGGTGCAAGACATCCCGAACTATTAGAAATTAGAGACATCTTTCATGATGTTGCTCATGAACTTACCGTACATATGAAAAAGGAAGAGTTTATGATTTTTCCGGTCATCAAAAAAATGGTACACTCTATAGCCAACAATTATAGTATCCCAGTTCCTACGTATGGGAGTATTTCAAATCCGATTATGGTGATGATGCAAGATCATGATCATGAAGGTGACAATTTTCGTAAAATTGCTTGTTTAAGTCAACAATATACAGTTCCTAAAGATGGTTGCTCCACGTACAGAATTGCCTATAAGTTATTACAAGAATTTGAAATTGATTTACACAAGCATATCCATCTTGAGAATAATATTTTATTTCCAAAGGCAGTAGCATTAGAATCTGCTATGAATCGCATATAGTTCCAATTGTTTGAAATGTGGTGGTCATTTGATTATGTAATAATGAAATTAAAATAATGGAAATTGAAGTAAAAAGTCTATTTGAGCCAAGTAGCGAAAATGACGGGTTCCGTATACTCGTTGGAGCTATTTGGCCCAGAGGACTTAAAAGAAATGAGACAGAGATAGATCTTTGGGCCAAGGAATTGGCGCCTTCTTCGGAATTACGAAAGTGGTTTAACTATGATCCAAACAAATGGGAAGAGTTTGTGGAGGATTATACTTTTCAACTCAACCGAAATCGTAAAAGAATGGAACAGTTAATTTCCATAGTTCAACATCACCCCAAAGTTTCTTTATTATATATTCCTCGTCAGGAACCATATAATTATGCACTGGCCATGAAATATTACTTGGAGCGTCATATTTCTGATGCACCTAATTAGAATCACTTTGGCGGCTTGTTTTTATTGTTAATACGATAGTGGGCATAGGCCAAAAGCCAACAAATAAATGCAACCAATAGCTCTAGATAAATAGGTTTCATAAACAGCTTATTAAAAGGACTTAGGCTGGTGAAAGTCTCCGAGATTTTAGGTAAATTACGGTTTTGTTCAAATATGGTAATAATGCAATTAAAATAATGACCCCTGTAAGCAAGTATACCATCAGTTCGTAATAATCCATTGCAAAGCGAATCTGACTTTGTTGGTGAACAACTTCCACTAGCAACTTTTGAGACCCCTTAATCGTGCGACTATTTAGAAGACCTTTTGCGTACAAATGCTGGGTGTTTTTTTCTAAGGTGGTCATCACCAGTGGATCAATTTTTGACAGATGGTCTTGAAAGGCATTGAAATGTCGGCTTTTTTCAAAGAGTTCGAAATAATTGATAATCGCAATACTGATACAAAACCCCAAAAAACGAACAGCTAGACAAATAGCGGAAGCCGAAGGCCCCAGCGAAACAGGAACTGACGAAATGGCAAAAACAATAGTGGGCACCATCAACAGCCCTATACCTAACCCTTGTATGAAAAGTGGAATGATAAAATAACTTTCATTGACCTGGGTTACTAAGAGAAAGAACATTACTCCGTGAAATACAAGTAAAAGCGCAAAACCGGGTAGCCAGATAAATCTGATATTGACCTTTTGAAGTACCAAACAACAAGCAATAATTACGCCTATTATCAAGCCAATGAGATTGGCAATATTGATATACGAAATATGTATAGGATCAAGTTTGAGTACCAATCCAAAAAATGCATTGGAAGGGCCAATTGCAAACCGACAAATGTATAAAACGAATAGCAACAACAGACCGACCAGAAAGTTGCGTGATTTGAATATGTCGAGGTTGGTATAAGGTCTTTTAATATGTCTTTGACGAACAACGTATAGGATCATTAGTAAGGCAATGGCAATGACGCTGTACCGTATCCGTAAATCTTCCAGCCAGTAATATTCTTGGCCATAAATATTGATATAGGCGATCAACCCTAATATCGTACTGTAGACCGAGAAACTTTCCCAGTCGAGCTTATAAAGTGGAAAGGGTATATTTAATCGTACGTTGTTCATCGACATTATGAGCATCAGTAAACAAGGTGTATAGGAAAATACCGCACATTTATATACGACATTGAAATTGAAACTATCAATAATATCGGCAGTCACCAAATTGTTGAATGGTATGGCGCAAATGAGCATTCCAAAGAAAACGGAAAACCCAATTTCCCGAGCTCGTTCATTGTGTAATTGTGAAAATATGGTCGAAAGGGAAAGATTTACTGTACTTGCAAAAAAGATTCCTTGCAAAAAACGCAGTGGAAATAACAGATAAATTTCATTGGTATGGTAGCAGGCCAAAGCAAGTAGCAGCTCCGCGGCGGTAAAGATTATAAAATACTCTTTGGTAGCCAGATAATTAAAAAACCGTTGTTCTAACGAATAGAAACCTGCATAGCCTACATAATATAATGCGACTGCAAACTGCATGTCTGCGGGTTCGCTTCCGTAATAGCCTGCGGCAGCGTTGAGGTTGGCCAATGGCAGAAAGAACAGCACCAAACTGGGGAGTAGTATACTGAATAGTATGATTTTGATAAGCCATTCAGGTACCCAAGGTCCAAATATTGGAAGTCTAGTTTTATCCATGATACTGAATTTTTGGGAACGAAACGTTTACATTCATACCAACTTTAAGGTTGTTTATCTCCTTTCTGTTACCTTCTACTTTGATCCGAACTGGGATTCTCTGTACAATTTTTACATAGTTGCCAGTAGAGTTGTCGGGGGGTAATAAGGAAAAACTTGACCCCGTTGCTGGCGACAAGGAAATGATAGTACCCTTATAAACATGGTCTGGGAATGCATCAGCCGTGAATAGTACTGAATCTCCTAAGTTCATATTGGCAACTTGGGTTTCTTTATAATTGGCAACAATCCATTTGTCGGTTTCATTATTGACGATATAGGCCAATACTTCTCCGGCATCTATCATCTGTCCGATTTCGATGGTACGTCGCCCCATTCTGCCGTTATACGGTGCCGTAATAATGGTATAGCTCACGTCAAGTATGTGTCTATCCAAGAGTGCTTTTAATCTTGCAATTTCAGCTCTGACTACCATTTTTTCGGTTTCAGTATCTCGCATTTTAGACAAAGAAGCTTCATAACTATCGAGTGAGGCTTGGTATTCACTTTTGTAAACATCGAGTGATGCTTGTATTTTTTCAAGTTGCTGCTGCGTTGCAGATTCAACAGCAAACAATGCCAAATAGCGGTCGTAATCCAGTTGTTCTTTCCAAACATTTGCTTTGTTAACATCAATTTTTGATTTAGTTGCCTTGGCTATTCTGTCCAATGTTTCAATATTGCTTTCCAAAACCAGTAAATGGGCATTTTCTTTTTGGATGGCAGCTTCGGTTTGGGCTTGCTGTATCGTATATTCTCGATTGTCAATCAAAATAAGCGTATCTCCCTTTTTAACGGGTTCGTTTTCGTCAAAGGCCACTGAAACGATGAAACCACCCGCTCGTGAAATCACAGGATTGACATATTCTTGCACTTGGGCATCATTGGTTTTTTCGAAATTTTGGAAATCCCATAAAGTGAGTACCCCCCAAATGAGCAATGCGATAAGTATGCCGCGTGCTATCCATCCCGTAATTCTCGTGATTATTTTGTCTGTAATTGTGTATTTCTTTTTCATATTATAGTACCCCGACGACGTTTTGAAGAAAATAGTATTTGTTTTGAGCCATGATCATATCCGAAGCGAGTTCAAATCGTGATCGTAATTGTTGGACATTTGCATCCAGTAAATCAGTGATTAGAGCCGTTTGATTGAAGTAAGTATTCTTGATAATTCTTTCGTTCTCAACAGCGTAGTCTAGGTTTATGCGAGCAACCTCAATTTGATCTAATGCTTCTTTGTATTTTAAAAAAGCTGCCCAAACCTGTTGACGAATTTTGTCTTCCGTGTTTAGATGAAGCTCTTCTTCTTTCTCGAATTCTAATTTGGCAGCTTTTAGTTTGTGTATGTTATGATAAATGGAAGAAAGTGGAAACGAAGCCCGAATACCAGCAACTCCTAGGGAATACCAATAGGGGTTGTAAGGAAATAGAAAAATTTGCGGATTTGCGAAATAGTATTCAGCGTACATTCCAATTTTAGGTCGAACATTTGCCCTTACCTGTTTGATATTGAGCAGGCTAAGCTCTGTCTGCTTTTCTGAAACTTGGTAGGAAAAAGCATTTTGAAAAGCTTCTTCTAGAAAGGTTTCATAATCGGAATGATTGCTATGGGCCAAAAACTCCATAGGTTCCGTAGGGAATATGACTCGGTCATCTGGTTCACCAATGAGAATATTTAACTTTTGATTTGCGATGAGTATATCATTCTGAATTTCAATCAGTGTCATTTTTCTATTGGATAATTCCATTTTTACCCGTAAAACATCACTTTTCAAAACCACACCGTTTTTGTGAAAGGCCATGATTTCTAAGAGTTGCTTTTCTTGGTCAGCAATATCCTGAATGATCAATCCCTTAAATATGAACGATTTCTGTAAGTCGAGATAATAGGTAGCGGCCTGGTACCGAATGTCCGAAATGGTTTCGTGGTGTCGAATTTCCGCAATTTTGTGCAGTAACTTTTCTTCCCTGATTTTCAGAGTAAGCTTATTCCCATTATAAATATTAAGGTAGAAGTCAGTACCCGCTTTGTATAGGGTATGAATGATTTCGTGCTGTAAAGGTTTATTTAACAACCCATTATCATAAATAGGCATATTGGTTGCTTTTTCTGCACTGCCCATTACACCCAACTCAGGAAATCGCTCAATTTGAGCATCCTTTACTTCTTCGTGACTAATGGCTACGGCAAGTCTTTTGGTTTTTACTATCCTACTAAATTCGTCAGATCGTCTCCATACCTCTGATAATGAAATTTTCAAAGTATCATTGACGGTTTGTGCGATTGTTAGAAGGGGATTTGTAATAAGTAAAATACAAACTAAAAATATTTTTAAAACAAGATTCATTGGTTGCGTTACTAATTGGAGTGCAAATATATTTGTTTGATTAGGATGCAATTTTTAATAATGGACAACTATTTATTAATTTCGGCCACTCAAAGTGTTTTTAAGTTTTGTACTTTATTTAGTTATATAAAATCAGTTTATTCTATCATGGGACTTATCGCCTTACTTCCTGAAATTGAAAATGAACCAGATTCAGTGTTTGTGATGCATGAGAAATCTGAAAAATTAATCCCACTTCATGTCCACTCCAAAGGCCAATTGAGCTATGTGGAAGGTGGGATCGCTTATATCACTATTGACTACCGAACCTTCGTAGTCCCAGCTAGACATTATTTCTGGATTCCTAAAGGAATCTGGCATGTGGTTCGCGTTGGGCAATTCGCCACGGTTTTTCGTTCACTCTATTTTTATACGGAAAGAGACGAAAACCATCCTTTTTATAGCACCTTGGGTATTTATCCCGCCCATGAATTGCTGATTCAAATGATAAATTATACCGAGCGCTGGGACAGTCAGCATATTACCGCTTCGCATGAAAACTTCGACTTTTTGGTCGGGTTAAAAAAACTTTTACCCACACTTAATAACCGAGCAATACCCATTATACTACCCATCACCGATGATCCGAAAATGAATCGGATAGTTGGTTATTTGGAAGAAAACATTGCGGAACCACTTGGGCTGAAAAATGTAAGTGCTCACTTTAATATGTCGGAAAGGTCGTTCACTCGGTTATTTCAGCAAACATTAAAAATTTCATTTTTACAATATTTGAAATCTTTAAGAATGATAAAGGCAATCGAGATGATCATGAAAACCAATATGCAAATCACTGAAATTGGGGAAAATGTTGGCTACCAAAATATTGGGTCATTTAGTAATGCTTTCTTTGAATTTACCAATTCCCGACCATCTGATTTTCGGCGTCACGACCAGTTTAATTAATGCCAACTCCCCGCAATTGTAATGGTCATTTCATCATTTTCGACTTCCATCTCCAATGGGAAAATGATTTTATATTGACTCATTTCAACCTGACAGGAGCCTATGAGTCCCGTAGTTTCGCCCCAGAGTTGTATGATGTATGAGTTTTGGTAGAGTTTGGAGTTCACAAACGGCTTTACTCCAAATACAGCAGGAAATGTAATTTTACTTGGGTATGTATCCGTTGTACCTAAAATGCTGGTGGAATCATTTTGGTCTACCACTTTAAAATACACATTTTGTTCAACTAGGTCCCTATTGAGATAAGCCTGAAGTTTAATCGTTTTTAATGTAAATACTTTGTCCTCATTGTTGCAACTTGTAAAAAGCACACCTACAAAAAATAAAAAAAGTACAATTCTAACTGTCCTGCTATTCATTTAAATTTGGTGATTATGTTTTGAATGATAGCCACAAAAGTAGGTAGGTGGTGTTTGGCTGATTTCGGTTAACTAGCCATATTTTATATAATTTCGGCCAAATCAGGGGCGATTGGGGCCAGCCGATCCATTTGGACATGATCAAATTAATACCAGCAAGAGAAAAAACGATCTCATTATACTGGTATTAATAGGACATAATCATTATTTATAGATCAGTTCATTGATACGCAACTGTTCTTTGAAACTTTGTATTTTGGTGCCTTGTTCAATAGTAACTAGTTCAATATCAAATATTTCTGCGAAGTCGGTAAAGTATTCGGCGGTGAGGCTTTGGCTGTAAACCGTATGGTGTGCACCACCTGCCAAAATCCAAGCGTGTAAGCCCACTTCCATAGACGGTTGTGGTTTCCAAAGTACGCGAGCAGTGGGTAGTTTGGGGAATTCTTCAGTGATTTCAACGGCTTGAACTTCGTTTAATATGAGTCTGAATCGGTTTCCCATGTCCACCAAAGATACATTGATAGCCGGCCCTGCACTGCCATTAAACACCAAGCGAACAGGATCTTCTTTTCCACCTATTCCCAGTGGATGTACCTCGGCGTGAACTGTTCCCTGAGCTATGCTGGGGCAAATTTCTAACATATGTGATCCGAGTACCATCGGATTGGCTGGGTCAAAATGATAGGTATAGTCTTCCATAAACGAGCTGCCCCCGGGCATTCCAGAGGACATCAGTTTGGAAATATGAACCATCGCAGCGGTTTTCCAGTCGCCTTCTCCTCCGTAACCATAACCTGCCGCCATCATCCGCTGGGAGCCGATGCCCGGCAACTGACGCATCCCATGCAGATCCTCAAACGTATTGGTATAGGCTCCATAGCCACCGTCTTCCAAAAATGCTTTTAACCCTAGTTCTATTCTGGCTGCTTCAAACAGAGAACTACGCATAACACCCCCTTTGGTCAGCGAGGACATAAGTGGGTAGGTATCTTCGTATTCTTGGATTAAAGTTTCAATTTCAGCGTCAGAAAATGCATTGATTACTTGCACTAAGTCACCCACACCATGGGTATTGACACTGATTCCAAATTTCATTTCAGCTGCTACTTTATCACCATCGGTAACTGCAACCTGACGCATATTGTCACCAAACCGTACCACTTTAAGGGTTTGCATTTTGTATTTTCCCACTGCCACACGAGCCCAAACGTTGATTTGATGTAATACCGTTTCGCTTTGCCAATGTCCTACTACTACCTTACGGTTGATACGCATACGAGACATGATAAAACCAAACTCCCGATCGCCATGGGCGGATTGATTCAGATTCATGAAATTCATATCGATCTCCGCAAAGGGGATGTCCCGGTTAAACTGCGTATGCAGATGGAGTAGGGGAAGCTGCAAAACATTCAATCCTGAAATCCACATTTTTGCAGGTGAAAAAGTATGCATCCAAGTGATGATGCCTACACAGTTGGGAGTTGCATTGGCCTGTTTACAAACTGCAAGTATTTCTTCCGAGCTTTTGACAACGGGTTTAAAAACTATTTTTACGGGTATCTGAGTATGGTTATGGAAGTATTCAGCTATGATTTTGGAATGTTCATCTACTTGTAGTAGCGTTTCTTTACCATAGAGATGCTGGCTGCCAGTAATAAACCAAACTTCGTATTTTTTAAGATCTAACATGATTACTTGATGCTTTTCTAATTGGTGAGAGTTATAGGAACGGAATAGTGAGTTTTGCACTAAGACAAAACTAAGTTTGTGACTTCATTAATGTAAAATTAATAAAAAGTGTAATATTGACACAGTCTTTTGGTAAAATGATACTAATTCTAAGAAAATAAATATTGATCGAAGGTATCTCCGGGTTTAGCAGGATACTGTTTCCATTATTTCGGGTAGTGATACTATTATATAAAGGAAAGACTATAACCATTTTCATGATTGAGCTTCTGAAAGCTACACTTCAAAATTTATTCAAAATTGACATTTAGTTTTACGGATATCCTTCTGTTTACAAAAATTAGGCCATGCATACGAGATAGGAAGAGTTAATCGCTTACCGTTCAGGGCAACATGAGGTAATAATTTGTGGATTTTTAAAAATTTTATTTTGTCAAAATGCGTCATTGGATTTTTTATTTATCAGTCTTAATGTTTTTGAGTCAAGCTACCTATGGACAGGATAAAGACTCAACAGCAAACGTTACTCGCTTCGCTCCCAAAGCATTGATCGCCCCTGGACTTTTAATGCTTTCCGGCTTTATAGCCAATGGTCGGTCACAAGAATCTATCAAAAATGAAGTCGCGGAAGAGCGCAATGAACATATACCACGGTTTCACACTTCAGTTGACGATTATCTACAATTTTCACCCTTGGTAGTAGCATATGGTTTGGATGCCTTTGGAATCAAATCTAAAACTGACTTTACGAATAGAACTGTTATTCTGCTTAAAGGAGAAGTAATGTCGTTTGCAGCAGTCACGATTATGAAAAGGGCTTTTCATACCAAGCGACCAGATGGTAGCGCATATACCTCATTTCCATCCGGACATACTACTCAGGCATTTGCTGCGGCTACTTTTTTGAGTGAGGAATACAAGGATACCTATCCATGGATGCCCTATGCTTCCTATACCGTAGCATCCTCAGTGGGCGTGCTTCGTATGGCTAACAACCGGCATTATATAAGTGATGTACTGGTAGGAGCTGGTATTGGCTATTTATCCATGAAATTGGCCTACTGGACGCACCGGTATAAATGGGGGAAGAAAAGTGTGCGGGCGGTAGTATATTGAGGATAGCATCATTCAGGATTAATAAGGGAAACCCGTTTTGATCCTGAATGATGTTTTATCCCTTTTCCATTTTTAAAATTGTTTCAATTACAAAATTGGAAAAGGAATGTATATGAATGGGTTATTTGGAGGCGCTAAATTCCAAAACTGAGATTTCCTTAGGTTTGAGTTTTAGTACCCATTCCTCTCCATACTTTACTTTACTTGCCATTGTACTGGGTAATGAACCCTGCTGGGATGAAACGGTATACCATTGATTCGTACTCGAGTTCATCCCTAATTTTTGGTTGAAACGAAGGGTGTAACTTTGCTCAGTATCCGAAGGATTATGAATGGAAATATAACCACCATTTTCGTTCCAACCTGAATATCCGTAAACTTCATTAGCCTTGGGATCTCCACCATGCATTTTGGGATTGTTGAAATAGGGGAATATTTTGTGAGCCCATTTTAGGCCATCGGCCATTACATCCCAGTCTTTTTCCGATAATACTTCGGTTTTAATATAGAGTTCAATGAAACCAGTTCCTCGTGAAATATTCATCAGTAGATAATCAGAAAAGACCTTTTTATCTTCTCCTGTTTTTCGCTTTTTTGGCTCATGATTGAAAACAGAATTAATAGGAAACTGTGTTTTTTCTTTCACCCAAGTATCAAAATATACGCCATCACGATAAACCAATTCCTCGGTTCTGGTACTCCCACCTGCTGCATCACCGGCATTGATCATCCAAACGGTATCGATGTACTGCAACCACCATGGGCTCAAATAAGCACCGTTGGAAATGACCACATAAACGTCTGGATTCACCTGATGCATTTTTTCGAAAATGGTCATCAATCGTTCGGTGCCTGCAACCAAATAATAGGTTTTTAATTCATCATATTCCTTTTTATTTAAAATGGAATCACGGGCAGAAACGTTATCCAGCTTCAATTGCGGCATGGAAGGAATTCCATACTTCTCCCCATGCAATTCAAATTCTCTTATGTTTAAGTGACCGAAAACACCATCTAATTTGAAATAGGTAACACCACTTTTAGTGAGTTCGGTGAGTCTGTTTTCCAAAAGTTGCATGTATTTTGGGCCAGCCATCGACATCCATTGATCGAGTACTTCAAAATTTTGTTTCCGATAGTTATCGACTGCATTTTTACCGTTGAAAACGAGTCCTGGACTGAGCCAAAGTCCTAAATTAGAACCTAGATCTTGAGTGAGTTTAAAACTACTTCCAAAATCACTATCAAATTTATTATTGACTTGCCACGTTTTTTTAGACCAGTCAACCTTGGTATCCTGCCAGCCATCGTCAATAACATACGCTTTTAAGGCCGGAACCGAACGTTTATGGACGAGTTCTTCATGGACTTTACTTACACTTTCCGCAAAATTTTCTTTACTTACAGAAGTAGTATAATCGAACCAAGAATTGTATTGGACTTGTAGCCGTAGGGGGCGGATTCGAATTTTATTGATATAAGCAAAAAAATCATCTTGAATCATTTCAGGATTTGAACCTGCGCCAATTACTGCTTTGTAAGTGGTATACTCCACCCCTTTTTTTAGCCCACGGCCCCAGTCATAGCCACAGCTACCAACTTTGTTCGTTACGGTATTAGAGGAAGCAGGAAACTCAGTTCCTAAGAATAAAGCCGATTTAGATGTATATAAAGGTTGACCCAGTCCTGGCCGCCATTTCGCAGCTCCTCGGGAAGTAATTTGCTTCATTTGGTAAGGCTGGTAGACATCATCCAATTCAAGATTTTCCAGGGTGATATTCTCCAAAGTGATATCCTTATTTGAGGTAATAACGGCGTACTTCTTAATAAAGAAATCCTGGCTTTCCAGTTCATAAAACAGCTTAACTTCCATTCCATGCCTTTTATTCCGCAATAAAAACCCAAGCTTGGTGCTACTTTGTATAATTACCTTAGTAAACTCGAAATCATTGGAATTGAGCACAAAGTCCGTTTCGGGTTTGTCGGTTCCTTGCGAAAGGTGTAAAACAAACTCCATAGAATTGATGGGCTTTACAATTTCACTATTCCGTAAATTAGTGATTTCCTTGGTACTCAACTTTCCCTTTTTAATTTCAAGTGTACGTGCTATTTGACTGTTTTGTAACTTGAATTCTGCTGCAAAACCCAGTGTTTGACAGGAAAAAGTAAGTATACTAAGGAGTAAAATGGTGTATTTCATACTGCAAAATGAATAAATAAAAAATAAATGCGATAAAAGAAAAAACGCTCATCGAGTATTCTGAAAAAGGTTGGCTCTTTTTAACAGATCCTCTCCAAACAAAGTTGGAGAGGATCTTCAGGTCGATAGAATAAGGGTAATATATTAAAAAGTGGCCTTGAAAGCACCGCCCCATTCTGTATTTTGATCCAGTTTAGCATTTTTCTGAATCTGTGCTAATGGAATAGGCGCAAAATAATAGTTGTCGGGTACTGTATGTTTTGCTACCGTAGTAGGTGTAATTGGAATCACTTTATAATCAAAATCAGTTGGTAAATAATCAAATTGGCCTCTTGGATCAGTTTGAGGATTAATACCAGCTTTTAGCGTGGACAAAAGTCCGGTTTGTGTTTCCCCGTCAAGGCTTGTCAGTTTTCTGGATCGTTTCAAATCCCAAAACCTTTTTCCTTCATAAGCAAACTCAATATACCTTTCCGTAAAAATGGCCTCTCTGATTTTCTCCTTAGAAACAAGTCCTACCAGCCCGTAGTTGTCGCTAGCTCCCGCTTCTATACCGGCTCTTTTACGTATTTGTTTCAAAACGGCAATTGCCTCTGCACTTTTCCCATTTTCGTTGGCAGCTTCAGCATAATTCAAAAGCACTTCTGCAAAACGGATTTCAATCCAGTCCACATCATTTAATGCCACTTGCTCTACTATAAGACTTTCCTGAAGACCTTTTCTGGTATAAAATCCGGTTCTTAAAAATTGACCGGTCTCTCCAAAACGATCCTGACTATCTGACAAATCCTTGTCCGTATATTGTCTTCTACCCTTTATACCACTCAATTCGAAAATAGCAGCATTGTACACCACATTGGTATAGAATCTTGGATCTCTGTTTAACCAATAATTCTCAAGTTTATAATCATACTTTGCTGAGGTACCGACAGCCATACCATCCACCATTGGATAAGCTTGTACATGTTTCCAGATCGGCTGGTCTCCACCTGTCGAATTCTTGGATTGGGTTAGTGGGCGAACATTATCTTCTCTACGACCATTGCTTTTATTGGGCGTTGTGAATTTTACGGTTAACACAGCTTCCTTGTTACCTTCGTTACCTACCGACCAGATTTCGGCATATTTATCGTTTAAGCCAAACCCCATGGACTCCAGCTGCGTTTTGGCAGTTTCAGTGGCGGTCAAAGCTTCTGCCCAATATTTATTGGAGTAAGGTGCATCTGGATTGAACAATGGGCTGGCCATCATCATCATTACCCTTCCTTTAAAAGCCAGTGCACTTGCGAGGCCAATTCGACCTTTATCATTCTTAGCAAATTTTTGTCCCGCCAAAAGTTCAATCGATTTGTTCAGATCGGCAATTATGGATTGGAAAACTTCTAAGGAAGAATTTCTGGTTACAAGGAGGTCTTCTGTAAGTGCTTGTGGTTTCAGAATTAAAGGGATACCACCATAAACTCGAACCAAGTTGAAATAGCTCCATGCTCTCAGAAATAGTGCCTGTCCTACAATAGTATTCTTTACAGAGGTTTCCAGGGTTCCAGTTTCAATTTCACTCAACAATATATTCGTTCGTCTTATGGTTTGGTATTCACTTTCGAAACTTCCTGCCCAAGGATGACTATTCGTAGTGATTGCGTTAGGCCCCATAACTCCAACAGTTTCATCTGCTGGAAGCCCTCTTTCTGATGCTCCGGATCCGGTTGGCCAAGCATTGGGTAAAACCTCTGCATATAAATTGGTAAGATATGCATCCGCTAACTGTACATCATTCCAGGTAGCATTGGGGTCAAAAGCCGATATGTTTTTTATTTCAAGTACGTCAGAACAGCCATTTGAGAGGAACATACATATAGCCAGTGCCGATATTTTTATTATATTTTTCATTTTAGATCAGATTAGAATGAGAAGTTGATACCACCAGAGTACGTTTTAAACAATGGATAAGAATCCAATGTCGCCTGCTCAGGATCAGATTCTGTAAATTTGGACATTACAAATAAATTGGTGCCGTTTACGAACACACTAAAACGGTCAATTCCAAGTTTTTTGGTGAAAGTAGAAGGGATTACATAACTTAAATTTACATTTTTAAGTCTCAAATAAGAGCCATTTCTTTTCCAAAAGGTAGAGGCTGCATTTCCAGTCTCAGGGTAAGAATTTTCGGCTCTTGGGTACTTTCCATCAGGGTTGTCTGTTGACCAGGCATCTGTCCATAGTCCAAAGTACGGTCTTGGTTGTTGGAATACGCCCACACCACCCTTGTTTGAGACAAATTTATCGTAAAACCCTACTCCTTGTAATAGGAGGCTTAGACTTAAACCTTTCCATTCCATTGAACCGTTGAAACCATAATTTAACCTCGGAATAGTATTAGTAGATATTAATTGAACATCGTTATTGTCAATCTTACCATCAGGTCCTTCGGAATAATTAGCACCTTTTATATCTTCAAATAATATCCGTCCCAGAGCAGGTTTTCGACCAAATTGGGTAAAGTTATCAGGTAATGCATCCAAAGTGGCCTGATCCCGTATGATTCCTTTTGAAATGTAACCGGTCTGGCGGTTATTAGGCTTACCAATTCGACTTTGAAACTCCAAAATTCCAGAAGCTTCTGGATAAGCTATCCATTTGTCTTTGGCAAATCCTACATTAGCACCAATGGAATACGTGATGGCACCCAATTTATCTCGGTAATTAAGCATGGCTTCAAAGCCATGAATTTCTCTTTCAGCTACATTGGTAGAGGGAAGGCTAGACCCAAAAGTTCCAGGAACGGTTTCAGTTGGAGGTGCCAAAATATCACCAATTTTATTTTTGAAAATATCAAATGTAAAATCCAGTTTGTTTCTAAACATGCCAAAGTCTATTCCAGCATTATAGGTAGTATGGGTTTCCCAGGTGATATTGGGGTTTGGCGTAGCTGTTTGTGGCCGGATACCATTATAATATCCCGAAGCAAATTGGTAGGAAGAAGCGCGAACAAAATTGTTTTGATATTGATAGGCACCTACATCATCGGATCCTGTTCGTCCTATTGACCCTCTCAATTTTAAATGGCTAATTGCGGGTACTTGAAAGAATTTCTCCTCAGATATAGTCCACGCAGCCGATACGGAAGGGAAAAAACCAAAACGTTTTCCTGGTGCAAACTTATAGGATCCATCCCTCCTGAACGAGAATTCAGCAATATACTTGTCGGCATAATTATAGTTAACGCGACCCAAATAAGACAATCTCGCAGTATATTGTTCGCTTCCGTTAAAGGTTCGGCGATCAGTACTGGTGCTTGCAGAAAGTATTTGATCAATTCCTTCGGACAGTAATTCACTAGCACTCCCGTTAATTCCTTTAAAAGCATATTTGGCTTGCTCAAATCCTACGAAAGCGTTGATATTGTGTTTGCCAAAAGAGTTTATGTATTTAACCAAACCGTTGATTTGAGACTGTTGTTCGAGTTCAAAACCTTCATTAATTCCAGGAAATGATCTTCCTAAGTTATTGACTACATCCTGAGTTCCGTCCAGAACCAATGGCTTAAATTTCATGAGGTCAATGCCGTTATTACCAAAGGTCTGTACTCGGTAACTCTTATTTAACAATACAAAATCCTTTTGATTTCGTATATCCATTCGATAATTTCCCTGAAAATTAACAGACAGTCCTTTTATTTGAGGAATGTCAATATTAAGGCTAGAAATACCATTGAAAGTATTGTAAAGGATTCGACGATAGCCGTCTCCATTGACCACCTCGGCAGGATTAAAACCCCAACCCGGTTGCACCACAGCCAGTGCCTCTGGATCAGTATGATTGGATGGTGTACCGTCAGGTTTCATGTAAAAGGGATAGAGCCGTGACAGGTTAAACGTGGAACGATAGTAATCCGCCACCGTGAAACCTTCGCCATTATCACTATCATAGGGCCAGTAAAAACGATCAGTGGCCCTTTTATTACCACTAATGTTCGTGGAAAGGGTAATGTTCTTGGTGATTTTTGCATCCACCTTTGCCCGGAAGTTATAGCGATCAAAGTTGGTGTTATGGTAAGACCCTTTGGCTTTATTAAATCCCGTAGAGAAGAAATAGGTTACATTTTCTGATCCACCACTTGCCGATAGGTTATGCTGTTGTGAACTCGGGTTTTGCCATATTTCATCATTAACGGAATTCAATTGAATATTTCGGGCATATTCCAAGGCTTCTTGATTAAAGGGCAGTGTGAAGTTTGGATTGGGACTAGCACTCGCTTCATTCAAATGTTTCGCCCGCTCATTCATGAAGATTACCTCCTGCTCGGCAGTGTAAGTCTGTAAGGGTTGGGTTAAGGCATTGGTTGTGAAAACATTGCTGTAGTTCAATTTTACTTTTCCTGCTTTTCCTTTTTTCGTGGTAATCAAAAGTACCCCACCTGAGGCACGTGCACCATATATTGCAGCAGCGGCTGCATCTTTTAATACCGTTATTGTTTCTACCTCATTAGGATCTAAAACGTCAAATTGTGTTTTATCGCTAATGACGTTATCGATAACATAAAGGGGGTTTGCGGAAGCACCACGTATCTTTATACTAGCACTCGAACCCACTAAACCCGAGTTTCCAACAATTTGGGCACCAGGCAAACGTCCTGCCAAACTATTGGATAGCTGGGAGGTTGGGATATTGCTGATGTCCTCAGCGGAAATAGAAACAACCGCCGACGTAAGGCTTGCCTTCTTTTGCAACCCATACCCCACCACTACTACCTCAGAAAGTTGACTGTCGGATACCTGCATATCTACATTTATAATGGAAGCATTTCCTATTGGTAATTCCTGACTGAGATATCCCACAAAGCTAAAAACCAGTAATTGATCCTTTTGTAAACTTGATTCGGGTATCGACAGAGAATAGGAACCATCAGAGGCTGTTGAGGTTCCTATTTGGGTGCCTCTCACCACCACGCTGACACCAGGTAGCGGCTGTCCTTTTTCATCTTTTACAGATCCCTTGATGAGTTTATCAATGCTCTTTTGAGTGGACTCAGCTCCCTTTATTTCTTTTTTGGGAGGATCGTCGCTGGTGCTCAAAATGAGTTGATTCCCGGCAACTCTATAAGTTACATTGAAGGGCTTGAGTACGTTACTCAAAACATTTTCCAATTGCTCATTTTTGACTTTAACACTGACCTTTTTATGTGCTGGGATTATTTGAGGACTGTACATAAAGCTTACAGATGCCTGCTTACCAATTTGCTTTAAAATGTAACCTACAGAGGCATTGTCGTAATCAAGAGTGACGCGTCTGTTTAACACCTCTTGTGCCTTAGTATCATTGGCAAGCACAAAGGCTGAGCATAGTGTAGCTATAATAAACTGAAATGCTGAAATCCGCATGATTTTGAGGAAAATCTTGTGAGTTTGTGTTGTAATCTTCATAAATTTGTCGTTATACTTTTGTAGAAATTGTATAAAATCCCTGTCCCATTGCAATTGGTGGGTTCATTTTGAAAGAATGAAAGGGGAGGTTGGGGTCGGAACTGTGGGCGCATTTCCGGCCCCTTAATTGTTATTAAGATTTTTGATATATTTTATGTCATAAGCGATTTTATTTAAGTGTATCAGATCCGCATCCAGATCCTTTAATAATTATTTGACCATCAATTATTTCGTACTTAGCTTTAATAGCGGTGCATATCATTCCTATTTTTTCCATCAGTGACTCATTTGAAAATTCAGCATTCAGTTGACAATCAGCTAATAGCTCTTCGTCACAGATGATGGAAACGCCGTACTGTTTTTTTAATAATTCAAAAACGGTAATAACCGGAGCTTCTTCGAATACCATTTGTTTGTCAGGAAAAATAATATTTTCTACTGGTAATGGATTCTCAATAAGTGACCTCACCAATTTGCTCGCCTTTTTATCAAAAGTCACTTGCTGATTTGGAAGAAGTACAATTACACTTGACTCCGATTGTGAATTAGATGAACTAGGCAATAAACTGGTAACCTTCACTTTTCCTGTTCTCACCAGAACCATGGTATTTTGTTCATTCTCGTATGATTTTATTAAAAAACTAGTGCCCAATACCGTTGTGATTAGGTCGTTGGTATTGACAATAAAAGGATGATTCGGGTCCTTTTTGACATCAAAAAATGCTTCGCCTTTTAAGAAAATGTTTCTGGTACTGTCAAAAGTCATGGTTGGCGAATAACTGATTCTGCTGCCCTTTGTAAGTTCTACGATACTGCTGTCAGGCAGAATTACACTGGTTACCCCTTCCTTAACTGCAATAACTTCGGTGAGAGGCAATGCACTGATTTTAATTTTATTTGCATAAGAATAACGGTCGATGCTAGTGTTTCTGTGAACCAAGAACCAGGCTATCCCGACTGTAATTAAAACAATTGCTGCAATTTTAAGATAGACCCAATAGTTTAATGTACGGTTTTTAGAATTTGGAATTTCAATATCATTTAATATCCTCTTGATTTCGAGCTTGATTTTTTCACCATTAGGCTCATGCAAACCGGATGCAGGCCACTGATTGATTATCATTCTTGCGATGTCAATTTCTTTGGCTATGTCTTTGTCTGAATGATATAGAAGTGCCCACGGGCAACTTGAAATAGGTTTATCTGATTTTACCCATTCCACAAACTGATCATTAGAAAGAAAATACGTTGAGTCGTAATAGTTGTCTTGTTCCATTTACCTATAAAATTACTGCCTTACTCTTATAGGTATCGTACCAAACTAAATCTCATCAAAAAATATAATTTATTTTTTTAAATGGATGAATTGACCCCTTCCCAACTTTTTTAGTATTGCAGTCGACTTTCGGCCATCAAATCCTTCCTGAAAACTATTTTCAAGCTGATTGCGGGTTAAGTCTTTTTTATAACAAAGGTCTACCTACGGAACCAGTTGTGAAAAAGTCAATTCAGAATTACTAAATGTGGCATAAAACCGAATTGCGAATGCTTTTGTAAGTAATTTATGTTTTCGTGAGGGAGTTTCGAAAACTCAACTATGGAATCATTTCGAGGAAGAATCTGTCAGTTGACAGTCAGTAAGTCCTTATATCAGTGTGATGGCCTTATTTCAACAGCGTAAGTAAGGGGATTAGAAGCGCATAGACTAGCCAGTTTTGGCGGAAGTTTCTCAGTGCTTTGGAAACCAAATTATAAACGGAGGCCTCAGAAATACCAAGTACAGTTGCTATTTGAGAGTTTGTATAATTTTCGAAAAACCTAAGATGAAGCGCCTCCTTCTCTCTTTTGGTAAGTTTATTTAATGCAATCTTGACCCGTTTGGATTTTTCCTTGGTGATCTCAATCCCGATAATATTATCCTCTACACTACCACAATAAGCGGTATGTTTAGTATTATCCAAACGAGTTTCGCTAAGCTTTAGGACTTTTCTTTGAGAACGGAGGATTTGATTTCGTAAGGCAGTAAAAAGATAGGCTTTCAGGTTTTCTACAGGACTTAAAAAAGAGCGTCTTTCCCAAAGATTCAAGAAGAGGTTATGGATTTCATCATACAATTGATCCGAATTCGGTTGTATATATGAGCCATATTGAAACATAGGTAGGTAATAGGTTTCCAGAATTGTCTCGAAAGCTTTTTTATCACCTTTTTGGAATCGATGCCATATTTCAACTTCCTGATCTTTCATTTCTATAAAATATTCGCTTAAAATAGTGAAATATTTACAATAATATAATTCAAAATAATTTTATAAAGTTAAAAAATGCTGCTTAGTAAACGGCCAATAGACTTCTAAAGTTTTTTGATTATTGCATAGAATAGATTGGTGACTATTTAAAAATCAGTGAAATAGAGTTTTTTATTAGGTGACAGTGAATGGTTTAAAGCATTAATTTTCCGCCAACATAATCTGGTAAAATATTTTATTCAGGGGCTTGAATCCGCATAAATCAGCGGAGAATAATTACGCTATATTTAATTTACCGCAGTTGAACACAGAAAAGAGACACAGATTTACGCAGAAAAATATACGTGCAATATCCAGTTTTACCAATCAGAATTTTTGGGTTTTGGCAAATACGTTTTATCACAAAAGATTGCAGGGCTAGCACCCCTTATTTTTCTTTTGGGAGTGGCATTGAAAGGAGCTATTTCCTTTTCACAGATTTTATTACCAGCTTCATCCACAAAGTTTTTACCAATCATTTTTCCTTTTTCGTAAAATCCAGTGGGACAATATTTGGGTAAATATTGGATTTGCGTTGTCTGAATAATGTGAGATTTTTTATTGTTTACCACCTAAAAGGGGCGCTAGCCCTGTCATCTTCGTATAGGCAATTTACCTCTATAATGCAAAAAAAAGGAGCGTAGCTCTGACATCTTAATTTCAGTGATTTTGAAACGCCGAAAGCTGATATTACTATTAAACAATTAGTTATAAGGTTAATTAATCATGGTCCGTGATCCAAAAATGAAATGGATGGTTCTATACCTGCGGCATCGGGATGCGTTAATTGCAATTTGTTTTTCTATAAACGTATTATCCCGCTGGGATAAGGTTCCAAATGGAAATGCAAATTGAAATTATTCCGATTAATAGAAGGGAATGCAAAAAGATGTCATCGGCATCAAACGTTTATAGGAAATCATCAAAGACGTAATTCCTCCCGCTGGGATAAGGTTCCAGTGGTATTGGATTGCAAATTAAAATTATTTCGATCAATAGAAGGTTTGAAAATGATGCCATCAGCATCAAATGTTTATAGGAAATCACCAAAGAAGTAATTCCTCGACTGCAGCGCAGTCGCACCAAGGCTGGGGGGCAAAAGAATTGAAAATAAAACCATCCAATTAGCCTGGTCATGAATGGTTTGGCAGATAGACATTTTTAATCAAAAAACGCATACCCACAATCGGCTAAAAATCGATTTTAGGAACGATTTGACAACCGATAGCCTTATAAAACAATTGGTTATAAGGTTAATTAATTATGGTTTGTGATCCAAAAATGAAATGGATTGTTCGATACCTACGGCATCGGGATGCGTTAATTGCAATTAGTTTTTCTATAAACGTATTATCCCGCTGGGATAAAGTTCCAAATGGAAATGCAAATTGAAATTATTCTGATTCATACAATGGGTTTGAAAATGATGCCATCAGCATCAAACGTTTATAGCAAATCACCAAAGACGTAATTCCTCCCGCTGGGATAAGTTTCCACTGGTATTGGAATGCAAATTGAAATTATTTCGATCAATAGAAGATTTGAAAATGATGCCATCGGCATCAAATGTTTATAGCAAATCACCAAAGAAGTAATTCCTCGACTGCAGCGCAGTCGTACCTCGACTAGCGGTTTTGTTAAAAGAATTGAAAATGAAACCATCCAATTGGCTCGGTCATGAATGGTTTGGTAGGTAGACTTTTGTAAAAAAAATGAATACCCACAATCGGTTAATAAATCGTGTTCATGTAGAATTTGAAGGCCGATAGCTAATACTAATCAACAATTGATACGGTCAATTTTATTGAAAAAAGATTGCAGGGCTAGCGCCCTTTGGGAACTTCTCTCCAAATTTTTACTAAGAAGATTACAGGGCTCCGCCCCTTATTTTTGCTTTTGGGAGTGGCATTGAAAGGAGCTACTTTCATTTCACTAATCTTATTATCAGATTAATCCACGCAGTTTTACCAATCAAAGTTTTTCCAAGAACTTCAAAAGGAATCGCTTTTAAGCAGATTACGGTTATAAAATGCAATGGCGAATTGGAATTTTTTATTGTTTACCACCTAAAAGGGGCGTTAGCCCTGTCATCATCGTAGAAGTAATTTGCCTCTATGACCCAAAAAAGGAGCGTAGCTCTGACATCTTAATTTCAGTGATTTTCAGAGATTTATGAGACAATATAGAAATTCAATCAACAAGATTTATTGACTAAAATACCCAGCCAATTATGTTGCTATATTTTCTTTACCGCAGGTCAACACAGAAAAGAGACGCAGATTTTCGCATAAAAAACGGCTACATCCTATTTATGAATTTGGATTTTTAGGGATTGTGTATTTACTTTTACCGATTGCATAACTCCATAACTTTAATATATTTATTTCAATGCTTCATTTCAAATCGTACTAAATACGTCACTCCCTTTTTTGATATCATAGAAATTCCCCAGCCTGGAATCGTAGTGGCTTTGTTCCCATTTTCCAAATGGGGACGATATAAGCCAGGTGCTTTGGGGATATCGGTAAGGTTATTTTGAATCATTGCAAAGTGAAGGCCATCCATCGCTAGGTTAATACTGGCGTTGATAGAGGCCAAAGAGGCTATACCGCCATTTTGATTCCAAATGAGAACCTCATGACTTTTGTCTAAAAT
>CAXBLH010000017.1:0-26039 GCA_963976315.1 uncultured Dyadobacter sp.
ATAAGACTTGTTACTGGCCTTTGGTGTAATACCCAAGCCAATGCTACCCGCGCTACAGACACCCCATGCGCTTCTGCGATAGGCTGCATCACCTCTATAATATCATACGCACGTTCCTTATCAATAGGAGGAAAATCAAATTGATCGCGTCGATTGTCACCCACGGATTCATTATTGCGTGTATATTTACCAGTAAGGAAACCACCAGCCAACGGACTCCATGGCATCAAAGCCAAATTTTGATCTTCCATCATTGGAATCAATTCGCGCTCCAAATCCCGGCCACCTATGGAATAATAATGTTGGCATGCTATAAATTTCGTCCACCCATTTTTCTCCGCAATCCCATTGGCTTTCATAATCTGCCACGCAGCATGGTTACTAACGCCAAGGTAGCGCACCTTTCCTGAACGTACCACATCTTCCAGCCCCCGCATGGTTTCTTCCAAAGAAGTGTACTGGTCTACCCCATGAACATAAAATAGGTCAATATGATCCGTGTTAAGTCTTTTTAGGCTCTCATTGACAGAATCCATCACATGTAGCCGGGATAATCCAATTTGATTTACACCCGCTGACATTCTACCCCGTGCTTTGGTGGCGATCACTACTTCGTTTCGATTGATTCCCAAGTCACGAAACGACTGTCCAAGAATTTTTTCCGATTCACCGTAGGAATAAATATTGGCTGTATCAAAAAAATTGATACCATTATCCCAGGCTGTTTTAATCAAATCATTACTTTCCTTTTGTTGTAGTTTCCCTATCGCTTCCCAGTAGCCATTCCCCCCGAAAGTCATGGTACCAAAGCACAATTCTGATACTAATACACCGGTATTACCCAAAAAATTATATTTCATAATTCAAAAATTTAAAGGTTTAGTATTGGATTATAACTGAATTTATTCAAATAAGTCTTCAGACCTTTCCAACATCAAAATAGAGGATTGGGGAACAATTACATATTTCTTACCATCATATTCCAGCTCAATGGCATTCCTTTGCAAGTATATTGCCAAATCACCCTCTTTTGCTTGGAGGGGCATATACCTTACCTTTTCTTCGGACTCTTTCCAGGGCTCCTCCTCCGAACTAGAAGGAATAGGTATACCAGGCCCCACTTTAATAACATAACCACTCTGGACTTGCTCCTTTTCGGTAACTGTGGGCGGTAAATATAAACCGCTATTGGTCCTTTCAGACGCATTTTTGGGAGAAATCAAAACTCTATCACCAACAATTATCAGGCTTTTCAGCCGATTATCTGATGTTACTTCGTACATCTTGAAATGCTTGTTTAAATGGAAAAATCAATAGTCTAATTAAAAAATATTCCCTAGGAAAACCCAGCGGCCCTACTTAAAAATATACGGCTACGAGTCGCTATTTAAGTTCCCTGAATGATTATCCCAGAAGGTTCTTTTCAATTAAAATGCTAACATGGTTTCAGCCAAAATGGTTGAGGCTAAAATAAATTTTAAAATTGAAAGTAAATAAATTGGTTCTCAGTCACAAGGCCTAAAAAGTAGGTGGCTACTAGGATCACCGAAAATAGTACCAAAAAAAAGAGGTTGTTTTTGGTTTTAATCTTTTCAAAATAATGTTCTTTTAGCATTAAAAATAGGACTAAAAAAACGCAAAACCACATTTCTACCGTGTTGAATGGTGTATTAATGGTTTCAGAAAATGATAAGGTGGCGATTTTATAGAGAATATGAAACGACCTACTCACAGGAGCCATATTATTCCGAAAGAATACCCAAGCAATACTCACTAAGGTAAAAGTAGTGATGATACCCAACACCTTGGTAAAACGATTTTTTGGCAATACAATTCCTGATTTCGCAAGCAATTTATCACGGGCAGAAGCTCCAACCTGATACGTACCGTGGAGTGCTCCCCATATGACATAGTTCCAACTTGCACCGTGCCAAAGCCCGCTCACTAGAAAAACAATAAATTGGTTTCTGTATTTGCTAATTTCACCCTTTCTATTTCCTCCCAAAGGGATATATAGATAATCTCGAAACCAAGTGGATAACGAAATATGCCACCGCCCCCAGAATTCTGAAATAGACGCAGATTCATAAGGGGAGCGGAAGTTGTCCATCAAGGTAAAACCCATTACTCGAGCCGCACCAATGGCAATATCCGAATACCCGGAAAAATCACAATAAATTTGAAAAGCAAAGAAAAGTGTAGCTACTAAAAGCGATATACCATTTTGATCGTGCGGATTATCATAAACGTGGTTCACAACTTCGGCTAAACGATCGGCTATTACAATTTTCTTAAAGAAACCAAACGCCATTTGCATCAAGCCTGCTTTTGCTTGCTCCCAGTCGAATTTGAAATAGCTATGAAACTGAAAAAGCATATTTTGTGGCCGCTCAATAGGCCCCGCTACCAACTGAGGGTAGAACATCACATATAATGCATATATGCCAAAATTCCGTTCTGGCGTCTGGTTTCCGCGATATACCTCAATGGTATAGCTCATGGCCTGGAACGTGTGAAATGACAAACCAATGGGAAGAATCACTCTCCCTGCACCATTTACCATCCATTCGGCTATGCTATGCGGCAGTAAGCCTGCCAATGGTGGAACAAAAGAACGCAGACCGACACCATTGAAAATGGCATTGAAAGAATCCCCTAGAAAATCATAATATTTAAAAAAAGCTAGAATCCCAATGTTAGAAATCAAGCTAATAATTAACAATAATTTCTTTTGTTTTTTATCTTGCGCCCTCCCAATCCAAATGCCCGCGTAGTAATCAATTACAATGGTAAAGAAAAGTATTAAAATAAATACTGGCTTAAAAACCATGTAAAAATAGCAACTAGCTGCTAACAGCAACATCCACCGTCCACGCCACGACAAGCTAAAATAAGCCAGCGTTACTACAATAAAAAATATAAGAAATTGAATGGAATTGAACAGCATTATATGTATTCTTTATTAACTATTTCCTCCTTAACAATGAATAATGGCCGGTTTTTCGACTGGAAAAATATGCGTAGTACATATTCACCAATAATACCTAGAGCCATTAATTGTACTCCGCTGAATAAAATTATAACAAAAAGCAAGGCAGTAAATCCCTCGATAACTTGTGTGAAGAATAGTTTTTTAGCAACTACTATTAAAAAATAAACCAAGGAAATAACAATCGCCACAGCCCCTACTCTGCTCATAAACTTAACAGGGTACTCACTAAAATTAAAAATGCCATTATATGCTAATTTGAATAATTGGCTAAAACTATATTTAGATTCGCCCGCGGCCCTAGCATCTCTTTCATATTCAAAGCCTACTTGATTAAATCCAATCCAAGACCGCATCCCTCTTAGGTAGCGGCTTTCTTCGGGCATTTTGTTCAGTACATCCGCTACACGCCGGCTAATCATGGCAAAATCACCACTATCTAGTGGTATTTCCACATAGGAAATTGATTTCAAAATTCTATAAAAGGTATGGTAAGCCATTCTTTTGAAGGGACCTTCTTTTCTTTTTTTCCGTACGGCATACACTACGTCGTTTCCTTGCTTCAAAACCTTATAAAAAGCAGGCAATAACTCTGGTGGATCTTGTAAATCACCGTCTATTACAAAAAGAGCTTCCGACCCCTTTGCAGAGGCAATTCCAGCAGTAAGTGCGAGCTGATGACCATGATTCCTAGACAATAGGACCCCATGATACCGATCGTCCGTGAGTGCCAGCTGCCTTATCCGGAGTGCTGTATCATCTTTACTCCCATCATCTACCAAAACAACCTCAATACGGAGCTCGCTAGCATCCATTACTGCATTGAGCCTCGCTACCAGGTAGGGGAAAGTTTCAGATTCATTGTATAGTGGAACTACTATAGATATTTGTGGAATTTCCAATATGCTCGTATTATGTTTGTCGGTTTTGTGAGGCAAAAATACACCTTTCAGCTAATTTTTAGAAAGAAACCTTATTTTATGGAATTGTTATATTACCCAGAATACCACCGTTTCCTGTTTCCCCGTTCATTTCTACATAACCTACCTTAAAAGTTCCTGACGGAAGTATTGACTTTTGAATCTGAACTACCGATCCCTTTTCATACAGCCTTAGTAAATTCCTCCCAGAGTAAATATGTTGTTTCAGTTTGAATAAATAAAGATGATCCTCATTTTTCACAAATGCATACCTGTCTTTACTTTTCAATAAATAAGGCTCCCCATTCATTTCCTGAATCATAATTTCATCTTGCTCTACTTTTAAAGTCACTGGATTTGAAGCTTGTAAGGAATTGGTCAATCCTTGTGCAACTTTTGCTACGGCATTGGTAGATTCTGGATAGCTGTAAATCTTCTGTACCACCAGTTCCTTCATCAATTTGTCTACATATTCCGCACCCTCAGATAAAGGAACATGGCCTAAGCCAAATCCATTATGATTCTGATTCCAGCCATTAACGGTCAAATATTTGCTTCGCTCGGCCACTTCTGGCAAATAGCTGTAAATAGAAAATCCCCAAATACATAAACTTACAAACATCCCGACTTTGTAGCCAATTTGTTGCCAATTCACCGATTTTTGATGTGAGATATATGCCAAATAAGTTACTCCCAAAAAAAGGGCAGGATACAACTTATAATTACTCACCACCATTACAAAGAAACCAAACCTTGGACGCAATAAAGCAATTACCAAAGCATTAGCCAGCAAAAAAGACATAACGCCCAACAAAAAAACTGTCGCTGGCTCCAATCGCTTAATATCTTGTACGAAATAGGTTCTGTTAAAGTTGGTATTCCACCAGTTCACTAACCAAAACCATAACCATTTCACGATCCAAATCATAAAAATAAACCCCATTAGAATCGGTAATGCAGTTCGGATTTCAATTCTTCGATTCGGCAACAGATCAAAAAGCCCCCCTAAAAAGGCAAAAAAGCCCAAAACTGATAGATGAGGATACTTTTTAAAGTATAAAATGCTGGCCTCATTTCCCAACGTAGTAAGACCATGGAAGTATAAAAAGACAGACAACCCAGCAGCTAGTACCCACACAACCAAATGCTTGTAATTGGAATTCAGTATTAAAACCACTATTCCAGCTGCCCAAACGAAAATTCCATTACTCATAGCGAAATTGGCAGCAAAAGCTGCTAAAATTGCTAAAAGGAGTTTTTCCTTAGAAAGGAAAAACATGGACAGACAAAGAAAAAACACCACCGGCTGGTGCTGCAAGCTGCATATTGCCCATAAATACACCAAGTGGTATTGTAATTGAAAAAGCAGTAATAGAACAGGTATAAAGTAAAACCAGGGTAACTTCATTTTTCGGAAGGAAAGCCAAAACAAATAGGCAGTTCCTAAGGTAAAGCAAGCACCAGCATAATTCAGAAAATTAAAACTAAGCTTACCTGTTACGCCATAATAAGCCAAGGATACCAGCTTACCAATTACCATCCGGTGTTCATTATTCGGAAGAAACAGATAATAGAGTTTATCAGAAAACGTAGCGGCATTGTTCCAGCTCCTTAGAAAGTCGGGAAATGGATCAAAATCGTCGTACCACGGCAAATCAACCGAATAATATCCGATAACAGCCATCCAAAAAAGGACTGGCAATAAGCCTAAGGCAATTAAAATATATTTTTTAGTAAAAGTCACTTTCTATTCGATCACGTAAATTGCCTCTTTTCCAAAATATCCGGCCATGCATTTGTTCCACCAATGGTCTTTATCGGTTTTCAGGTCCTCCACAAACAGCGTTTGCGGTCTTTCAACAAGGGCAGGGACATACAATATACTTTCTGTTGAAGTTTTTAATAGCTCATATCGCTGGTCATTTTCTTTGCTAAAGGCCGCAGCTCTTCCTTTCAAAATGTCAAAATAAATCACTTTGACGTTATTACTTCTATAAAAGCCCAAGGCCACCATTAGTAATAAAATTCCGTACAATGCCCCAAACCGCCAATTGGATAGGGAAAGAAAGTTAGTTTCCCCAAGTTTAAATTGGTGAAATACCACGCCAAAACAATAAAACCAACCCACTAAAAAGAAGAAATAAACACAATTTATAACCCGAGGCGTTGGCTCAATCCCCACCCCATAATAGGAAGGAAATAGTTGTGCCGTTACTACCCCAATAAAAACTAACAATACAAACCACACAGGCATTGCAAAATATTTCCTAGCACCAACTGACAGTTTTGATAAAATATACAACCAAAAAATAGTGAAGAAAAGCAAGGGAGATTTAAAGATCCATTCATAGGCTAACACGGCAAATTTCTGAAAACTTGATACCATTGAAAATACCAAATCGCCGCCCAATGGATTCCCCCCCATTCTGGCCTGATTTCCAGGAGAACTAAAAAACAGATAGGAAGAGAAAATGGCTACTATTAACATCCCAATCATGAAACGATCGACTTGTCGGCTAAAAACCAATTTATAGAACCACCAAGAGGCAATGAGCAAAAGGATTACCAACAAGTTGGTTTCACTACTTCCGATGATAGCAAACACCAAAAAACCTGCTACTATGGCTAAATAGTTCCGTGCAGGTTGAGAGTCTTTTCGATACCATCGCAGCACGAGGACAATCCAAAATAAAGTAAAAATATTGGGTATAGTGTAAGTAACAAATGCAGCCATCCAATAGAATGCCTCCACAATACTAGCCATTTTCAAAATATACAGAAAAAATATAACGCTTGAAAAGCCTAAGTGCGCTAGTCGAGACAATGTAGGCGTAAGGTGCCTGATGAGTACATATAAGCTAAAAACCATTGCTATTAGAAGAATAGCTGACAATATTCTAAAGCCTAGGATAGAATGTATTATTAGCGGATTGCTATGATTTAGGAATATCCCAAAATACCTACCCGTCCAGCCAGAATAATAATAATTCATGGCTTCAAACCACCCGTATTTAAAAACGGTATCTATATAGCAATAGTCGTCGGCAGGAGAAGGATGGTTATAACGAGCCAACACCAATAACGGCACTAAAACGATTGCCATCAACGCAATATTCAACCAATTACCAAGTACACGGTACTTTTTGTATAAACTATTCATTAACAATTTTTTCGATGATATAGCGAGGCCTACCTTTGACCTCTTCATAAATTTTGCCGATATACTCTCCAATCAAACCTAAGGCCATCATATTGGAACCACTAAAAAAGGTAATTGGCAACATCGTAGATGTCCAACCAGGAACCGTGAAACCAAACATATAGGAAAACAAAATATACCCCACAATAGCCATTGCTATCAAAAAATTAAAAAAACCGAAATACAGTACCAGACGCATCGGAAAGGTGGAAAAGGAAGTAATTCCATTCCATGCAAATAGCAGCATTTTATTAAGCGGGTATTTAGTTTCTCCTGCCTGGCGTTCTAATCTGCTATATTCAACTTTGTCACTTTTAAATCCGATTAAAGGCACAATGCCTCTTAAAAATAGATTTATTTCCTTAAAATTACCCAACTCCAAAAGTACTCTTTGATCCATTAATCGAAAATCGGCATGATTAAATACCAAAGGAACACCCATTTTTTGCATGATTTTGTAAAAACCTTCGGCACTTGTCCTTTTGAACCAACTGTCCTTTTCCCTATCGGAACGCACTCCATACACAATTCTTGCCCCTTCTTTGTATTTCGCGATCATGCCAGTAATGGCTTGAATGTCGTCTTGTAAGTCGGCATCAATCGTAATAAAGCAGTCAAAATCATTGATATGGCTCTCCAAGCCGGCCAGTATAGCGCTTTGATGACCAAAATTCCTTGACAATTTCACACCAATCACTTGTTCATCCTGTTCGGATAAAGCCTCAATAATATTCCAAGTTTTATCACGACTGCCATCATTTACAAAACATAACTTACTATCCTTTGCAATTATACCTTCGGCCATGATGGAGCCATAGTACTGCTTCAAAGTTTGATATGTCAAACGCAATATGGCCTCTTCGTTGTAACAGGGTATTACCAATAGCAATCGTGGAATACTCATTATTATCTTTAATTAGTTTCTGCCGCAAAAATAGGCTTTATGTTTATGGATTTAAATTTAAATCCTATCTATTAGAAATAAGCTTACTCAAAGGTAAACTTCTAACCCGAAACCTGTGCTTTTGATTTTAACTTTAAACCTCGGCTCAAAACAGGATACAACAGTACGGCCATTAAAATCAATAAGGTCCCCATATAGAAACCATGGGTCATTATTTCTTTTTCTCCAAAAATCAGATACGCGAGTGCAATACCGTATACGGGCTCTAGGTTAATAGTCAAATTGATAAGATAGGCTGTAAATTGCTTCATTAATTGAGTGGACATGGTGTTGGCATAAACGGTGCATACCAGGGCTAAAAACAAGATCCAAATCCAGTCCGTAGCAACAGGAAGCAAATGCCCTACTATTTCCGGTGCGTATAAATAGTAACCCATACAACCTAAAAGAGACACCAAACTAGCGCCTACCATTTCATAAAAAGTAATGAATGTTTTTTTATGAATTTACTATTTGCAACCGTGAAAACAGCAGCAAGAATCGCCGAAGCAACGGCCAACGCCAATCCTAATGCATGGTCAAATTCAAATTTAAAGACGACATACAACCCTGAAAACGCAAGCAAACCTAACCCCACTTCCAGTGGTTTTACCGCTCGCCGATAAGCAATAGGTTCAATTAAACTGGTCCAAAGTGAGGTAGTAGCCATGCCCGCCAAGCAAACCGAGGCTGTTGAAACTCGGGCAGATGCGAAAAAAAGTATCCAATGAGCACCCAATATTGACCCGATTAATAGCATTTTAAGTACCTGAGCCTTCGTTAGATTGGTAAATGGAGTTTTTCGTACCCATAACAAAATAGCCAAAGCAATGGCTGATAGAATTGTACGGTAAAATACCAAAACAACAGGAGAAACAGTTACCAAGAGTCCAACTATTGCGGTAAACCCCCAAATTAATACTAATACGTGCAGATGGAGGTACGATTTTAAATTTCCGGAATTCACCATAGCTTATTAGCGTGGAAGTGTTTTATATAAAATTACGCCGATACATGAAAATACAATATTCGGTAGCCACACTGCCAACAAAGTATTTATATTACCGGCTTCCGCCACTCCTTTTGATAAAAGGAAAAATAAAATATAAATGAATGCCAGCATAAAGCCGAGTGCTATTTGCAGGCCAACCCCTCTCCGACTTTTTCTCCCCGAAACAATTACCCCAATTGCGGTGAGTATCAGGATGGCAAATGGTTGGGTAAATCGCGTATATTTTTCAATTAAATAAACTTCGAGCCCGTCAGCACCACGACTTTTCAGCAGTTCAATATAATCGTTAAGTTCCGGTAAAGTAAAGGTTTCGAACAACCGGTAATCACTTTCAAAGTCCTTAGGAGTTAAATTAATGGTCGTATCCGTATCCGCAGGATAAGTAATTTTTTCGCTTAGACTATCCAAAGTTCTCACTCGGATGTTTTGTAGCAGCCACTTTCCTTTCTTATCCTGCCAAACAATTTTATCGGCCGATAATTTTTGAATCAAGTTTGTTCCCGATACGGTTTCCATTGTAAACTTATTACCCGTATTGGTGGCATTGTTATAGCTTTCCAAGTAAGCATACACATCCGGTGCAATGGTGATATGCACATCGCGTCCATTAAAATAGAATTCCTGTTTTACATAAGTCTTTTCAAAATTATTACGAACCTTATTTGCCAAAGGGAGTATCCATCCAACCTGCACAAAAGTCACTAATCCTAGTACCGTTGCGCCCATCATATACGGGAGTAGAATCCTGGTAAAACTGATTCCACTAGAAAGCATCGCTACAATTTCGGTGCGTGCTGCTATTCTGGATGTAAAGAAAACAGTGGCAATAAATACCATTAGTGGACTTATATAATTAATCCAGTAGGGTATTAAATTAAGGTAATAGTCAAAAATAACCGCCTTCATAGGCGCTTGCTTATCCAAAAAATCGTCCACCTTTTCGGTGTAGTCAATCATACAAATGATTAATACAATTACAAAAGCAACGAAAAAATAAGTGATCAGGAAATTTTTGATCAGGTAACGATCTAATATTTTCATAGTGGGCGATGAATCATCTTCGTTGTACTAGTAAGTTCTTTGAAACCTCCATACTAATGAACAACGTTTTTTCACCATTTACTTGTACAGAAGCCGATTTATCATATTCATTTATATCCATCACTTCCAGTATACAGCCCAATGTTATACCCGATCGATCCAAATGCTGCAGAAAGGCAGTAGCATGATCCATTACTCCCATCATAAGCACTTTTTCGCCCACTGCAACATCCGTAAGCGTACGATAATCAGGCTCCATCAAATTGCCTTTTGCATCCGGAATGGGGTCACCATGCGGATCAAATCGAGGTTTTCCGAGGAAAATATCTAACCTTTCTATTAACAGATCCGACTGGATATGTTCCAGCTCCTCTGCAATATCATGCACCTCATCCCATCCGAATCCGAGTTTTTCCACCATAAAGACCTCCCACAAGCGATGCTTACGTATGACCCCGATTGCTACTTTTTCTCCCAGTGGGGTCAGAGTTACCCCTTGGTATTTTTTATAGTTAATCAAACCCTTTTCCGCCAGCTTTTTAAGCATATCGGTAACCGAAGCCGCTCTGGTTGAGGTACTTTCGGCAAGCGCGTTGGTAGTTACTTCAAGCCCGTCTCTTCCCGACAAGCCGTGTATTATTTTTAAGTAATTTTCTTCTGTAAAAGAATTCTGCATCATATTTCAAAACCCGTAGTAGGCGACAAAAGGCAAAAATACAATTTACTATTTAGATTTAAAAAAATTTAGACATACCTAAAAATATATTTAATCATTTGGTTATCTTTGTTTTCAATTAGTCAAATTGTTTTTCCAGTTTGATATAAAAAAAATAAAGACATCTAATTCCTGAAAATTCTTTGAATAATAACATACATACCGATAAAAACAGAAGGCTTTCTTTACCCGAAGTACACGCTAGTATTCCTGTACCTGCAAATGCTGGTTTTTGGAAAAAATTAATGGCCTTTACCGGACCAGGACTCCTAGTCGCAGTGGGTTATATAGACCCAGGAAACTGGGCAACGGACATTGAAGGTGGCTCTCGGTTCGGATATACACTATTATCTGTCATTCTGATTTCCAATCTATTTGCGATGTTGCTTCAACATCTTTCCTTAAAATTAGGTATTGCATCCGGTCGTGATTTGGCCCAAGCATGTCGTGACTATTATTCTCGACCTGTTTCTATGGTACTGTGGGTACTCTCGGAAATTGCGATTGCCGCCACAGACCTTGCCGAAGTAATTGGTTCGGCCATTGCCCTCAATTTACTTTTTGGTTTACCATTGCCCGTGGGGGTGGTTTTCACGGCATTCGATGTATTATTAGTACTGTATTTTCAAGAAAAAGGATTTCGTATCATTGAAAGTATAATAGCAGGCCTTATGGGTGTAATTTTACTTTCATTTATTTATGAAATGATCGTGAGCCATCCATCGGTGGCAGCCATGGCAGGAGGATTAATACCCAAAAAAGAGATTATTGCCAATCCAGAAATGCTGTACATCGCCATTGGTATTTTAGGAGCTACTGTAATGCCACATAACTTATATTTACATAGTAGTATTGTTCAAACCCGGGCTTACAATCGGGACCATGAAGGTAAAAAGTCGGCCATAAAATTTGCTACTATTGACTCAACAGTGTCATTAGCATTGGCATTCTTTATCAATGGATCCATACTAGTCCTGGCGGCGGCAGCTTTCCACAAAAACGGACACTTCGAAATCGCCGACATCACAGACGCTTATCACCTCCTCGACCCAGTTTTAGGAGTTAGCTTAGCAAGTATATTTTTTGCATTGGCCTTATTAGCATCGGGGCAAAGTTCTACACTTACCGGTACCTTAGCGGGACAAATCGTCATGGAAGGGTTTCTGAATATACAGCTAAAACCATGGATGCGCAGACTTATTACTCGCGGGATTGCCATCATTCCTGCACTTATTATTTCCTATTTGTATGGCGAAAGAGGTACTGCGGAGTTATTGGTTTTAAGCCAGGTTATATTGTCCTTACAGTTAAGCTTTGCCGTGGTACCTTTGGTGGTTTTCACATCCAGCAAAAGTATAATGGGGGAATTTGCAAATACCTATTTTCTAAAATTTGTTAGTTGGACTATTTCAATAATCATCATTGGGCTTAATGCCTATTTGTTGTTTGTAACTTTTTTTTAGGCATATATATACTTATCGAATATATTTTCGATAATCTATTACTTTGTTTGCAATGGGTTTCCTAACTTTCGCCCAAATATCAATCAAAGTACATGGAATCAAAGCATCAAATCGACAAAGTATCGGCAGCAGGCCTACTAGTAGCATTTGGTATTATTTATGGAGATATAGGCACAAGTCCTCTCTACGTGATGCAAGCCATTATTGGCAATGAAGTAATTTCGGAAGAAATAATCTTTGGAGCTTTATCCTGCATTATTTGGACACTTACCTTACAAACCACTGTTAAATATGTAATATTAATACTCAGAGCAGACAATAAAGGAGAAGGCGGAATCTTTGCGCTATTTGCATTAGTTAGAAAGCATGCCCGTTGGCTCACCGTTCCGGCTATTATAGGCGGAAGTACTTTATTAGCAGATGGTATTATTACTCCCCCTATTTCGATTTCATCGGCCGTGGAAGGGCTTGAAATTATTTACCCGCATATCCAGATTATCCCTATTGTACTGGCTATTATCACAGGAATTTTTCTTATCCAAGCATTTGGCACCAAAGTGGTAGGCCGTGCTTTTGGCCCCGTCATGATTGTTTGGTTTTCCATGCTGGCAATTTTGGGATTTAGTCAAATCATCGAACACCTTGAAATACTAAAAGCATTCAATCCAATATATGGGTACCAATTACTGGCAAATCACCCCGGCGGTTTTTGGATGCTAGGAGCTGTATTTCTCTGTACTACAGGAGCAGAAGCACTCTATTCCGACTTGGGTCATTGCGGAAAGAACAATATTCGTGTAAGCTGGACGATGGTAAAATCCACCTTAATTATCAACTACTTAGGACAAGGAGCATGGTTGTTAACCCAAACTGGAACCCTTTTATCAGGGAGGAAACCATTTTATGAAATCATGCCAGAATGGTGGTTATTACCGGGTGTAGTGATCGCAACTTTCGCTGCAATTATAGCCAGCCAGGCTTTAATCACAGGTTCTTTTACCCTTATTTCAGAAGCCATTCGTTTGAACTTTTGGCCCAAGGTTCGCCTCGTTTATCCCAGTGATCAAAAAGGGCAACTCTATGTTCCTAGTATCAATTGGCTGCTATGGTTAGGTTGTACGGTGGTTGTTTTGTATTTCAAAGAATCCGCAAATATGGAAGCAGCGTATGGACTAGCCATAACCCTTACCATGATTATGACCACCCTTTTGATGTCCTATTACCTTTATATTAAGAAGGTCAATCTTTATTTAGTCATTGTTTTCTTAATTCTATACCTAAGCATCGAAGGTGCGTTTTTAGGGGCTAATTTATTAAAGTTTTCGCATGGTGGTTGGTTTACTTTACTCATAGCCATTGTGGTCGCCAGCTTAATGACGGTCTGGTTAACGGCCTTTTATATCAAATTACGCTTAACAGAATACACCAAACTGGACACTTTCCTGCCTGCTTTACATGAACTAAGTAGAGACATTAGTATCCCCAAATATGCCACTCACTTGGTATTTATGACCAATGCTTCACGGGCATCTGAGATAGAAACCAAGGTTATCTATTCCATTTTCCAAAAACGCCCCAAACGTGCAGATGTTTACTGGTTTATCCATGTAGATACCACTGATGACCCGTATACAATGGAATACAAGGTATTATCCGATGAAGATACGGATGATAATGTAATCAAAATCAACTTCCGCCTCGGCTTCCGTGTGGAACAACGAATCAACCTGTTTTTTAGAAAAGTTGTGGAAGACATGGTACTCAACAAGGAGGTCGACATTACCAGTCGTTACGAATCATTGAGTCGTCAAAATATTACCGGCGATTTCCGATTTGTAGTACTGGAAAGATTCCTTTCTTTTGAGAATGATCTTCCATTCTTCGAACAGCTGGTGATGAAAACTTATTTCTTTGTAAAGGATTTTACAACGCCCGAAGACAAGTGGTTCGGACTAGATAGTAGCTCGGTGAAGATTGAAAAAATTCCTCTGATTATTCGCCCCGTAGAGAATATCAAATTAAGACGGATTTATAGTTAACATAAATAGAGCCTGAGTTCCGCGAAACACAGGCTCTATTTATATTCAATAGTACCATTCTCTATATATCCGAATAATCGGTCGGTCTTAGAAACTTGGTAACATTTTTGGAAACATTGTGCTGATACTGGGGCATTTTTGAAAGTTTTTGCCAATAATCATCTTTACTAAAAGCAGCCCAATGCTTATCGCGTTCTTCCACATTTTCGAAGGTAGTCAGGTACATCAGGTTAGGCATGGTACTTCCCGCAATTACCTTGGCATAAAACACCCCATTAAATCCTAGACGTTTAAACAGCCCCATTTCGTCGCCGGTGTTGAACATATCAATTTTATTGGCTGAAATCTTTTCAGTAGGCCCTTCATAGCTTCGCAATTCATAAACCCGCTCCGCCTTCGGCCCTTTTAAAAGCGGAAGTACATAATTTGGATGTTTTGTAAAGGCTTCTAATAATATAGTTTCGATTCTTTCAAAAGGTGGATTCGTATAAATGGCATCCAGATATGCTTTACCCTCAGCGGCTAGCTTTTTGTCCGCTTCCAGCTTACCTTCGAGCTTAAAGAAATCAGCCTTTGATTTAAACGGAATAAATACATAAATTAAATTTTCAGCGAGCTCCCCTGTACCTTCTTTACAGGGCAATAATTTAAAAACACCTACGTCTTTGATGCCATTACGGTGTAAAGCGGGCAGATATGCATTCTCCAAAAACGCATCAACCGTCTTTTCCTGTTCTGCGCTTTTTAGGTGATAAATTTTGATTTGGTAAAAATCTCCTTTGGCATAAGCAACATTAACCGCGGACAGACACAATAGAAGAAATAAAGGAAGAACAAACCTCAGTTTGGAGATCATCATGTTAATGGATTTAGGAATAGTAACTTATTTTTAATGTTAAAAGTAAGGCTATCATTTGGGCTAAACACTAAATCATTCTGGAAAATGAATACTTAAAATTTTCTTAGTACCCTTTGAATTACACCTTCATTTTTAGGTCAAATTCCGAAAACTTGCAAAGCACATCCAGATGCTCACTGAGTTTTTCACCATTCTCCGTTAATGAATATTCAATTCGATAAGGTACTTCCGACTTATTTTCCACCCGTATAATTAATCCATATTGTTCCAAAAGTTTCAACCTATTGGCCAGCATATTATCACTAATTAGTTTTACATCTTCCTTTAAACTAGAAAAACGATTATTGCCTTCTTCAATACTAAAGAGCACATCCGTCAACCACCTCTTACTCAACAAATTGATCAGTTCATTTAAGGTGCATTTCTCTTCTAAAAATGTTTGATTAATAAAATTAGTGGAGCTTGTTTTACGCATTTCTTTATAGTTTTATTTGTTACTCACAATTTAGTAAGGCCTTGCACGGTATCCAGTTTAGCCCTTATTTAACGCTATGAATCGCTACCACACGTTGAAAGTGGTACAATTTTTTCACTTGTTTATTACCAAACATATAGGTTGATGATGTTATTTGCGTGCAACCGAGGGCTGGGAGTTCTATTGAATTTTTCGAACAATCTCTCTTAACGCTATAAAAATCACCCTCATTCAACATACAATGGTCTCGAAAAAACAAGCAATAAATAATTCAAACAGTCATAAATTAAACAACCTTTAAGCTGCAAGTTACATTTAAAAATAATGAAGTTATGAAATACAGACAACTCTATAGTAACAAGAATAACGATACATTGACCCTGTCCGCAATTACATTTGGTGCTTTCGCAGCTGGCGGTTGGCTATGGGGCGGTACAGAAAAAGAGGACGCCATCAAGGCCATTCGGGACTCCTATCATGCCGGCGTAACAAGTATAGACACGGCTCCAGTTTATGGCCAAGGTTTGAGTGAAGAAATTGTAGGGGAAGCTATCAAGGATGTACCGCGGGATTCTGTCCAGATATTAACCAAATATGGCATGCGCTGGGATCTTAAGAAAGGCGACTTCGCCATGCACAGCCAGAACAATAGTGGCCAGGCTATTGATATTTACAAATATGCCGGTAAAGAAAGTATTATCAAAGAGTGCGAGGATAGCTTAAAACGATTAAAAACGGACTACATTGATCTTTATCAAATCCATTGGCCTGAAAAAACAACTCCTATCCAAGAGTCCATGGAAGCCGTTCAGAAACTCATTGAACAGGGAAAAGTAAGGTTTGCAGGCGTTTGTAATTATACCGCAGAGATGATGCGTGAAGCCGATAAATATGTCGATTTGGCCTCTAATCAAGTACCTTATAGTATGTTAAAAAGAGGTATTGAAGCAGAAACGGTTCCCTATACTATTGAAAATGGAAAAGGAATTTTGGCCTACAGTCCATTGGAAAGAGGTATTTTGACAGGGAAAATAAAACCAGATCATCAGTTCGCAGCCAATGATCAGCGGGCAGTTTTGCCAGTTTATAAGCAAGAAAATCTTATAAAAATCAATGCTTTCTTAGACAAAATAAGACCTTTGGCAAACGAACACTCCATTTCACTGGGCCAACTTGTGCTCCGTTGGACGGTTGAACAACCTGGTATTACGATTGCACTTGCCGGCGCAAGAAATAGCCAACAAGCAATTCAGAATGCTGAAAGTATGAATGTGAACATTTCCGAAGAGGAGATTAGTTTTATTAATTCGGCTTTGGCAGCATTAAAGTTGGATCTTTAATAATTACTAAATAGGCATATCCAGTAAGCCACCATGTTTGAGCTTACTGGATATTTTTATAGGAGCCCTAGCGCAATTTTGATATGTGCCAAATGGTGTTCCGAATGCCAAGCAGTAAGCGCCAATGCTTGGCGTTGCGAATAGTACAAATTTCGCACAGGATGAAAATAGGTTATCTCATATTGCTCTTCAGAGAGCGCACTACCCAATTTGGCATACCTGTGATGGATTCCATCCAAAATTGCAAGTGAACTCTCTATCGGAAAATCAGTAGCATCGGAAGTAGCTGCCCAGCCATCCATTTTAACCATCGTAGATTCCTTGTAATTTGGATCCGTCAGTGCACTTTTGAGCCTCAAAAAGTGAAGTATATGCATATCTGCAACGTGATGGACCAATTGTTGTACTGTCCAGCTTCCTTCGCGATAGGTTTTATTTAAATCAGCAGCCGACAAATTGGCCGTCAATTTTCGATACTCCTCCGGACTAGTTTTAATCACGTCAAGTACCTTCACGAGTTTTTCACCAGAATACTCCTCCTTAAAATCAAAACGTCCGATTGGGAATTTTAAATCTTCCATAATATTTGCTTTGTCAATGTGTTCACGAGTAAGGCCAAATTACTTCATTCTATTCAAAAGTCACAAGGGTAATTTGATAAAAAAAACCTAGCCTCAATACTTCCCATCCCCACTTTCTTATCCATCCAAACCTTAAAAGTAAATGTAGTAGGCAATAAAGCGATTTCATTACCGTTTTGAGTACTATGCAGAAAATTCAGTACCTTTGCATCCCCAACTCCTATCAGTTCCAGACTGTTAATTTGAATTGATAAAATTTTTATAATGTCCAAAGCATCAATTATTGCCCTAGTACTTTCTGTTTCCCTTTTTATCTCTCTTGGCTTTAAAACCAATAGTGTTGGAGTAATTTCTGTCGAAACAAACGCTGACACTTTAGAGACCACTATTGATAGTACGCTCCTGAAGCCACACTGGAAAACAGTTTATGAGTCCCTGGACTTAAAGTCAAAAGGTTTGTCTGAAAAAGCGTTTGCATATGCCTGGTATGGTTTTAACCACTTGAATTTCTCCAAGCCAATTTTAGCCATCGCCGATTTTAGCCAATCTTCCACCAAGAAAAGATTGTATATACTTGATTTGGTAGCAGGAAAAATATTGCTGAACACCTATGTAGCACACGGCAGAAATTCAGGTGATGAATATGCTAACCGTTTTTCCAATCGTAATGAATCGTACCAATCCAGTTTAGGTTTTTATCGCACTTTGGGTACTTATCAGGGCAAACATGGTCTTTCATTAAAAATGGAAGGGCTTGAAAAAGGAATTAATGACAAAGCGCTAGAAAGGGCAATTGTATTGCACGGGGCTGATTATGTAAGCGAAACTTTTATCAAAAACACCGGCCGACTTGGCAGAAGCCTAGGCTGTCCCGCTGTCTCCATGGCCGACTATAAAAACGTTATCGGGCTTTTAAATAATGGAGCTGGATTTTTTATATACTCCCCAGATAACCAATACCAGGAATCTTCAAAATTTGTTTCTGCATTTGAACACTCCTCCAATCCAGACGATTTTAAAGTAGCTCAGTTATACCCATCCGCCATTTAAAAGGCTTCTGCTTTTTCGCGACTAACGAAAACTAATGATAACAGCCCAAATCGTAGAAACTACTGAGTGCCTTTTTAAATTTTAATGATAGAATTGGTTAATTTTTAAACAGGATCTGAAATCAGAGTACTAGTTTTACCCCCTTTTTAAGTCTTAATTTCCTGTTTTAGCCCTATAAGGACGTCTTGTCAAAAACAAATTGTCTGAATAGTCTTCGATTCTAATTAGAAATCAACTGTTGAGAACTTCTATGGTCTTTCAATTTGATTTTCAATTCCAATGGATGCTATAAAAAAGGGAATCCGAATCATAGTCTTTGGTTTAAAGGCCATGTTGGTACTTCTCGCCCTAATATTGCTTTTTATTATTGCAAAACCCTTGTGGAACCGGTTCATTATTTATCCTGAGCTGGAAAAAGAAAGGGCTGAACTAAAAACAAAGTACCAAAAGCCTCAAAAAACCATAGATCTACAAGATTATCAGGGTGTTTTACATTCGCATACCTACCGTTCCCATGATAGCAGAGGAATTTTGGAAGAGATATTACCTGCCGCTCATCAGGCGAAACTGGATTTTATTTTCCTGGCCGATCATCGGATGGCTGAGCTGGATACATTTCCAAGAGGAATACACGGCACTTTTGAGGGCGTAGTCATTGAATCGGGAACAGAATCTCCTGGTACCAGCATGATGGTGACCCCCATGAGAAATACGATCATAGATTGGTCAACGGATCGTAACCAGATTATTCACGACGTCGTAAGTAACGACGGAATGGTGTTTTACCTTCATTCAGAAAACCCTAAGCACGATTGGGCTAATCCGGATTATCAAGGCATGGAGATTTATAACATTCATACCGATTTGATAGATGAAAAAAGTCCAGTTGGTTTTTTATTGAATGGCATGATCAATAGTGGTAAATACCGGGACTGGAGTTATCGTTATCTTTTTGATGAACAAACGGATATTCTGGCTCGTTGGGACTCCCTCAATACTGTACGAAGAATCGTGGGAATGGCAGCTGTGGATGCGCATAATAATCAAAGTATAAGGGCCAGATATACCCAGGATGGAAATGTGGAATGGGTAGGATCCAATGCCAAAACTATAAAAATTGTAAAGCCGGGTTGGATTGAAAAATGGCTGCTAGGTAACCCTGACATAGCGGGATGGGCCTTTAAAATGGAGTTGGACACTTATTTTCATTCTTTCAATTTTGTAAATACCCATATTTTCGCTGACACACTTTCAAGTAGAGCACTCAGGAATCAGCTTGTCAAGGGGCATGCATATATTGCCTTTGAGAGCTTGGCAGAAGCAAAGGGATTTGAGTTTTATGGTAAAAGTAAAGCTGGAAAAATCAACGGAATCATGGGAGATTCGATTCTGATTGCCGATACCAAGTCATTAGAGGTAGTTTCGCCTTACCCGGTACAATTCGAACTTTTTAGAAACGGAAAATTGATCGATAGCAAGGCGGATACCTATTCCTATTCGTATAATTTGGCAAATCAAAAAGGAAATTACCGGATAGTTGCCCGCCTAAAATTAAGAGACGAGTTGGTGCCCTGGATTTACAGCAATCCAATTTATGTTTATTAAGAATCTTCCAGTTTTATGAAAAAGATACTAAAATACGGATTGATTATAATTACGGTATTGATCACGTTTTGTTATTTTTATTTCATTTTACCACTTTGGGGCATTCCTTTTAATGCGCAAAGGCACGGTAATCCACCGCTCACGCCAGCTTGGGCACTGGAATGCTGGCTTTGGGAAGACGATGTGAATACTGGGGCATACGTGGACGAACTATTGGAAGGATATAAAAAACACGATATCCCGGTTCGCACCATATTAATTGATAGTCCTTGGTCTACCCGATACAATGACTTTGAGGTAGACACGACCAAATATCCGCATCCCGCCCAATGGTTTACCAATTTACAGGAAAAAGGATACAGAACCGTATTATGGATGACTTCCATGGTCGATAGCCATAGCAAGGATACCAAAATTGAAAATTCGGAGGATTGGTTTCAACAAGCGGCGGATAATCAGTTTCTGATTGGTAATGGAAGCCAAATCAAATGGTGGAAAGGAAAAGGTGGATTTATCGATTATACCGATTCCAGTGCCATGAACTGGTGGAAAGGACTCCAAAAAAAGGTGTTGGACTATGGAATAGACGGCTGGAAACTGGACGGAACTGCAACTTTATTCCGGGGGCAAGTGGGGCCACTTCCCTTTTTTTACCAAAAAGCAAGTGCTGGCTGGCTATCCACCCGGCAGTATATGGACTTATACTACCGGGAGGAATACAAAAATGGGTTGGAAGCAAATCCCGAATTTGTGACATTGGGGCGTTCAATGGACCGATGGTTTCATCCAGAAGGATTTGCACCTATTGACGCAGCTCCAGTGACTTGGGTGGGTGATCAAAAACACGTCTGGAAAAGTAAGGAGGATAGCGGTCAGGATAAGGAAAAAGGGCAGGATATTGCGTTGGAAGGTATTGAGGGGTTTGAATCGGCTATTCAAAGTATTTTAAAAAGTGCAGAATTGGGGTATAACATCATCGGATCGGACGTTGCTGGATTTTCGGGAAATCATATCCCTGCCCGCTTGTACATTCGCTGGGCACAGTTTTCGACCTTTTGCGGACTTTTCATGAACGGTGGACATGGAGAAAGGGCACTTTGGAAAAGAAGTAAAGAGGAGTTAGAAATCATCCGAAAGTTTTCATGGCTACACACTGAACTGGTTCCGTATATGTATCACTATGTGGTTACGGCCAACAAGGGCGGTAGGGTTTTACAAAAACCAATTGAAGGGAAATACCAATACCTATTTGGAGAAGATTTGCTCATTGCACCCATTTATGAAGACGCATTAGAACGAGAAGTTGTATTTCCCGCCGGAAAATGGCGGTATTGGTTCAATGATCAGGAACTGATAACTGGTCCTGCAAAGCTTAAAAAGAAATTCCCGTTGGATGAATTTCCCCTTTTTGTGAAAGAGGGAGCTATTATTCCAATGCAAGTGAGCCGCGCGTATACTAATATTGGAGATAGCAGTTCAGCCAACTTTACCACTTGGGTGATATATCCTTCCGGAAAAAGTGAATTCACAATTTATGACACACAAATTCAAAACCCAACCACTTTGCATGTGGCGGCGCAACCGGGCCAAATCGCTTTACAGTTAACAGGGCAGCCAATTCCTTCTATTTTCAATATTCATTCTGATAAGAAACCGGTTAAAATCAGTAGCGGTGCTCAGGTTTTACTGGAAGGTGTGGACTATCATTATGATGTAAAGAAGAAAAGAATTGTTGTAAAAACTGGGGGTGGTAATATGGGGAGGATGGTGCTTGGGTTTTGAATGATTACCAAAGAGTGAACGTATAAATCTTATTGCTAAACAGGTAAAATGTTATAAGGAAAGGTGTGCTAATCAAATCTGTACTTATGACAAGAAGGTGTAAATCTTCGAATTATACAGATCATGATGGGGCATATTAGCAGTAAAACCACCGAAGTTTACACCCACGTATTGTCTGTAAATAATAAAGTTGTAAAGAGTCCGCTTGATCATTTAGATAATTTCGATATTTACCAGAAAAAAAGGTATCCACAATAACGATATATACGGCATAGGGTATATTTAGGGAGTTATACTAATGTTGTGTGCAAGCTAAAAAATAGCAAATTACAGATATATAAATATGATATCAAAGAAAGAAAAAGGAATAGAAATAATTGAAGAGTTATTATCTGACATTGAAAATCCAAAAGTATCTATACTTAATTGTGTTAATAAATTAAATAGAGCTGCCAAACTGCTTGACGAAAAAGATATATTAATCTGGACAGAAATCCAATTAGGTAATACGACTTATACTCTTCCTTTGACTAGCTTAATAGAAGCATATCTAGAAAATAGTAGAAACAAGAACAAGGAATCAAAAGAGAAACTTAATAAGGCTGAAAAAGAAACAAAAGAAGTAGGAATCGAACTAGGTAATATTGTTGGCAATGAGGAATTAACTGCTAAAGCCATAAAATCAGGTGGGGGATTCGATAATATAGGATTTATAGAAGAAAAACATGCTGACTTTGCTAAATTTAAGAAAGGTAATGATGGAACTTATTATCAATCTAATTTACTAAATACTATAGTGTTAGTAAAGTCACTTGTGTTTAAGAAAGCAAGTGCATTACATTCTAAATATGCATTTGAAACATTACCTCAGACCAATTTTGAATTTCTTAAAAATAACGTTGAAGATGTTTTATTTGACCTTGACCCTGAACTTGCAGAAATGCTAATGCTTGCATTTAAAGCAGTATCTTCTGACAATGAAGAAGAATGGTCACAAGCTCGTACAACTTGTAGACGATTTCTGGAGCAACTTGCAGATAAACTATACCCTCCTGTCGAAAATCCAGTTCAAGGAAGAAAGCTCAATCAAGAAAATTATATTAATAGAATATGGGCATTCATGGACAATGCAATACTAAGTAAATCGAACAAAGAATTAGCTAAGATGCATGTTGATTTACTAGGTAGTTACTTGCAAAGTAGTTACAGGCTGACTAATAAAGGTGTTCATACTAAAATAAACCGTACTGAAGCTGTTAAAACTGTTTTTCATATTTATATGACATGTGTTGACTTATTAGGATACTTGGACAGGAAAAAGATAAATAGTAGACCTAGCCTACTTGAAGCTACAATGGATGAGATTGAAGCATTTGGAGAAGTTTCGAGAAATATTGCCAAAGAAATAATAAAATGTAGAGTGAAGAATGGAAAGCTAACTGAAAAGATTATTTCTAAGATTCCAGGTGTTGGAGAAAAGACACTTAAGAAATTATTAAAAAATATGTCTATTGACTAATAAAAGCCAGCACACAACAGCTAAGGCTTCGTTGGGCTTGAAAAGCCGACAATGAAGCAAATGCGGGCAACGTTTGCTTGAACCCATTCGGCAAGCTCAGGGCAGGCTAAAAAACCGGATTCGTTCGAGCTATTATGGACTTTTGGTAAATTTATTTTAAGGAGTTTTAGAGGTTTGCATGGACCTCTTTTTTTGTGGCAGGATAATAAAAATTCGATATTATTGTAAATAAACCTACGGGCTAATGCGAAATAGATGCAACTGGTTCCGTAAATAACAATGTTAGCTAAAAAATATAATTAAATTTAATTATGGCTATTAAATCAAGGACCCGAAAAGTATTATGGGCTAAATCGGGGAATAGATGTGCACTATGCAGATTGGAACTAGTGCAAGATATAGAGGGAAGCGATAATCTTATATTAGGCGAAGAATGTCATATTATCTCTGGAAAGGAAAATGGACCTAGAGGTAAAATTGGATCTAACAATAGAAATTTTGATGATTATGATAATTTAATTTTACTTTGTACAAATGACCACACTAGGATCGATAGCCTTACTGAAATCTATGATAAGGAAAAATTGAAGAAGATAAAATTCGATCATGAAGAATGGGTAAAAGCAACTTTGTCAATTGACCCTCTATATTTTACGAATGATAAATTTAAAGTCATAAGTCTAAAAAGAATGAAAACTGGAAAAGAGTTAGTTTCAATTTTTGACGGTTCTCATGCAACTCTATTTGATGATAGTACAATTAATTCAAAAGAAAATATAATTCCAGATCTTTTTGATAATTTAAAAGAATATGTGGAGGTATTTGATCTTATGAGTTTTAAAGAAAAGGCAGTTTTAGGAGATGATCTTGATGAAACGATTAAAGAAATTGAACAATTGGGATTTCTACTTTTTGCAATTAAAAGAAAATTTAAAACAGGTGGTAACAAAGATTCGTTACCTTTAAATTTTGTATTAGCCACTTTAGTCATAGTTGAATCTAATAATCCAGGAATAGTAGGTGAATTCATTATTATGAAAACTCCGGTCAAATTTAATTTTGGATAGTGAAGTCAATTCATCAGCTTGAAATCATCCGGAAATTCTCCTGGTTGCATACTGAACTGGTTCCATACATGTACAATTATGTGGTTACGGCTAACCAAGGAGGCAGGGTATTACAAAAGCCAATTGAAGGAAAATACCAATATCTATTTGTAGAAGACTTACTCATTGCACCTATTTATGAGGACGCATTAGAAAGAGAAGTGAATCTTCCCGAAGGCAAATGGCGGTATTGGTTCGATGACAAAATGCTTATTACGGGACCTGCGAAGCTTAAAAAGAAATTCCCATTGGATGAATTTCCCGTTTTTGTAAAAGAAGGGGCCATAATCCCCATGCATATCAGCCGACCGTATACCAACATAGGTGATAGCAGTTCAGCCAACTTTACGACTTGGGTGATCTATCCAGCCGGAAAAAGTGAATTCACAATTTATGACACACAAACACAAAGCCCAACCACTTTGCATGTGGCGGCGCAACCGGGCCAAATCACTTTACAGTTAACCGGACAGGCAATTCCTTCTATTTTCAATATTCATTCTGATAAGAAACCAATCAAAATCAGTAGCGGTGCTCAGGTTTTAGTGGAAGGTGTGGACTATCAGTATGATGTAAAGAAGAAAAGAATTGTTGTAAAAACTGGGGGGGATTTAGGGAGGGTGGTGGTTGGGTTTTGATTAAGCTTCGCAGAGGTATTAGGCTCATATTGGTAATTTCAGTGTTGTAAATGCGGAAAACTATCTACACCAATTACAAATCTATGTTAGTTTCTATTTGTTTAATTCATGAGCCTCTATTTTTATTGGTTTTTGGTGAACCATTTCCAAATTTCCTTAGAATTATTGATCATGGTAGATAATAAGTCTGTTATTGCAGTTTGAAGTCATTCTCCTTATTCCTTACTCAGTGCAACAGAGAGAGAAGGGACAAACATTGGCTAAGGTCACACTTTTGATTTAAGAAAGAAATTGTCTAAAGACTCCTTCAATTTCTTATTTTTCATTTGTGTCGCAAACGCCCTGATTTCTAATGGACCAAAGTAATTTACTTTGTGCTTTGTATATGAATCTTTGAATTCATCCAACGCCTCTTTTGCGGCAATTTCATACCCCGAAGTTGACCAATATTCGAATTCGAGAGATTTGTTACGGAATAGCTCTTGTTTTTCGAACCATTTTTTAAAAGCGGGTATTTTCTTAGTAATCCATACGTCAATTTTTTCATACTCTGTTGGCGACTTGGTGCCTTTACACTCTGCAATGACTACTTTATCGCTATATACAGCTAGTACATCCATTTCATGTCTTGCTTTGTTTTCGACTATCTCCCAACCTATTTCAATGCTGTTTGCCTTATTGACATGAATATGTTAGATATTCCGGTTCAAAGTGAGCCAGTGATTCCGGCTCAAAGTGAGCCACCTAAAGGTTGATTTTTCAG